>JADFNK010000041.1 GCA_022563405.1 Gemmatimonadota bacterium | reverse complement strand
AGCTTCCCCCTCTCGCTGACGCCGTCCGGATCGGGTGTCCGGATTGCAGGCGAGGTGGCCTTGGACATGACCGACTACGGCGTGGAGCCACCCGTGGTCATGCTCGGCCTGATGCGCGTCAGGCCACAGATTCGGATCCAGTTCTCGGGTATGATCACCCCCTAGGACCACGCGGGCGAAGTCGGAGCGCTCGACTAGTGCGCCAATTCAGCCGGATCCTCAGCCTCGACCGTCACGATCGGTCGAGTCTGCTCGAGCGTAGCCGCGCGTAAGCGCTGGGGCGTCCAGCGTCGTCGGGCGCTTTCGGGAATCGGGTGGCCGGCACCGCGTATCACACCGTCTATGTGGAGCACGGCGAAGCATTCGACCAGCTTGGGCTCCAGGGCGGCGCCCGACTCCGACTGCACCTTTTCCAGCGCCCACTCCTCCGTCTTGGCTTTTCGGTAGACCCGCTCGGAGGTGAGGGCGTCGAAGATGTCGACCACGGCGACGATCCGCGCGCCCAGGGGGATCTGCTCTTCTTTCAACCCATCCGGATAGCCCTTTCCGTCCCAGCGCTCATGATGATGCAAGACGCACATCTTAGCCGTTTCGCTGATGGGCGCGTCCTTGAGGATTCGGTATCCGAGGACCGTGTGCTGCTTCATGATCTCGAACTCTTTGCTCGTCAGCTTGCGGGGCTTGAGAAATACGGCGTCGGGGACGCCGACCTTACCGATGTCGTGAAGACTCGCGCCCATCCAAAGACCCTCGAGGAACTCGTCCTCATGGCCGAGCTCGACGGCGAGGGCGCACGAATAGGTGGCCAGACGCTGGCAGTGCGCCTCCGTGCCGTAATCCCGCGCCTCGACCGCTATGCTGATACCTGTCAGGATCCCCAGGTAGGCTTCCTCCAAGCTGCGTGTCAGCGCCCGGTTGTGGAAGCCCAGATGGAGAGCCGAGGCAACGGAGAGTAGGGTGTGCGTGTCCAGCGGGCCGAGGCTGCGGCTCCCGTGCACGTAGAGCACCCGGCGCCGCTCGTCCTGGTCGACGATAATCGGCACGAAGGCCTCATTTCCACCGGGCCCGAGCCCGACCACAGCGTCGCCGTTGTTCTGCGCCACCACTCGTCGAAGCTCGCTCCAGTCCTGTGGCGGAGCACCGATCCCGCCCACGACCTCCCAGAACTCACCGCCCTCCTGGAGGAGCAGCACCGAGCTGGCGTCCAGCGCACCACCCAGGGTCTCGAGCAGTGGCGTAAGGGTCTCGGCGAGTTGAAGCTCGTCGAACCGGACGTCCCGGAGTCTGGCGATTGCCTGGATGCTTCGGTCACGGGCGAGGACGTCCACTCCGGAGACGTGAAGCCGATAGCCCAATGTCATCGGGAATATGAGCGCCCAGGCCAAGGCCGGGCCCGCAACGCCCAGGACCATCCCGGCGACGAACGGTAACCAGAACAAGAGCAGCAAGGCCCCCCAACCCATCACCCAGATCAGGAAGCCCGTTCCGGGGGACCGCCTGAGGAACACAGTGGCGCCAGCGATTGCGAGGACCCAGACCAGCAAGATCTCCAGAACCCTCGGTACGTCGCGTCGGATTCGTCCGTCGAGCAGCGTGGCGAGCTCGCTGGCGTCCACGAAGAAGCGGGGGATCGAGGCATGCATCGGAGTGGTGACCGTCTCGACCCCCGGACCGTTCGGGCCCACCAGCACGATGGCGTTCTCGAATAACGGGCGAGCCCGGGCGGGCAGTTCGCTGCCGCGCAGCAGGTTCTCCATGGAGAAGGGCGGAAGAGCACGTCGATGGTCGATGTAAGACTCGCGCCCCACCTCGTACCGGTGCTCACCGAGCTCGAGCACCCCACCCACGAGTCGGACTTGATCAAAAGGCACGTCCAGGTGAACCCGGAGGGCTTCCACTGCTAGCGACCAGTAGGGTAGGCCCAGAACGTTCGACTGAGGCTGAGCCCGCCGGACGACGGAGTCGGGATCGAGCGTTGCCGAACGGACGCCCACTGCGCTCGCCGCCTCAGCGAAGAGGGGCGGTGGAAGCAGAGCCTCCTGCGCGGAAAGCGCCGTCGCCCCATTACGTGACGGCGGGACCCACCTCACGTCGGCCGCCAACACGATGTCCTCGTGCGCCGCCAGCAAACGGGCGAAAGCGGAATCCGCCGCCAGGTCACCGCTGTACTCGGGCAGCGTCACATCGAGCACGATCACCGACGCCCCGGCATCGCGGACCCGGTGGATGAACTCCTCGTACATCCCCCAGGGTAGATCCCACTCTTTGGCTCTATCCGCTCCAGCTGATCCGCTTGTTCCTACGATCAACAGGTTGTCCGGCAGCTCGCGCTCGAGAGCTCGTTGCCGGACGTCGAATGCCCACCGGTCCAAACCCGCAGTCCACGCGGTGACCGGGAGGCGGTCGCCACTCAGGACGGCAACGGTCAGCACGGCGGCCAGGCCTCCCCCAGCGCTCACGGCGAAAAAGTTGGACTTTCGGCGCAGGGTTAGGCCCGATATGGCGGCGAGCAGCTTTTTGAATAGACGACGCACGGCGTTCCTCAGCCGATACATGACGCACGATCCCGGCCGCTCCCGAACGGTAACTTCCGCTCGCAGGCTGGTTTCCGGCAAGGATGAGGCAGGGACTGTCTAACGTTGCTGCCGCGCGCGCTGGGATGCAATGATTTCGGTCTTCATCAGCCAGCTTCTATGGCTGTGCTCGCATGACGACGCTGGCGAGACTCTTCGGGTCGGGCTGGAGGTCTTCCTCTCCCGCCGGCATCCCGCCGACCGTGAGCATGTAGGCGATGACGTCGACATACTCCTGCTCGGTCAGAGAGCTCGGATTGTTTTCCGGCATTGTTGCCCGCGTGTATTCGAACAAGGTGGCAAGCGATCTTCCCTCCCAGATGCGGAGGAACCTCGCCCGCGCCAGAGGAGGCGTGGAGCGCATATCCGGGTCGTCCGGAGCGCCGTTCAATCTGCGGCCATGACAGAGACCACAGGCACCCTCGTAGACCGCCTCGCCGCGTGTCGCCTGTGCCTCACTGAATACGCCATCCCAGACCGATGCCATTGGGCCGGTTACCTCGAGTCCCTCTAGTCCCTCTAGCACCGCGGCTACCTCTTCGGTGGTCACACCGCTGAAGTCGTTCGCCCACGCGTTGCGAACGTAATTCGCCAAAGAGGAGATTTCCTCCGCGGTCAGCGCGGGGAACGGAGGCATGCGCCTCCCACCCTGGTGGATGCTGCGGACAATCCGGACGGGGTCCCCGAGCCGGTCATTGCCGCTCAACGCCGGGAATGTGGGCGGATTCCCTACGCCCGAGTCCTGATGGCAAAGCGCACAGTTCTGCTGGTAGAGTTGTTGCCCCTGCTCGAATAGGCCCGGATCGATCCCCTGTTGTGCGACGGCAGCCGGGGCAATGACGAACACCATACCCAGAACACCTACCAAAAGCTTCAAGGCCACAAGCTTCAAGGCCACAAGCTTCAACATCAGAGGTTCTCTCCCACGTCTCGGAGGATGTCTCCCACTTCGCGGCAGGGTCCGGGATCAGGACCAGATATCGGCATCGGAGAGTTCCCGGTCCACAGCAAGCTCCGCCCTTATCGTAACGTCCGCCTTCATTTCGCCGTCGCTGCGGAAGGGGAAATACTTCTTTCCAGAAACGAAGAGTCTGTACTCGCCTTTCGGGAGCCTCACCTCCGCCACGCCGCGCTCGTCCGTGAAGGTTTTGTACGGGTGAACGGAAACCTTGGCGCCTTCGACGGGGGTCTGACTTTCCATGTCTATGGCTACGACCGTCAAGAGACACTCGGGCGTGGGAACGACTCTCACACTAAAAGGGGCGACGGCCTCGGCGTGCGGGATATCCGGACCATCCGCCAGACCATCCGCGGGACCGTCCGCCAGAGCCTTGGCTTCCCATATGTGGAGCCCCTCCTTGTCAGGGGCACTCAGCTCCACCTCCGCATAATAAAGCGCTGATGTGCCGGGCCACGGCTCGTCGTGGAGCGTGGCGGACGCCTGCTCTTTTCCGTTCTGGTCGCGGACCTCGACCGTCCAACCCTCGGGCCGGCACTCCGCGGCGCATTTGACCCCTAACTTGACGCTGAACTTCTCGCCGTATTCCATGGTCGACGGCACGTCCCATACGACGACATGGGTACGGTGCGGTTTGACTGCGCCGGCATCGACTTCACTGGGACTTGGAGTCAAGGTGACGACTAGCTGGACGGCTCTTCGACGGCATTCGTGCCGGCGATGTAACCGTGGACGTGACCCTTACCCAGGCCGTGCTTGTTGAACCCCCCCACCGCCTCGCCCCCAGCATAGAGGCCGGGAATGACCTGGCCCTGCATGTCCACGACCTGCTGCCGGCCGTTGACCCTCAGGCCGCCATAGGAATCGTGCCAGATGATCATGATCGAGAGCGCATAGAAGGGCGGCGTCGCGATGGGATTCATGGGGGCATCCTCATGGCGCTCGAACTCGGGATCCTCCCCGGCATCCGCATAGCCGTTCCAGGTGGCCACCGTCTCGGCCAGGTAACTCAATGGCACCCGCTGGAACTCATGGCCCGCCTCGATCTTCTTGGCCAAGTCCTCGATGGTATCGGCTTGAAAGAAGTAGCCGTTGTCGGACACATAGGGGTAGCGTAGCTCCCACCCCGTACGCTCGACCGCATCCTGATCGAAGACCGCCCAAAGCGGCCCTGAGTAGTAGTCCGGAGGCTCCGACCCCTCGTTCATTGCCAGAGCGGCATCGAGGCCGTGGTCATAGTTGTACATCTCCCGGACCCACTCCTTCTGGCAATTGCGCCAGTCGAGCGGCGTGTGCGCAAGCCCCCGGCCCGGGGCGCCACCGTCGCCCGGGTACCGGCTCAAACCAGGCCTGGCGGGAAGACGGACCTCACTGAAGAAACGCTTCCCGACTTGGTTCACGGCGATGAACTCTTCGAAGCCGGTATTGCCGACATTGATCCCAGCGGAGCCGCGGAAACCGAAAGTCGGGTGACCGGGCATCATGCTCGTGTACGCATCCCGGGTGCCGAGGCGCGTCGTGATGTGGAACGTCGTGCCATACGAGAGGTTCTGTTGCATCCCCGCCAGGTTGGCGCCAACCCTCAATCCGGCGATGAGCGCCGATGCGTCCTGACCACCGGGGCCTTGCAGGGCAATGCCGCTCGTCGGGAAGGCGGGTTCCCGCAAGGCGGGGTAGAACATGCTGCGGACCTCGGGATTTCCCCCGTGACCGCCACTGGCCAGGATGACGGCCTGGCGGGCCCGGATGTTCACCGTCTCCCGCCGCTCATCGATATTGCCGTTCTGCCAATAGCTCTGCAGAAGCTGGCCGGTCTCAGGGTGCTGCCGCGGCGAATACTGGGCCTTGATCCCCAGAACCTTACCCGCAAAAGGTTGTTCACGTACGAGCTCGTCAAAACGGCGATGAAGCATGAACTCGACGCCCTTCTCCCGGGCCGAGAACTCCAGCGGCCGGGCGAGGGCCACACCGTTGCTTACGGCGTTGGGTCCGACATCGCGGGTCGCGTTAGTCATTTGCACCGGCGCGAACGCACTCGTGCGCTCAGGATCGGCGACGCCCGCGTCCTCGGCTGTGATGGTTCCCGCCTTCATGTCCGTCCTGTTGCCCAGCATGAGGAAGCAGCGCGCCGCCCTTGCCCGCGACAAGCCTCCGCCGCCATGCGTCCCGCTGATCCGCGTGAACCGGACATAGTTGTCCATCAGGAATTGCCGGGTGGCCGGACAGTTCTCGGCCCAGGCACGCGCCAGCTCCCGCTCGTTGTACCTGTAAGGGCTCTGGGCTTTGGGGTCGACGACCGACCAGTCGGTGAGGTCCGTGAACAGGAGGTCGACACTGTCGTCGAGCTCTTCCGGGTTCTCGCGGGGATCTACCGTGACGAGCCCCTCACCGTCGCTCTCGGCCTTCATGTCTCTGAGCTGTACCGGGTCGCCTCCGCCGAGCGACACCAAGGCCCCGCTGTGCAACATCCTGCCACCAAGGTCGAAGTTCTGATCGACCACCAGCACACTTGCCCCGAGATCCCTCGCGCGAATGGCTGCAGTCAGACCTGCGCAGCCGCCCCCCGCGATGACGACATCTACTTCATAGTCCCAGACGATTTCTTGGGTCTGTTCGGGTTGTTCGGCGCCACTCGCCCCGACTTGCGCTTGCGCCTCGTCCGGCCCCAACAGCGTGCCGCCAGCACCGAGCCCGGCGGCAACCCCCGTCTTGACGAAATCTCGCCTGTTCAGACCCCGCTCGTTCTCGAGCTTTGGGTCGTTCCGCGGATGGTCGCCTTTCGATGCCATGTCTAGTCCTCCACTTGCAACGGTAGATTCACAGCCCGACCGGTCTGCGCGCTGCGATGCACGGCCTCCGAGAACTCCATGTAATCGACACCGATTTCAAGGGATTCCGTCGTGTTCTCGGCGTCTCCCCGAATCGTGTTGATGAACCGCTCTTCCACCCCCACGCGCCGAGGGCCCGGTTCCTGCGGGGGGTCGGGAACCTCACGGAGCTCGGAGTCGCCGCGGCGTCCGCCGAGGATTCGGCCGCCCGCAACCTGGATGGTTCCCTCACTGCCGAAGAGCCAGGTCTGACTGCCGCCAGCCAGTGCCGTCGTCGTGCTCACTCTCAGGTGAACCTGTGCCCCGTTGGCGACCTCGTAGAGAACATCCACGTGGTCCACCCCACCCTTGGAAACCATCTCTCCGTCCGCAGCACGTCTCTGCGGCGCGTGCACTTTGGACATTGCCGTCACGCGAGTCGCCCGCCCCAACAGGTGACTCAGTCCTTCATAGGCAGCGCCCAGGCCCAACGGGATGTTGAACCCGTTGAAGTCCGGGTCTACGCGCCAGTGCAGGTCCTGGCCGAACTCGACGAAGCCGCGTCGTCGGTCGGGAGAAGCACCCGCGGAGGCGTCGGATCCCAACCTGCGCACGTCGGCGGAGAGGAGCTCCCCGAGGTATCCGTCGTCGATCAGTCGCTTCAAGGCGCGCTGGTACGGGTTCACGACCAGTTGGCAGACCAGGTCCGGGTGACGAAGCGCCCCCTCCAGCATGTCTTTGGCCTCGCCTGCGTTCATGGCCATGCGGGACTGGCACAGCACGTGTTTCCCCGCCTCCAGCGTCTCCAGGGTCACGGTGCTGTGCATGTAGGGCGGCGTTCCGATCATGACGGCATCGACGCTCTCGTCTTCCAGCAGCTCCCTCCAGTTGGCATAGGCCGTGGGAATGTTGAACTCCTCCGCAACTCTCTGACTGGAAGCCAAGCTGCGATTCGCCACTGCGACGACCTCGCATCCCGGGATCCGTCTAAAGTTCGGAAGCTGGGCCCTTCGCACGATGCCGCCCGCACCCACGAGGCCGACGCGAACAATGGCCTGGGCAGACTGCATCGTCTTCATCTCGGGCTCCGTGATCTCGTGCCCCGTGCCGATGCTCTTGGCACCGAGATCCTTGGCCGCCAATCCAGCCACCAGTGGAAGCGCCCCAACGCCGAGAAACTCGCGACGGTTCAATCCGGTGCTCCGGTGCTTTTCAGGTCCTTGTCTCATTCGTCTTCTTCCGATCGATCCAGGGGATTTCCGTCTTAGGATATCCGCTGAGACGCCAGCCGGAAACGGGGCAGCGTTCGTCCCCATGCCGTTCTCGGCGGCGATCGGAAGTCAGCGGCTCAGAAGTGGTGGACGAGCCAGCTTGCCGACTTCTCAGGCCGACCGGTAATATGCTAGCCTAGCTCGAGCTATGGTCACCGTATCCAGGATGCGTACCGCGCCCAGTGGGGCGAGCGCGTCGTCACGGCCCGGCACTCCTGATGTCGAGGCCGACAGGATTCCGGAGGAGGAGAAGATGCCCAGGAAGCTGATCACGCTATGGGGTCTCGTCGCGCTGTCCGCCTGCAGTGGTAGCGCCCCAGCCACCGAGGTCGCTGAAGAGACCCCGGGTCTCGACGTCGCCACAGCGGATTCCAAGAGCCAGTTCGCCGGCGCGTGGACGCTGGTCAAGATCGAGCGATTCGATGCCGACGGTGAGCTGCTGGCGCCCCCTATCGAGGACCGCCTCGGCTACATCATCTACGACCCGGCCGGTTACATGGGTGTCACGATCATGCAGCCCGACCGGCAGCCGTACAGCAACCCGCGGACGTCCGAAGAGGTGCTCGATGCCTATGCAACCTACACCTCGTACTTCGGCACTTTCACCGTCAACGAGGCCGAGGGCTTTCTGACGCACCACCTGGAGGGCAGCCTCAACACCCGGGGCGCCGGCTCCGACTACAAGCGTTTCTATACGTTTTCGGGGAATCGGCTGACGCTGCAGCCGCCTGCGGCTGCGAACGGCGACAAGAGCCAGCTCACCTGGGAGAAGCTCCCGGACCTACCCGAATCCGAGCTCACCGAGACGCACAGGCGGCTGTTCGGCTTCTACCGGATCGAGTCGGTTTCACGGCAGATCGTGGGCGGCGAGTCGCTCCCGGCCAACCAGTACGAAACCGCGTTCATCATCTACGCTCCCTCCGGGCACATGGCGGTGCATCTGATGCGACCGGGCCGCGAGCCGTATGCCGGCACGCTGACGCCGGAGGACGCGCTCGCGGCCGTACAGACCTACGGCAGCTACTTCGGCCCGTTCTCGGTCCATGAGGACGAGGGTTATCTGGTCCATCAGCGGATCGGCAACCTGAGTCCGAGGCGGACCTACACCGATGCCCAGCGTTTTTACGAGCTGACCGACACGCATCTCACCCTGCTACCGCCCGCCGGGACCAACAGCGAGGGCCGTCGGGTGCAGAGCGCCCTGAGGTGGGTGCGGATCAGCGACTAGGCCCTCCACCCGCTGCTGCTCAGAACTTCACACGAACCAAGCTGAGCCCGACTCGCGAGCCTCCGCTGGGTACGATCAACTGCGGTGCGATCAACTGCGGTCCGATCTCCAAAGCCACCTGGCCCGCTTCGATCCTGCGGTTGATCGAGTTCGCGCTAACCGGGGCATCGATCATCGACCACACCCAGAAGCCGAACATCCCGACCAACCCGGCAGTGAGCTGGGAGCAGTCGCCGGACGAATCGCACTCGCCGGCGCCCGCTAAGGCGACACCGGCCGACACGAGCCCACCGCCCAGCATCAGGCCCCCCTTGCCCCACTGCCCGTTATGGGCCTGTCCGGCTCCCGGTATCATCATGCTCAGCGCGAAAGCCCCCACTGCCGACTTTGGAGCCTCCTCGGTTGGCTCGCTCGCTGTTTGACCTTCCGCAGCATGAGCCGAGCCGATCATCACGGTGGTGAGCAGGACGATGGACAACGGTCGAAGGCCGACGGGATCGGACACGGGCACACTCCGGGATCAGACTGCGGTCAACATCCGAGAGCGGGACGGTAGGCGCAAGCAGAAGCCTGATCGCCCCCACCGCAGGTGGCAAGGCAGTGCAACCGCTACAGCAACCGCTCGATGATCTTCGTCAGGGTGATCTTCTTCACTTCACCGCTTCTCTCGTAAACGAGGTGCGGCGCAGGTTCCTTTCCCAAGATCCCCAGGACCTCGAGTTGTCCTAGGTCACTCTGGAGCTCCTTGGCGGAGTGATCTTCGAGCACAGATTTACGGACCGACAGCATGGGCGGAAGCGTGACGTCGAGAAGGATTCGAAACCAGTAGGTGTCGGCAACGGGGTCGAAGCCTGCGTCTACATCGGCGCCCATTCGATCTGAAAGCCAGTCCTTGAGCGCTTCGACCTTCTCGGCAATGTCCATCGGTGTCCCGTCCTCATTTTCATGGCCTACCCCGTCCCCTCATCCAACCTAGCTTCAATCACCTATGCGCGAGAACCTTGTCGTGGCGTCGATCCAGCGGCCTATCGCAAGGTGAAGGCGACCAACTCCGCGACGGACTCCTCATCCAAAGCCGCTACGACGATGTACTGCTGGCCACCCGCCATGTACGTGATCGGGAACCCGATGGTTGGTCCAGCCGGAAGCTGAATCTCGTGGACGATGTCGCCCGTCCGCTTGTCGTACGCACGGAGAACCGGCTCGCCGCGTGCTCCCTCACCCGAAAACAGCAGGGTAGATGTCACGAGAAGGCCGGACCCTAACGTCTGGCTCCCCGTAGTGGGCACTTCCACGCCCTGGAGGCTTGGATGGCTCCGGATATAGTCGGGCGTGGCGCCGTGCGGAATCTGCCACAGGATCTCTCCCACGGTCAGATCGATCGCGGTGATCCGGCCGTAGGGAGGCTTCACCAAGGGGAGGCCACGGACGGTCGGGACCCCTTGGGCCCGGGAAACGTGGTAGCGCACTCCAGTCCTTTCAGTGCCCTCTATCAGACCGAACAGCGACGGCGTGGTACGCGACGCTACAAAAAGGATGCCCGCCTCGGCGTCCACCGCACCACCCGGCCAATTGGCGCCACCACCCGCACCGGGGAGCGCGATGGTCCCCAGATTGACGCCGTCCGGATCGATCAAAGACGGCGGAGTATAGAGAGGCCCGAGCCGGTAGTTCTCTACCACCCGCAGCGCTTCGGCCCGAAGCTCCGGAGTGAAGTCGATGAGGTCGTCCTCACCGATGCCTTGGCGTTCATAAGCAGGCGGCTTGGTGGGGAAGGGTTGGGTGGGAGACGTCCGCTCCCCTGGGACGTCCGACTGTGGCACTTCCCGTTCCTCGATCGGCCAGACCGGTTCGCCCGTCTCACGGTCGAGCACATAAGCGAATCCCTGCTTGGTGAGCTGCACCAAGGCCTTCACCGGGACACCGTCCACCTCGATGTCGACGAGGATGGGGGCCGTCGGCGGATCGTAGTCCCAGAGCTCGTGATGGGTGAGCTGAAAATGCCAGACTCGCTCCCCGGTCTGGGCGTCGAGCGCCACCACGGAGTTCCCGAAGAGGTTGTCTCCGGGCCGATAGCCACCGAAGTAGTCGTTGGTGGGAGTCTCGGTGGGCACGTAGAACAAGCCCAGCTCCTCGTCGGCCGTAACGGGTGCCCAATGCCCGACGTTCCCCGTGTACTTCCAGGACGCGTCGAGGAGCTCCGGATACTGTTGCACCCAGTCGTGCGTGCCGGTGGATACGTCCCAGAGGGCCTCGTCCGCCCTCTCCCAGGTCTCTATGCCGTACTCTCCCTCGGCCGGGACCGTATTGAAGCGCCAGAGCGCCCGACCCGAGCGGGCATCGTACGCCACCACGTCGCCGGGGACGTTCATGGGCCAGACCTCGTTGGGAGATGCCCGGGTCGGCACGCTGCCGGTGTGCATCGAAATCGAGGCCACAATCACATTCCCGAGAATCGCCGGCGGTGACGTGTTGGCCACCCTGCCCTCTCTCTGTGCCGCCGGCCGCTCATCCCAACGCAGATCGTCCATCATGTCCACGACGCCGGCCACCCCGAATCCCTGAACCGGATGCCCCGTCCGAGCGTCCAGGGCCACCAACTGGTAACTCGGCGTGACCACGAAGATGCGCTCATCCCCTGCCCCATCCGTCCAGTAGCTCACGCCGCGCCCAGAGCTCCGTGCGACGGGCTCGATGATGTCGCCCCACCTCCGTTCGTTCTCGCTCGGCCGCCAGATCCAGAGGGTCTCACCCGTAGCGGCCTCGATGGCGACCACGCTGCGTTGGTTGCCGGCGGTCGTATAGAGGATCCCGTCGACGACCAGGGGACTGACTTGCATCCGACCGGACGGAGGGGGGGTGCCGTAGTTGCGGGCGCTCCACCGCCACGCCACTTCCAGATCCCCGACGTTGCCGGAATGAATCTGGTCGAGGGGCGAGTAGCGGGTGGCGCCCGCGTCGGCGCCGAACACACCCCACTCCGCGTTTGCTGCGCCCGACTGGGCGGTGGCAGCGGCCGCTCCCAGGCACACGACGGCCGAGGCCGCCACCGAAGCCCCAACGGCGCAACGGATCACACGGTGCCGAGTATGGAACGGACGTCCTCGGCGAGCTTTGAGCGGCGGTGCTCGGCGGGGGGCTGCATCGGACATGGGCGCACTCCGGGATCAGACCGTGGTCAACATCCCGTCCTTTCGGTCCGTCGCGCAAGAGGAGGGCTCGCGGAAAGAAGCTTCGACGACATACGGCATGGCGAGCATCCGGTATTCGGGTGCCGGTGAGGCGTCAAAATGGCTATCATTCGGGCCGTTTAGCCGACCGCACAGGAGCGTTCATGACGTCGGAATTAGGAACAGCGGGCCACCCACTCAGGGTGGCCATCATCGGGTCGGGGCCGGCTGGGTTTTATACCGCGGCGCACCTTCTCAAGCAGAGCGATATTCACGTCCAGGTCGACATGTTCGATCGTCTCCCGACTCCTTTCGGTCTCGTGCGTTTTGGTGTCGCCCCGGACCACCAGAAGATCAAGAACGTCACGCGGGTGTTCGACCGCATCGCCCAGCAAGAGACGTTCCGGTTCTTCGGCGATGTGGAGGTGGGAAAGGACATCAGCCTGACCGACCTCGGCCAGCACTTTCACCAGATCTGCTTTGCCACCGGCGCTGAGACGGATCGCCGGATGGGGATCCCCGGCGAGGATCTCGCACGAAGCCGTACCGCCACCGAATTCGTGGCCTGGTTCAACGGCCACCCCGACTACCGGGACCATCAATTCGATCTCTCCGCCGAGCGTGTCGCCGTGGTGGGCGTCGGAAACGTCGCGGTGGACGTCGCACGGATTTTGTGCCGCACACCCGACGAGTTGGCCGAGACCGACATCGCCGACCACGCGCTCGAAGTGTTGAGCCAGAGCAAAGTGCGCGAGGTGATCATGCTCGGCCGGCGCGGGCCCCTCCAAGCCGCCTTCACGAATCCGGAAGTGCGGGAGCTGGGCGAGCTGCCGGGAGCGGACATCCACGTCCCTCCCGAAGACGTGCGCCTCGATCCCCTCAGCCAGGCCGAGCTCGACAACACGGACGACGACACTTTGCAGAAGAAGATGACGATTCTCGAAGACTTCGCCCAGCGGCCCCGTGAAGGTAAGGAACGCTTGCTCACCCTACGGTTCCTGGTCTCACCCACCGAGCTCATTGCCGGCGACGACGGCGGGGTCCGGGCCATGCGGATCGTGCGCAACGAGCTCATCTCGGATGCGGGGAAACTTCGCCCTCGCGCCACCGAGCAGACCGAAGAGCTCCCGGTGGACCTGGTCTTTCGATCGGTCGGATACCGGGGCCTTCCCATGGAGGGTCTTCCCTTCAACGAGAGCTGGGGAGTGATCCCGAATGAGAGCGGCCGCGTGACCGATCCCGAGACCGGGCGATCCGTGCGGGGGATGTACGTCAGCGGCTGGATCAAGCGCGGGCCGACCGGAGTGATCGGAACGAACAAGAAAGACGGGACGGAGACCGCCGGCGCTATGCTGGAAGACGCCGGTTCGTCCTCCGTCCTCGATCCGGCGCACCCCGATCCATCGGCCCTCGACGCGCTGGTTCGAGGGCGTCAGCCCCACGTCGTGAACTATGCCGACTGGAGCCGATTGGATGCGCTGGAGCAGGCGCGAGGCGAGGCCGGTGGACGACCGCGCGTGAAGTTCGTGTCACGGGCCGAGATGCGAGCCGCGCTGGCGGCTAGCTGAGCGGCCTGCGATCCCACGGATTCACCATCGTCGACACGAGGCCTTCACTCACACGAGCGCAAGTTGACCGTACGCCCCCTACCGTACGGTAAGAATTTCCTGGACAAGAGCACGAAAACATGTATCTTCCCGTACGGGAAGAAATCACTCACTGAGAGGTTGAACCCTCAATGTCCTACCGTACGGGAAGGGCGCGATGAAAAATGAGGACCGCATCCGAACCACCGCCGACCTGGGAAGACTGCTGCGTGCCTACCGGAAATCTCGAGGCCTGTCGCAGGTCGACGCTGCCGCCTTGGCGGGCGTCGGCGAGCGCTTCCTCTCTGAACTCGAACGAGGCAAGCCGACTGCCGAAATCGGACTCGTGTTCAAGCTCCTCGACCGTTTCGGCTTGACGCTGGTCGTGGCCCGGCGGAGCGGCGGCAACCTGTTCGATGAGCCGTCATGAGTCCCGACCACTTGGTCGTTCGCCACTTCGGGCGCGACGTCGGAACGCTCACCCGCACGAGCGGCGCAGCCCTGTCGTTCGAGTATGCCGACAGCTGGTTGGCGAGAGAAGCGGCGTTCGCCCTGGCCGCGAGCCTCCCTCTGACGCAGGGGGCCCACGAGACTTCATTCTTCAGAAACCTGCTGCCCGAAGCCGGGGCGCGGGACCTCATCGCCGGAAGCGCGGGCATCTCACCCGAAAACGATTTCGAGTTCCTCCGAATGTTCGGCGCCGACTGTGCCGGCTCCTTGGAAATCATGGACCCCGGCGAGGAACCACAGGCCATCGCCGGCCCCGAGTTTCTCCTGCTCACCCCTGAAGACGGTGAACGGCTAGCGACAAAGACAGGGTTCGCAGGTCTGTTCCTTCCGGGGAAGCGTATTCGCCTCTCCCTCGCCGGAGCTCAGAACAAATTAGCGGTGATCGAAACGGATGATGGATTGGCCGTGCCCCTCGACGGACGGCCGAGCACGCACATCCTGAAGCTACCGAACCCCGACTACAAAGGCCTGGTAGAAAACGAGGCGCTCATGCTTTCGCTGGCGCGGTCGGTCGAATTGCCTGTGGTCGGCCATGAGGTCGTCACTCTGGGTGAAACCAGATTGTTGCTCGTGGCTCGCTACGACCGGGAGGTGAAGGACGGCCAGGCCTTACGGCTGCATCAACAGGACCTGTGCCAGGCCACCGGACTGCCACCCGACACCAAGTACGAGAGCGAAGGCGGTCCATCGCTACAGACCGTTTTCGACCTCGTGAGGGAAGAGGTCGTGGATCCGCTGACCGCC
Source organism: Gemmatimonadota bacterium (assembly GCA_022563405.1). Taxonomy (GTDB): domain Bacteria; phylum Gemmatimonadota; class Gemmatimonadetes; order Longimicrobiales; family Gaopeijiaceae; genus UBA822. The sequence continues at coordinate 12,967 of JADFNK010000041.1, read as the reverse complement.
GCCAGAACCATGCTGGACTGGGTCGTCTTCAATGTCCTGGTGCATAACGCGGATGCGCACGCGAAAAACGTCGCCATCCTTCGGACGACGGAGGGGCACCATGAGCTCGCCCCGTTCTACGATCTTGTCTGCACCGGGGCCTATCCGTTCGACCACCGGATGGCGATGTCGGTCGGCGGCCAGTCCGACCCCGGAGCGATCGATAAGAACAATTGGGTGCGATTGGCATCGGATATCGGGATCGGAAAGTCCCTCGTACTGAGAACCGTCGAGGAGATGGCCAACCGAATCCCCGAAGCCCTTGATGAAGAAATGACGAGGCTCCAGGATCGACTCGGCCGGATCCCGAGGCGCCAGCAGTTGGAACGCACCATCAAGCGCCGCGTGAGAAAGACACTCGAACTCCTGGGTTAACTCTTTCTCCCACCCCGGATCGGTCATAGGTCGGGTCCGCCGTTCCCACCTGAGATACACGGGCGGGCCTCTTGGGTTGCCAGCGCGGTGTGGCAGTCCGAGACTCATCGGCGCTGGCCACGGAGACCGGCGTTTCAGGCCCGTCCGGCTAGCGTCCGTCCGCCTCCACCGGGAGGGCGAAGACGTAGATCGCGTTGCTGCGGTTGCCCCCAACCGGCACCGCCACGTATTGCCTGCCGTCGACCGCGTAGGTGATCGGGTAGCCCTCCGCTGAGGCGGGCAGCCGCATCTGGAACAGGACGTCGCCCGTGGCGACGTCGTGAAAGTACAGATTGCGGTCGGTGTCGGCACTGACCACCAGGCCGCCGCCCGTGGTGAGCGCTGCCGAGCGCGGGACCGTGCGGGTGGAGTGCCGCCACAGGATCTCGCCGCTGTTGATGTCCATGGCGACCAGGTGGCCGCGGTGGTCCGGACTGTCGGGGTGCGCGGTGGTCCCTTGCGACCGCCACCCCGTGTTCAAGTAGTATTGCGCTTCGAGTACCTTGTCGATCTCCGTGAACGTCCCACGTACACAGGTCGGGTGGATGGGGATGTAGAGCGCCTGCGTCTCTGGGTGATACGCCGACGCCGGCCAGTTCCTGATGCCGCGGAAGTCGGGGCAAAACTCCAGCTCCACCCCCGCCTGAGGGATCATTCCGGGCCGGTAGGTCACCTCTCCCGTCTGCGGGTCGACGTCGATGAGGGTCTGATACCCGAGGTCGTGTGCCGCCACGAACGCTCCGGTCGTGCGATCGATCTCCCAGAGGATGCCCATCTTACCCATCTTGAAGAGCGAGCGTCGGCCGTCGTGGTCGATGAGCACGCTCTCGAACACGTCGTCCAGATCATGGGTCTCGCCCGGTACGAACTGGTAGTACCACTCCATCTCGCCGGTGTCCGGGTCGAGCGCGAGCACGCTGTTGCTGTAGAGCGCGTCGCCGTCGGTCCCGCGGGTCAGTCGGGCCCACGGCTTGGCCTGTGACGTCGACCAGTACGTCAAGTTGGTCACCGGATCGTAGCTGCCCGGAATCCACGAGTCGGCGCCGGCTCGATATTCGAGGGGCAGATCTCCCCAGGTGTCGCCCCCGGGGTCGCCCGGACGGGCGATGGTCGATGTGCGCCAGACTTCTTGCCCCGTTTCGGCGTCATGGGCCGAGATGAAGCACACATCCTCCTTGAAGCGCTCGCACCCGCTCATCCCGGCCACGATGTTTCCGTTCACCACGATCGGGCCACTCGTGTACCGATAGCCCATCGCTTTGTCCCCCACGGTCTGATCCCAGGCCACCTCGCCTGTGCGGGCGTCGAGCGCCACGATGTGCGCGTCCGAGGCGTTGAGGTAGATCTTGTCACCGTAGATCGCGATCGATCGGGAGCGACTGCTCAGGATCGGGTCGGGGGGGCCCTCCAACTCACGCTCGTACCGCCATAGCACGTCGCCCGTGGCGGCGTCGATCGCCTGAATGATGTTGTTCGGATTCGCGAGGTACATCACGCCGTCGTAGACGAGCGGCGTCGGCTGGCTGGCGCCCGGCTCCATCCGCCAAGCCCAGACGAGTTGCAGCCGATGCACGTTGTCCGTGTTGATCTGGTCCAGCGGGCTGTAACCCCACGCATCTAATGTGCGCCGCCAGCTCAGCCAGTCTGCCGCGTCTGGGTTCGCCAGCATCGCGTCGGTGACCGGCGTGAATTCGCGATCCTGGGCGGCGGCTCCCCTCGCGCCCGGAGGAGCGAACAGGACCGTCGCCGCAATCGTGATGGGCAACCCGAGAAGTGAAGTCCGATTCCGAACGCTCATCGACCGTCCTCCGGAAGGCCACATTTTGCTCAAGCTCTGATGATAGATGGCACGCACCTCTTGGGCCATGCCCGCCCTCGCTTGTACCTGATATCAGAGAGGAGTAGTATCTCAGAATGCGAAGAGTGGCAGCGTTGTGCATCGCCCTTTGCCTCGCGACCGCGTCGGCTGGGCCGGTCTCGGCCGTAGCGGCGCAGACCGAGTGGGTCGTGCCCCGGACGCCCGACGGCCACCCGGACCTCCAGGGTAACTGGACCAACGAGACGCTCACCCCGCTCCAGCGCCCGCGTGGCCAAGGTCCCATTCTCACCCCGGAAGAGGTGACCAGGATCGAGCAGCCACGAACGGGTGGGACCGACCAGGTCTGCTTCTATGGAGCGGGGACATGCACCGAGCTTATCACCCTGGTCGAAGCAGGCGACTTCCGTGTGGCCACCGTCAATGGTGAACCCAGGAGCTCGCTCGTCACGAATCCGCCTGATGGCCGTGTGCCGCGGCTGACCCCTGAGGCGCGCCAGCGGTCCCGGGACCCTCAGGCGCTCTGGAACCAGTTCGAGCAGTACGACCATCCGGAGCTCGCACCCCTCTCCGAGCGGTGCCTCATGTCCTTCGGTAGCAGCGCCGGTCCACCGATGCTCCCCAACCGCCGCCTGTACAACAACAACTACACGATCGTGCAGACCGCCGATCACGTGGTGATCATGGCGGAGATGATCCACGACGCGCGGATCATCCGTATCGGCGATGGGCCGCGACTTCCCGCACACCTGAGACCGTGGATGGGCGACTCGTGGGGCCATTGGGAGGGTGACGTGCTCGTGGTCGAGACCACCAACTTCCATCCGCTTCAGCGGTTCCGTGGCAACGCATCGGACGATCTCAAGGTGACCGAACGGTTCAGCCGGGTCGACGAGGAGACCATCCTGTACGAGTTCACGGTCGACGACCCGACGACGTACGCCGAGCCTTGGGGGGGTGAGGTCCCGATGAAGGCGCTACACGACCAGCTCTACGAGTACGCGTGTCACGAAGGCAATCATAACCTGGTGGGCATACTGCGCGGAGCGCGCTATCAGGAACGCCTGGAGGCCCAGAGCCGAGCGTCGGCGGGCAATCCGGATGAGCCGAGGTAAGCCAAGGGAGCCAGCCGGAGATCCGCGACCTACAGCCCCCTAAGCCCCCCCGAACTCCCTCTGAGCGCTCTCGATCAGCTCCGCCCACTGCCCCAGCTCGCCTGGGTCCCAGACCGCGTCCATGTCCTCCCGCGCTTCTTCGTCCGAGACACCCTCGATCAGCGTCCGGTACATATAGACGAAGGCCGATGCGCGCATATTCGCGATGCAGTGCACGAACACTTTCCGACCCTGGTTGGCTTCCATCACGTCGAAGAACATCCTCACGTCGCTCAGCAGCGGCCGTTCCCATTCGACCGGGATGTGGATGTACGTCATCCCGGAAGAAGTCACATGGAACCCTTCCAGCGAGTTCCTTTCTTGGGCGGTGGCGAGGTTGACGACGACCTCGTACCCCTCCTCGCGTAGGAGAGGAACCTGATCGTAGGCGATCTGACCGGCGGTCGTGAGTCGGTCCGAAATCCCGACGTAGTTGAGGACCGTGGTCAGGTCGGCCGGCGAGGCTTGCTGGGCGTGGGCCGGCTCAGCTCCGGACATCACCACGAGGAGCGCGAGGAGAACGAAGGATGTTTTTTTCATTGGTCACGGAGTTGGGGTCGTCAGTGGACTCGATGCGGCGAGGTCTCCTCAGCCATTACGAATCGCTGCCAGTCAGTGGCAGCTTCATGCGCGTCAGTATGTCCTCGTATTCCGGGAATGCTCGCAACGGCTCGAACCATGGCGAAGTGAGCGCACCCCAAGCTAGCCAGGGATCGCGTTCTTCGCAGGCCCGTTGGAGTAGCCCGAGGGCCTCTTCGGCCCTGCCGGCACACGCAGCGGCCAGCGATAGAGTGATGGGCTGCACGTATTCCTGGCGGGATCGGGCCACGAGCTCGGCGTCGACCGCCTTGGCGTCCCCTGGCTTCTCCCACTCCGCATAGAGCCTGCCCAGGTTCGCCAGGGCCAAAGGATGACGTTTCGACGCGGACAGCGCCCGTTGATACGCGCCTTCCGCTTCCGAAAGGCGCGCGGCGAAGTGGTACGCGGTCGCCAGCACAAACTGGCCCCAGTACGAATCTGGGTCGGATTCCGCACCTCTTCGGGCTTCCTCAACCGCCTCTTCCGTTTGTCCGGCGGAGGTCAAGACATACCCGAGCATCGTGTGGGCGTAAGGGGATAGAGGGTCGATGTCCACCGCCACTCGCGCCTCCGCGATCGCAGCTTCGTGCTCCTCCCTCGTCCCCTGGAGGTAAGCCATGGCGTACCAACATCGGGCTTGGACGTAGCTCGGATTGAGCTCGAGGGAGCGCTGAAACTCGCGGCCCGCCGTCGCCCAGTTCCAATCCCGGACGAAGGCAATGATCGCGAGCGCATTGTGCGCCTCCGCAAGCTCGGGCGCCAGCGCAACGGCGTGCTCAGCGGCCTGACGGGCACGCGGCCATGCCTCGGCGGGCTCGATGAGTCCGTAGTAGCCGAGGATCGAGTAACTGTCGGCTAGACCGGCATGGGCCAACGCGTACTGCGTATCCAGGGCGAGCGCATCCTCGAAACATTCGCGCGCCTGGAACATCGCCATTCCGCGTTGATACAGCAGGGCACGGCCCTTCAGATAGAAATCGTAGGCCCCGAAGTTGTCGGTTTGCACCCTGGGCTCTGGCGCCGCACCTCCCATGGTCACCTCCAACCGCTCGGCGATGTTCGTCGCGATCTCGTTCTGAATCGCGAAGATGTCGTCGAGTTGCCGGTCGAACTGCTCGGACCAGAGATGGTACCCGCTCCCGACGTCGATGAGCTGCGCTGTAATCCGGAGCTGATTCCCCATCTTACGCACGCTCCCCTCCAGGACCGTGGCGACGTTCAGCCTGGTCCCGATCTCCGGCACGTCCAGATCCGTCCCCTTGAACGAAAATGCCGATGTCCGACCCGCGACCTTGAGCTCGGGGAGATGCGCAAGCGCGTTGATGATCTCTTCCGAGATCCCGTCGCAGAAGTACTCGTTCTCGGGGTCGGAGCTCATGTTCGCGAAGGCGAGCACCGCGATCGACCTCGGCTGTGCGGCCGTGGCGGGTTCGGCCCGCGTTACGGTCTCCACGTTTGAACCGGCTTTTGAACCGGCTTCTGAACCGGCTTCCTCGCCGGGGGGTTCGACCGCCCTCGGCTGCTCGGGCCTTACCTCATACGCCCATGCGAGAATCAGGGCCAGAGGGAATCCCAGAAGGGTGAAAATAACAATGAAAGGTCGGGCGCCTTCGAGTCCAAGTGGATCCATGATCACTTCGGCCGCACCAAGGACTCCGAGGCCGACAACGATGTATGCGACGGCGACCCGGTAGACCTTCCGGCGCTTCAACTCAGACAGGAACACGCCGAGGCTAGGAGCCACTACAACAGCTCCAATGACGCCAGAGACTACGGCGGTGGATCTCGGGCATCAGGCGCTTCAGGGGATCGTCGGAAGGGGTCGCCATGCTCGATATCCTCGGTTACCACGGAATGAGACCGCGGTCAACATCCGAGAGCGGGCCCGTAGGCGCAAGCAGGAGTCCTGAACCCATGCTTGCACGTCGAAGCCAGGAGCCTCAGTATGCTTCTTAGGATCAGACCGGCCTTGTCGGCGAAATCCGACGCCGGTCCCGCGAGAGAGGTCTCACAGAGGAGGAAGGTCGCGATGAACCCCTCAGGTCTTAGGGCTTGGCACCGGGTGCTCTCGAGTCTTGCGTTGCTGGCCGTGATGGGCGTCGTCGGCGCACCCATTGGCGCAGCATCGCTGACCGCTCAAACGTCGCTCCCGCTGCGGGATGGCAGCCTCGCCAACATCGAGCCGTATCTCTACGCTGCGGAAGATTTCGGGATCGATCCAGCAGGCGTGACCTACCACAAGGACATCGCCCCGATTCTCCGCGTGAACTGCGTGAAGTGCCACACGACCGAAGGCATGGCGCCGATGGCACTGACGACGTATCAGGAGGTGCGGAGGTGGTCGCAGAGGATCAAGGAACGGACCGCCATCCGGGACCGGAGCGGGGCGATGCCGCCGTTCTACGTGGAACGGAACATCGGGATCCAGGAATTCCGCGACTCCGAGTACCTCAGGGACGAAGAGCTGGCGAAGATCCAGGCCTGGGTAGACCACGGCGCTCCCGAGGGCGATCCTGCCGACGCGCCGGCCGGCGCCCTGGCCCTCGGTGGGTCGGGCCCAGGGCCAGTCCGTGGCTCGTCCGGCGCCATACCATGGGAGCTAGGGGAGCCGGACCTGATCATTTCGATGGACCCGGTGACGGTGCCGATAGTCGGCCCGGACCAGTGGGGAGATTTCGGCATGCTCCCGACTGGGCTCTTGGAAGACCGGTATGTGAGGGCCGTGCAAGTCCGAGAGGTCAGCGATCTCTCCTTCGACGACCCGGCTCTCGCAAACACGGTGGGAGGACGCTTCGTCTGGCACCACATGAACTATGGGGTCCGCGTCCTGGACGAGGATGGGAATGTTACAGGCCAGAGGATCAGCTATCCCGTTCACGAAGTAGGACGGAACGCGGACATCTTCCCGGAGGAGGTCGGCTATCCTTTGCCGGCGAACTCCGTAATACATCTCAATAACGGGCACTTTCGACCGAACCAGTTTCGAGAGACCACGGCGCACCTCGAATTCGGCTTCTACTTCCATCCGTTGGGCTACGAGCCGAAATACCGGCGCCGCGGCAGCCTGTCCATGGGAAACGACGTCGACGTCTACGCGAAGCCGGGGGAAGCATACCAGCGGTTTGAGACTTTTACCGTGCTGCGCCAGCACACGAAGGTCTACGCCTGGGAGCCGCACCTCCATGCACCGGGAATGCGGTCCTGCGTCGAGGCGATCTGGGGCCCCATCGTGCACACGCTCAACTGCGTGGGTTACGACCACAACTGGGTCAAGCAGTATCTGTACGCCCCGGGTCACGAACCGCTGCTGCCAAAGGGCACCGTGGTGCGCTACGTCGGCTATCTCGACACCACGGATGACAACCACAACTTGGCCGACAACAGAAACTGGCAAGGCAGCGGCCGGCGCTCGGTGGCGAACATGTTCCTCGAGCTGGGCTGGGTGGTCAGCCTGACCGAAGAGGAGTTCCAGGCCGAGATGGCCGAGCGGCGAAAGCACATGGACAGGAATGACTTCGACATCGGCTGTCCGCTCTGTTGGGCCTTCGTGGAGGAGAACTTCGAGGCGCCGGCGGCGGATGACGGAGGCGGCCTCCAGTGAGGACAAGAATGAAATGGCTGCTGATGGCCCCGCTGGCAGCGCTCCTCCTCTTCGACGGAGCGGCCGCCCAGACCATGCACCTACAAGGCGAGAGGTTGTTTCCGGCCTTCGACGGGTGGGAGCGGCAGGAGGACGGGTCGGTCAAGCTCTGGTTCGGCTACTTCAATGAGAACTGGGATCAGGAGTTCGAGCTCCCGATCGGCCCCGACAACCATTTCGCGGTCGTCGAGTTCGGGGACCATCCAGACCTACAGCCCGATGAGGCGTTCGAGGTGTCCTTCGATCCCGAAGACGCCGACCAGGGACAGCCGACCCATTTCTATCCCCGTCGCAATCCCTTCCTCTTCACCATCACGGTGCCGGACCCCGAGGCGTTTGGCAGTCCGGAAGAGACGCAGGTGGTCTGGACACTCACCGCCAACGGAAAGACGCAGCGAGTGTACGCCTCGCTTGCGGGGAACTACGCGATCGATGGCCAGGCGATGTCCACGGATGTGGGAGGAAACCACGGCAGCACCCATCAGGATCTGCGGACCAACCTCGCCCCGGAGCTCGAGGTCGAGGGCGGAATGGAACGGACCGTGAGGGTGGGGGAGTCGTTGACGCTGGTCGTTCACGCGGACGATCCGGACAACTACCCCCCGAGAAGAGAGCGACGGCCGCTACGCTCGGTGGAGCAGCTTTACAACCCCCCACGGGGATCGGTCGTGCGGAGTCCACCTGGCCTGCGGTTCTCGTGGATGGTCTACCGGGGTATCGAGGAACACACGACCTTCCGCCCCACTCAGATGAAGACGTGGATGGATTCCCGCATGTACGCGAATTCTCCGTGGTCGCCTCCGTACATCATTCCCGAGCCGCCTGAGGATGGGAGATGGGTGACCGAAGTGACCTTCGACGAACCGGGAGAGTACGTGCTCCGGGGGGTCGCCAGCGATGGTGCCAGATTCACCTACGCGAACGTAAAGGTCACAGTGACGCCCTGACTCGGGCACGCCATCCAGCCGCACCGACCACGCGACGGTTTCGATGACATTCACAGCGGCAGTCGTGCAAGCCGGATCCGTCGTCATGGATCGGGACGCGTGTATCGACAAGGCGGCGGAGCTGATCCGCGAAGCTGGAAAACGGGGTGCACAGCTGATCCTTCTTCCAGAGGGTTTCGTGCCCGCCTACCCTTGGGGCCTCACCTTCGGCGCATCTGTCGGCGATCGCACGGCTGAGGGTCGAAGCCTCTTCGAGCGCTACTTCACCAACGCCGTCGAGGTGCCGAGCCCCGAGGTCGATCGCCTCTGCCAGGCAGCGAAGGACGCCTCAGCGTTTGTCGGCATGCCGGTCATCGAGCGCGAAGGTGCCCTTGGCCGGGGCACGCTCTACTGCACCCTGCTCTACATCGGTGCGGACGGCACACTGCTCGGCAAACATCGCAAGCTCAAGCCCACCGCCGCAGAACGAGTGATCTGGGGAGAGGGGGACGGCTCCACGCTGAGCAGTTACACGACGGAGCTCGGCACCATCGGTGGCTTGATCTGCTGGGAAAACATGATGCCGATGGCTCGCATGGCGATGTACGGCAAAGGGGTGGAAATCTATCTGGCGCCGACCGCGGATGAACGGGACTCGTGGCAGGCCACCTTGCGGCATATTGCCAACGAAGGGCGCTGCTTCGTGCTCGGCTGCAACCAGTATCTGACCAAGAGCATGTACCCCGCCGATCTGCCATGCATCGGAGACTTGGCCGACATGCCCGAGGTGGTGAGCAGCGGCGGGTCGGCGATCGTGTCGCCGTTCGGGGAGTATCTGGCCGGGCCGCTGTTCGATGAGGAAGGCATCCTCACCGCCGAGCTCGACATGGCCGAAATCGCGCGTGGCCGCTTCGACTTCGACGTTACCGGCCACTACTCCAGGCCGGACGTCTTTCGTCTCATCGTCGATGAGTCGGAGAAAAAGTCCGTCGTAAGTGGGAGTATTACGAATCTCGACGCACTCGACTGACCCGGGTCACGCGGTCGGTGTCTCGTCGCTACCGAACTCTCGAGACATCCTTTGGACGGACAAAGATCTTGTCTCGAATCACCCGTGAATACGTGTACTCGATTTCTTGGATGCCGACCCCCTCCATGGCCTCCTCGACACGTTCCTGCTGATCTCGGAGTCGCTGCACCTCTTCCAACCGGGCACGGGCCGACTCTCTGGCCTCCTTGCGCTCACTGAACAGGTATGCCGCTCTCGCTACAGCCTTCAGCTCTTCCGGACGGAGGACCTCGGTGGTCGCGGAGGGCGCGACAACCGGCGTGATGACCATCCCATTGACCGTGATCCTGACTCCCGTGACGACCGTCCCATTCGCATACTCCACGCGAACCGCCAACTCTGGGGTCACAGCGGACTCGTAGAGCCCACCGGGGACTACGGGGGGCACGTCGCCGGGGCGCGACCGTTCGAGCAAACTGAACGAGAACGAGGCACCGATAACCCCACCAGCTACGATGGCCAGCACCGGGACTAGGTCTGTGCGAGAGAGCCTCATGGTCGCCTCCTTGGATCCGAGTTGAGCACCATCTGAATACTCGCGGTCCGTGCAAGAGGATCCGGGGGCACCCGAACGTGAAGACGGCCACCTCCGAACGATGGGGGTGGCCGTCCACGCGCTCGAAAGGGTTGCCCTTCCCCAGTCACTCCCGACGCGTCAGCTTCCTCAGCCCAGATCCGTCGGCATTGACAATCCAAATATCGGCCCCAATAGGCCCGTCCGGGTGGAAGAAATACCGGGTGAAGGCGATTTTGGAGCAGTCAGGAGACCACGAAGGCAACAAATCGCCGTCCGTTCCGTCCGTTCCGTCCGTCACCACCCGGACGTTCGAGCCGTCAGCGTCCATCACATAGATCAAATACAGGCGAGGGCGACCGTCGACAAGAGCATGGAATGCGATTCTGCGTGCACGGGGACCAAGCTGGGTCTAGATGCTATGCCCGGCCCACTATACACGGGCACAACCCCCGATCCGTCAGCCTCCATGCGATGGATGCCGGGGCCAGTAGTGAACACAATTTGTGAGCCATCGGGCGACCAAAACGGGGAAAGGCCCGATCTTCCCGTGAACGTTACGGCGGATGTGGCGATATCGAACAGGTAATTATGTAGTTTGGGGTGGTCAAACCACCTCTGTGAAAAGCGATGGTCTCACCATCGGGTGACCAAGCTGGCGATGCCGCAATATCTGCTAAGAGTTCAGTCAGCCCCGAACCATCACGATTGACGACCGAGAGCCCCCCCGCTGGAGAACGCGATCCTGAGACCGTCGGGGGACCACGTGGGACTCTTCGCGTCGAGGCCGTTGGTCAGCCGAACCGCGTTCCCGAGGGTGTCAAGTAAGTAAATATCGGACCTATGGGACAAACTGTCGTGACGGTCAGATGCGATGGCGATCTCGGAACCGTTTGGGGACCAAGCTGGGTAGGTATCATCCCAAGGATCTTCAGCTCGGGGCGGGATCTCATCCAACCCTATAGGGTCACCGTCCGGCCCACCGCACCCGCTCAACGTGACCAGGAAGAGCAGGTCGCGCACGAGCATCGGGACACCCTGAAACCTGGGCTTACTCATGTGGGTTACCCCCCTCTTACCAAACTTCTGTTACCTACGCTCAACAACAAGATGCCACAGACTAAGAGGAGTCTTTGATACGTCAGATGACGTAGCAGACGAGTGCAGAATACGTAGGGAAAGAAAGCTGGCCTACTCCAGCATCACGCCCCGTACCGTCTCAGACCAGAACGGAATCGGCAGCTCCCCAGCCTGATCCGTCTCAACCTCGAACTCCTCGTGCTGCTTCATCATCTCGATGAACCAGTCGTGCGCCTCTCTGGCCGTGAGGAGGGCGAGAGGCGGAAAGGACACCTGCCGAGGGTGGGCTACTGCCGTCCGGGTACTCACAACGGACTGTCAGGCGTGGAGCGTCGGCCATGCGCTGAAGCTAAGGGCGATGATCGGGCGGTGCGATGGCTGGATGGGACTGATGCGAGGCCGCTAGTTACACGATCACCGTCTGGAGTTGCCCCGACTATGCTGAGCTCAGCATAGTCGGGGCTATGCGGAGTCCAGGACTATGCGGAGTTGTCCCGGCGGACCGCGTGATCGCGGGCGATCTTGGGGGGTGGTACTCCGCATAGTCACAGGGCTTCGAGGAAGGCGAGGAGGCGATCGCGAGCCTTGAATCGGGCTGGCCGGCGGGGCCCGGGGTCTTCGAGACGTCTCAGGGCAGCCTCCTTCATGGCGAGGTCGGCTTCGACATAGAGGTGGGTGGTAGCCGTGTCCTCGTGACCGAGCCAGAGGGCGATGACGGTGATATCGACTCCGGACTGGAGGAGGTGCATTGCCGTCGTGTGCCGCAGCGTGTGCGGCGAGATCGGGCGCGCGAGGAGGGAGGGACAACGCTCGGAGGCCTTCGTGATCGCCACGCGCAGGCGTTGCTCGACTCCAGAGCGCGACAAGTGTTGGCCGGCGCGGTTGGGGAACACAGGGGAGTCGGGGCTACGGTCGATGTGCTTGAACCAGGCACGCAACCGACGGGCGGTACTCTTCCAGAGCGGAACGACGCGCTGCTTTCGCCCTTTGCCGTGCAAAAGGAGGGCAGAGGCACGATCGACGAGGACGTCAGCGATCCGCAGACCGGTGACCTCGGAGACGCGCGCGCCGGTGTTGTAGAGGACGGCAAACAAGACGGCGTCGCGTTGACCGCTCCATGTAGAGCGATCGGGTGCGTCGAGCAGAGCCTCGACCTCCTCGCGGGAGAGGAAGTCCAGCGCGGGCCGGTCAAAGCGCTTGGTGGGGATGGCGAGGATGCGCTGCGCGATGGGCAGCGACGTGGGATCGCGCACGGATGCGTAACGCCAGAAGGAGCGAATGGCAGTGAGGCGGAGGTTCCGAGTGCGCGAGGAGTTGCCGCGCTCGGTCTCGAGGTGGTCGAGGAACGCGAGGATCATTGGCGCGTCGAGATCCTCGAGCGTCAGCGCAGAGGCCGTCCGTCCGGTTCGTTGCTCGACGTAGCGGAACAGTAGCTCGAAGGTGTCGCGGTAACTTGCGATCGTATGCGCGCTGACGCCGCGTTCTGCGATGAGCCGGCGCTGGAAGAAGTCCTGCAAGAGCGCAGGGAAGCCGATCTCGGGCGGCATCATGAGGGGCGCTCCTGCTCAGGTCGGGCGAAGCGCTCGAAGCGCTCGGAGCTGATCGCCATCAGCTCGGGGACCGCGGAGAGGTACCAGTACGTGTCGGTGGGCTTGGCGTGGCCGAGGTAGGTGGCGAGTGCCAGGATCTTGCGATCGACATCAGCGCCGTCCTCGTACCAGCGTAGGAGTCGACGC
>JADFNK010000040.1 GCA_022563405.1 Gemmatimonadota bacterium | reverse complement strand
CGGGGCGGGTGTAACCGGCGACGCGATTGTGGGCGGCGACGCGATTGCGAACGACGATGTACTTGTGAACGACGACGCGGTTGCGAACGACGGCCCGGTTGCGAGTGACGACGCGGTTGCGAGTGACGATGCGGTCACGAACGACGATGCGGTCACGAACGACGACACGGCTGCGACCAACAGTGTGGTTGCGAACAACGGCGTGGCTTCGAAACTCCGTGTTACCGAAATGGCGAGCGAGAGTCTCCTCGATGACATCCTACGCAAGGCCGTGGCATTGGGAGCCAGTGATGTGCACGTGCACGCCAAGACGCCGATCTTGATGCGGGTGCACGGACATCTGAAGTCGTTCGGGGAGGTGCTCGAACCGACCAGGGCCGACGCAGTGGTCCGTAGCCTTCTGGTGGACAGTCAGCGAGAAGTACTCGACGATCTGGGGCAGCTCGATTTTGCGTATGAGATCGCCGGAGTCGCGCGCTTTCGTTGTAACGCTTACCGCCAGCACAATGGTACGGACGTCACTCTGCGAGTCATTCCGCCGGACCCGCCGTCGCTCGATCAGCTCGGGCTACCGGCCGCTCTCCGAACGCTCGCCGATTTTCACAACGGCTTGGTCTTGGTCACCGGGCCTTCCGGTTGCGGGAAATCGTCGACACTCGCTGCACTCGTCAACATCGTAAACCACGAGCGACGCGATCACATCCTGACCATCGAAGATCCGATCGAGTACGTCCACGAATCGGCCCAGTGTGTGGTCAACCAAAGGGAAGTGCTCAGACACACCGAATCGTTCGCCCGCGCGCTTCGAGCGGCGCTCCGCGAAGATCCAGACATCATCGCCATCGGTGAGCTCCGCGACCTCGAGACCATATCATTGGCAATCACGGCTGCCGAGACGGGGCACCTCGTGTTCGGCACGCTACATACCCACGACACCATATCCACGATCGATCGCCTGATCGGTGTGTTTCAGCCTGAAGAGCAGCCTCAAATACGCACGATGCTCTCCGAGTCACTGAGGGCCGTCGTATCGCAGCGGCTCGTGCCGCGCGCCGATGGAAAGGGTCGGGTGCCGGCTCTCGAGATCTTGATGAACAACAGGGCCGTGGGAAATCTGATCCGGGCGGACAAGACGTTTCAGCTCGGCTCGGTGCTCCAGACCGGTGCCGCCCAGGGAATGGTACTGTTGGACGACTCGCTCGCCCAGTTGGTAGAACAAGGCACCGTGGCCCGCGATGTAGCTGTGCGGTTTGCCACCGAACCGTCCAAATTTCCTGCCTGAGGAGCCACGTGGCGAAAATCAACGAACTGCTGCGCCATCTCAAGGACACTGACAGCTCCGATCTACACCTGGCCGCGGGACTCGAGCCACGCATGAGGTGCAGGGGTGCGCTGCAAGTGATCGAAGGTTGGCCCGTGCTCTCCGATGAGCAGGTGCGGCAGATGATGCAAGAGATCACCACCGCGGGCCAATGGGACTCGTTCGCCGCCGAAGGAGACCTCGACTTCGCGTACGGTCTACCAGGTGTTGCCAGATTTCGGGCGAACTATTTCTTGCAACGTAAAGGTGCGGGCGCCGTCTTTCGGATCATCCCCGAGGAGATCCTCACGGCAGAGAAACTCGGGCTCCCCGAGGCCGTCGTGAACTTGGCGAACCTCGACCAAGGCCTGGCGTTGATCACCGGCCCGACGGGCTCAGGCAAGTCGAGCACTTTGGCGGCGATTATCGATCAAATAAATCGCACCCAGGCGAAGCACATCGTGACGATCGAAGATCCGGTCGAGTTTGTGCACATCAACAACAAATCGATCCTGTCCCATCGGGAGGTCGGCCGCCACACCAATGGTTTCGGTCCAGCGCTACGAGGGGCCATTCGACAGGACGCGGACGTCATCCTGGTCGGCGAGATGCGCGATCTCGAGACGATCTCGCTGGCGATCACGGCGGCCCAGATGGGTGCTCTGGTGTTTGGCACGTTACATACGATCAACGCCACCAAAACCATCGATCGTGTCATCGACGCGTTTCCCGCAGCCCAACAGTCACCGGCACGCACGTCTCTGGCCATGTCGCTCGCGGCGGTTGTCTCTCAGCTCCTACTACCCACAGCCGACGGCAAGGGCAGGTGCGCTGTGCACGAGATTCTCCTACGTACGCCCGCGCTACCCAACGTGATCCGGACGGGGAACACGCCCATGCTCGCCTCGATCATTCAGGGTGGTCGAACGCTCGGCATGCAGATGATGGACGACTCCCTGTTGCAACGCGTGCATGAAGGGCGCATCACTGTGGAGGAGGCGATGAGCAAGGCCGTGGACAAGACCCCGTTCGAAAAGCTTTAGAATCCCCGGAGGCAGCCCTGACGCTGGTGGTTAGGAGGCTGTTGAAGGAGTGATTCGCATTCAGGGGTTGTACCAGATCGGGGACGTGTAGGCCCGTTCCTGCGTGGACGTGGGGGCCCCGTCGGGGATCGGAATTCCGAATCGGAACGCGTCGTAGGTAGACCACCGGGGCGTGGGGATCTCGATCACGCGGGCGTAATAGAAGGCCCCCTGATCGGGATCGAAGTCGGGATCGGTCCAGACCGTCCCCAGCTCCGACGCACCGATTGTGTTCGTCCAGTTGGCGTTCGCCACGTCGACCGTGTTTCCCACCGGAGGAAGCTTGCCATCGGATCCGATCCTTCGGTCGCCTGACCACGCGACGTCATAGACCTGCTCACGCGTCTCGCCGTCGCCTCCGAGCCAGCCTTTCACGATCTGAATACGGTCCAGATTCGCACCCTGCGGATCACGCAGCGAATAGACCATGAAGGTCGGGGCCGATGCTCCGGATGGCCGAGCCGTCAGGTCTCCGCCCATAGGGACACCCTTCGCGTATCCGGTGAAAGCGGGCTGGCGGCTGTTCATGTCCTGCTCCGTGTATTCCCAGCCACCGAAGAACCGAACCGCTAGTCTCGATCCCGTGGTCGCGTAGACCTCCTTCCGCTCCATCGCGTCGAAGAGGGCCGTTCGAGAGTTCTCGGTGGCCCAAACGGCTGCGAGGCCCGAAGCGACCAGCTGCCACCCGGCGAGCGTGCCCCCTGGGCCCGAGATCAAATCGTGATCCATACGTGTCGGGCTCGGCTCGTACCCGGTGTGTTTGCCGAAGAAGTTGTCTTCCTGGGCCGTCGCGAGGGCCGTGTGGCTGTCGGTTGAGCCAATCAGGCCGAATTTGTACGGATTGGTGCCCAAGGCGGCTTCGATCTCCAAGCCGCGCTTCAGCGCCTCACGCCCGTATTCGCTCGCGAGCATGTTGCTGGACTTGGCGACCGACAGGTCGAGGTTGCCCTTATCCCAAGTCTCATAGTCGGCGAACTCGTCGTCCGGGGAGAGGAAGGGGTGTGTCTCGCCATCCCCCTTGATTTGAGTGATTTCGTACAGCGGCTCCCACTTGATGCGGTTGGTCACATAGTCCGTATCGAACCGCCGCCCGTCGTACTGCGCCTCGAGTGGGAACATGATGCCGTTGGACAAGTTGCCATTGTGCGCGATCGCCAACACGTCGCCACCTGTCTGCTCCTCGTAGCGTTCCAGCCAATTGATCAACGTTGCACCGCCTGCGCCGTCCGGCGCTTAGGAGAATCCATCCGGGATCGACATGGGACTATGGTCTTACTGTTCGCCACTCCAACAAGCTGCCGCTCCAACTTGCTCGCCCGGTGGTCCTCCCCTACGGTGGTCATGCCGGCCTCGGCGGGTTCGGCAGGTCGGGATCCGATATCCTGGCTCGAACGCACGACGATCGTTTACCACCGGGTGGTTCCATGAGTCACGACCCGACGTCCCAGGTTCCCATCATCGACGTCGCTCCCCTCGTGGCCGACGCCGGCGACCAGGAGGCCGTGGCGGCCGCCATGGGGCTCGCCTGCAGGGAGAATGGCTTTTTTTACGTGATCGGACATGGCGTCAGCGAGGACCTCAACCGACGCCTGGAGGACCTCGGTAGGGCCTTCTTCGATCAGGACGTCGAGACGAAGCTCGAGATCCGGATGGCCCTCGCGGGCAAGGCCTGGCGAGGCTACTTCCCGGTGGGCGACGAGCTCACTTCGGGTAAACCCGACGTCAAGGAGGGGCTCTACTTCGGGTTGCAGTTGGGTGAGAATGATCCTCGTGTCCGTGCGGGCCTCCCTCTCCATGGGCCGAACCTTTTCCCCCCAGGGATTCCGGGTTTCGGCGCTACGATCCTGGAGTACATGGCGGCCCTGACGAATCTGGGTCACGTGCTCATGAAAGGCATGGCCCTGAGCCTGGGCTTGGAGGCGGGTTATTTCCGGGAGCGCTACATGGCGGATCCCCTCACTCTGTTCCGCATCTTCCACTATCCACCGGTCACGTTGAGGCCCGAGGCAGAGGAGCAATGGGGCGTCGGGGAGCACACCGATTATGGTGTGCTCACCATCCTGAAGCAGGACGACGTGGGGGGGCTCCAGGTCAAGACAGGGTCACGGTGGATCGACGCCCCTCCCGTGCCCAACTCTTATGTGTGCAACATCGGCGACATGCTGGACCGCATGACCCATGGGCTTTACAGGTCCACGCCACACCGGGTGCAGAACGTGTCCGGGCGAAGCCGCTTCTCGTTCCCATTCTTCTTCGACCCCGGCTTCGACGTGCATATCGAGCCCATCGACCTGAGTGGCATACGACTTCAGGGGGATGGCTGCAACGTCAACGTCAACGTCGACCCCAGGATGGACGCGAAGTACGACGAGAAGGACGACAGTGAAGAGCGCTGGGACCATACCAGCGTGCACGAGTTCAAGGGCACGTACGGGGACTACGTCCTGGGCAAGGTCTCGAAGGTCTTCCCCGAGCTCCGGCGCAGCGTGATGTAGTCAGAAGCTCCTGATCAACTCCCGCATCCGGGCCCTCGTGGCGTCGTCCGGAAGACGCCCGAACCCCGCTTGGATGTTCTCCTCCATGTGTTCAGGATTGGTCGTCTCGGTGAGAACGCAGGTCACCGCGGGATTTGCCAGCACGTACTTGAGCGAGAACTGCGCCCAAGTCTCGCAGTCGAACTCCGCGGCCCATGCGGGGAGCTCCTTTCCTGCGACCATCCCGAAGTAAGTGCCGTTCGTGAACGGCCGATTGATCAGGACTCCCATGCCCATGTCCCGCGCGAGAGGCAAGAGGCGATCTTCGGCCCCGTTCTCCATGGGGGAATAGTTGACGTGCACGAAATCGGGCGAATTCTCCCTCATGAACGTCTCCATGGGGGCGTGTTGGAAATTGGAGGATACCGTCACCCCGATGTAACGCGCCTCCCCGGAGTCCTTCCAAGCCCGGACGTTCGGCCAATGCAGGTCGACGTCTCGAAGACTCTCGACCTGGAGCAGATCGACCGTGCGGCGTCCGAAGAGTCTCTGCGTCTGCCTCCACTGATCGATGCCGGCTTGTTCGCCATTGATGTTGATCTTGGCCGCGAGAAAGAGCCGGTCCCTCACTTCAGGATCCTGTAACACACGGCCGAAGTCCCGATCGATCGCCTCGGTGCGTGGTGAGGTGTCGATGACCCGGCCCCCGTGTTCGAGCAACATTCGGAGGACGTTCGCGATGGGCTCCGTGCCTTCGGTCGGGCTTTCGAGCACCGGCTTCGAGGATCCGAACCCGATCACGGGAAGGGTCTCTCCGGTGCCCGGGATCGGCCGGGTGGGGAGGGGCTCCTGAGCCAGGAGACGATCCGGGCGGGATAGCAGCGCGCCCAGGCCCAGGGCCTGAGCGATGAAGTCACGCCGGTTCGGCCGCCCGTTCCGCGGCGATGTAGTATCGAAAGTTGCGCCCATGATGGACTCTCCAGGCGATGTGACGGGAATGGACATCTCGGCGAATCTTGCGTGTTACCGGTCGTCGTACCTCTCTGTCCTACCGCATGTCTCGCGCCCGCTCGACGAACTCGACACGCGCGCCGTTCGGCCCGGCGACGTAAAAGAACGCGATTTGACCGTTGGGAAGCGTCATGTCCCGCCGTGGCGAGGTGATTTCCAGGCCCTTGGCCGTGAACTCGTCGATCTTGGCGTTGAGCTCGATGGCCTTCCAGCCGATATGATCGATCGCGGCTCCCTGGCTGGGGAAGGTCTCACCCTGCTGGACCAACAGCCAAACGTTGCCCGGATAGAGAATTCCTTCCAACGGGGCGAAGCCCCTGAGAGTTCTTCGGACGCCACCAAAATTTTCGTGGTACCAGTCGAGGGCTCCTGCCGGATCGGGGTCGCGCAGATGCACGTGGTGGAATCCGAGATGCTGCGCGTCCTCGATCATTTCCAGCCGCACACCCCAGGGATCCACGATGAAGCTGAGCGGGAAAAGGCCCGCCACCTCCATGCGCGGGGTGGTGATCGTCGCGCCGGCGCCCTCCAACTCGGCGAGCTTCGCGGTGAGGTCCGTGAAGGAGAAGCCGAGGTGGTCGATGACGCCCCCCTCACTCGGCGTTCGATTCTGGCCGCGGAGCCACATGATTCTCGTCGTGCCGAACAGCAACCGGTCGGTACGGCCGTCGACGAACTCACCCCCGACATGATCATGGTACCACTGCGCGGCCGCCTGCGGATCCGGGACCGACATATGCACGTGGTCGTACTGGAGGGTCTCGACCTGGGCTCCCGCAATTGAAGCCGAGACGGCGAGCACGGCGACGACTCGCAGGATTGGAGAAACAATGTGTCGCATGACGACCTCCTGAATGATGATCATGACGGGTAGTCCGGAATTTTTGAAATCTGGAAAGCTATCGCGAAACCTGGGAGCCGATGCCGGTTCGCGCAACGATCCCCAAGAAGCGGTGGTGGCTCAGTCGACCCGCACCGTGCGCTTTCTCGGTCGGAACGGGCGGATGCCGCCTTCGGCAAGCCACTTCTGGGGCGTCGCCGTCCGCTTCAACTCCTTGGGGCGAAGCTCGAACCATCGAGCCAGGAGCAGGATCTCGGCGGCATCGTGAGCCGCCAAGGACGCCGGGCCCCGTTCGGGGGCTCGGTATACGGACTCGACCGCCTCGTCGATCTCCTGCCGTTCGCCCGAGGTTGTGGGGTACGGGAACTCACCACGCAGTTGTCCCCTGCGGATGAGATAGAGGCGGCTGTCACCTCCGAATCCCGGCACCCGGTAGAGAAACGTCAGACTTTCGATGCGCCCTCGGAACGCCGCGAGATGCTCCTGGAAGGCCTGGAGGCGTTCCAGCCGGTCCCTGACCCGTGCGGCGTATTCGAAGTCGAGGCGGGCCACGGCCTCTTGCATGCGGCTCTCGAGTACGGCGAGGGGGGCGCGAGTTCTCCCTTCCAGGAAGCTCCGTGCCTTCATTACTTGGCGCTGATAACCTTCGCTGCTCGTTCCCCCGCAGCAGGGTGCCAGGCAAGTGCCCAACTCGGCCCTCATGCAGAGGGGCGTGCGTCCCTCTCCGAAGACTTCCAGTTGATCGTCGAAAAACACCGGAGTTGGCCCGGGGCAATCCCTGAGGCCCAGGGCGTGAGCCAGATCCCGAACCGTGCGGCCCACATTGCCGACGGCTGGAAAAGGTCCGAAGTAGAGGGATCCGTCGGGTACGGCGTGTGTGACGGGCAGGATCCGGGGCGCGGGTTCCCTCGTGAGTTTCACGAAAGCATACATCCGCTTCCGCTTGTGCTGCCTGTTGAAGCGGGGTTGCCAACGCTGAATGAGTCTCATCTCGTGCACCAGCGTCGAAAATTCGTTGGGGATGTATTCCCACCGAATTCGGGCGGTTTCCCGGATCAACTTGGCCGCTTTGTCCCCAGCCGGAGCCCTGAAGTAAGAAAGGAGTCTGGTGCGGACGCGGATCGACTTTCCCACATACAGAGGATCTCCGTCGGCGTCGAGCATCTGGTAGACACCCGGGCGGTTTTCGGAATGAGTCCGTACGTATTCGCGGAGGGCGGAGGTGGACACGGGCGCTTGAAGGTTGTTCGTGGAAGTGGCGTGAATTCGTCCGGGTTCGACTTTCGCTTTTCGTTCGGTAAGTATAAGAAGCCTGTTGAGGAAGTACAGTGGGTCGCGCACGTGCCGCTCGGGCCCTGGCGTGCCGGCGCAAAGAGCCATTGCCGCGGCCATGCGGGTTCCGCTAACCTCTGCCCATGCCGGCTTACAGCGAAGAGCGGATCATCCGCGACCCCCTTTGGAACACGATTCGGCTCGACCCCACGGCGGTTCGTATCATCGACACCGCGGCGTTCCAACGGCAACGGTATATCAAGCAACTCGGGTTCGCGCACCTGGTCTATCCCGGCGCGACCCACACCAGGTTCGGCCACGCGGTCGGGGTATATCACTTGGCGGTAACGGCGCTGCGGCGCCTCAGGGAGTGCGGTGGAGTCCCGGACGAACTCTGGCAGGAGGCCACCCTCGTTCCGTATGCCGCCCTTCTCCACGACATCGGGCACTACGCTTTCTCGCACAGTCTCGAAGAACTGGGCTCCGACATGCTCCCCGGAGACCACGAGACGGTGAGCGCCCGCTTCTTCGCCTCCCCGGAGCTACAGGAGGCTCTCTCGACGTTGGGGGAGGAGGCGGCTCAGAAGATCCACGCGCTGATCCAGGGTCGTAGCGAAAACCCGTTCGGTGGGCTGGTCTCTGGAAGTCTCGACCTAGACAAGATGGATTACCTCCGGCGCGATGCGCGGTTCTGCGGCGTCCCCTACGGAGAGGTGGACGTGGACCGTCTGCTCCAGGGGTTGGTCATCCTCACCGATCCCACGACCGGTGCCGCTGAGGTGGGCGTGTACGAAAAGGCGATCAGCGCCCTGGAGTCACTACTGTTCGCCAAGTACCAGATGTTCAGGAACGTATATTGGCACCACGGGGTTCGTGCTGCCGCGGCGCTCTACAAGAGGATCATCAACGACGCCGTGGTTGCCAAGATTCTGGATGCGGAGGAATTGGTGGGCCCCACCGATGAAGAGTTGTTGTACGAGACCGCTCGGCGCGCCCAGGAATCGGATACGGAGGTGGGGGAGCGGCTGGCCACGAGATGGCTTCCTGCTCTCAGGGCCCGTCGGCTTCCCAAACGTGCGTTGGAGGTGACGGCTGCGGAGCTGGGAGATCGGGTCGTGGAGGACTGGGCCCTTTCCGAGACTTCGTTGAAGCGCAGCGTCGAGGATAGTCTGGCTGAAGAAGTCGGCCTCGAGCCGGGCGAGGTGTTCATCGACTTCCCGGCCAAACGCGCGATGTTCCAGCTCGACCTGCTGGTGGAGCGGCGTTCGGGGCGGGTAGAGCGCCTGGGTCCGGGCGGTCTTCCGGGGCTCATCGACCTGCCGCGCGTAGCCGAGGAGCTCTATACCACGACGAGAGTTCTCCGGATTTTTACGTTCGAGCGCCGTACGCTGGACCGGGATCGGGTGTTGGAGCAGATCACGCGCCCGGCGTAGCGGATCCCGCGGCCAGGGTGAGGAGCACCACCCTCCTGGATTTCACCGGGTCGGACGCCTCGCCCCCCGGCGATCGCACGCACCACCAAAAAACCTGGTTTCGGCACGTTGCTAGACGAGCCTGCGCGGATTACTGTGGGCGGACCCCCTCCGCTCCCGAATTACGCGTAGGGGGTATCTGCTTCAAGGGAGTGAGCATGAGAGAGAGAGCCTTGGTTCTGGTGACGGCCCTACTGACGTTTTTCCCCGTGATGACCGTTACGCAGGAGAAGTCCGCCGTCGACATCACCCGTGAGGACATCAACACCGTTCTCGAGAGTATGGGTCGCTCGATCGATCGCCAGCTCAAAGTGGTGGACATCGGCATCGGGAACGTGGCCGTCGGAATCCTTCACCGAACCGGAGACAACGATACCGATGGGGCCCACCGCGGGCTCATCCATGTTCAGGTGACCGAGATCTACTACATCCTGTCGGGCGGCGGCACGCTGCTGACCGGTGGCGAACTTTTTAACGCGACCGAGCCGTCCGCCGGAAGCGACCTCATCGGGCCCACTTTCAGCGCAGAGTCCAGGAACGGGCAAATTCGCGAAATCTCGGAAGGGGATGTCGTGGTGGTTCCGGCCGGGACCCTACACGGGTGGACTGAAATTCCCGATCAGGTCACCTACCTCAGCATCCGGGCCGATCCGCACGACGCACTTCCGGCCGGATTCGTCAATCCGCTGATCCGCTGATCGGCGGCCTCGACCCATGTCCCGACTCCGAGGAAGGCGTGTAGTGCAACCACGTCCCTCCGTGTACCCGCAACGAACAGGAGGCCGAAGGCCATGAACAGGATTATCACCTCGGCTGGCGTCTGCGTGATGCTGGCAATGGGCGCTTCGTTGGCGCAAGCGCAGGTCGGCTCGAATTTCGATCCGGCCGACTGGGAGTACGGACCACGCTGGGATTCGGACGGAGAGATCCCGATCTGGAACCCCGTCATGCAGAAGATCAAGAACGGGGAGCCGATCATCGGGGGCACGATCCGCGCCACGGATCCCCGGACCTACTGTTCCACGGTTTCGGCCGGTTACGACTTCACCTGGATCGAGATGCAGCACGAGTCGATGACGTGGGAGCAGGTGTCTCGTATGTGGCTCGCTTGCCCGCGGCCGGCCGTGCCCGGCGTCCGCATCCCTCACGAGAGCGAGGAAAACATCCAGAAGCCGGTGGACATGGGAGCCCTCGTCATCGTGGTGCCGACCATCGACTCGGTGGAGGAGGCACAGCGCGCGGTCAACTGGACCTACTTCCCGCCGATGGGTCGACGCAGCAACGGTGGAGGTCAGGGCTTCAGTGGCACCATGTGGGGCGGAGTTCCCGGGGGCTACCGGGCCACCTGGAACGCGAACGTCGTGCTGATCCTCATGATCGAAACGTTGGAAGGTGTTCAGGCCGCCCGCGAAATCGCCAAGATTCCGGGTGTAGACGGTCTCTTCGCGGCCTCCGGTGACCTGGGTAATTTCTCGGGGTACCGTGCGGGCCAGCCCCAATACGAGATGTTGATCACCGAGGTGGTCGAGGCGGCTCAGGAAGCCGGAAAGATCGCTTGCGGTCCGCTCGGCTGGATGGGGACCCGGCCCGAGTTCATGTGCTTCCAGGGAGGTACTGAGGGGTCCAACATCCGCCGCGGTGCCCAAGCCGAGATTCAGGCGGCGAACCAGCGGTTCTCGGGAGTCGCAGAGAGTCCGAGGATCGCGAGCGTGTTGGCCGACCTCAGCGGCGGGTGTGGCGAGATCGTCTATGAGGACGACTGTCTTCGTGCGATCCGGGGAGCGGCTGAGGCGGCAGGGAACCTGTCAGCGGCGGAGCAGCAGGGCGTCCGCACGAGAATCATGGAGATCATGACGGCCCACCCGAACCAGGCAGCGCGCATCCGCGAGGTTGCGGCAAGCGCGGGGCTCCAGATAGAGGGCCGGTAAGAAGCCTCGACTCGGGGGGTGGCCATATCAAGGCCCCCCCCGGGGTTTCTTCGGACTTAGACGACCGCCTCCACCGCCAGGAAACCCACCGTCACGTTGTCCGGTGCACCCCGCTCGTGGGCCAGGGCCACGAGCTCGGCGGCTTTTTCGTCGAGGCCCGTGACCGTCAGACCCTGCAGGGCATCCTCCAGTTCATCGTCGGTCATCAACCCGGCCAAACCGTCACTACAGAGCAGGAAAAAATCGCCGGGTAATACGTCCCCTTGGAAGACGTCCACGTTGACTGTTCCCTCCGTGCCTACCGCTCGATTGATGAGATGGCTGAGCGGGTGATCAGCCGATGCCTCCGCCGATATCGCCCCCGACTCCACCAGGTCCTGCACGACGGTGTGGTCCCTGGTGATCCGTTGCAGCTTGCCTTCGCGGAACAGGTATCCACGACTGTCACCGACATGGCCGATGATCCAGCGTGCCGAATCCGGATTCAGCGCGAGCGCGGTGACGGTCGTACCCATTCCTTCGCGGGCCGGATCAGCGATGGAAGCGTTCCAGACCTCCAGGTTTGCCAGGGAAACGGCCTCGGCCATTCGGTCACTCAGCTCGGCCTCCACGCCTTCAGAAGAGGACAGGTGCGTTTGGACGACCTGCGCGGCCAGCGCAGACGCGTATTCTCCTCCGGGCCGCCCGCCCATGCCGTCCGCAACGATCACAACACCCTCGGTCTGATCGAGAACGAGCGTGTCTTCGTTGTGGTCCCGCCTGAGCCCTGTATCGGAAACGCCGCCGGCCAGCCATCTGAGTGTCACAAGGGGTCCATGCCTCGAAGGCTGTCACAGCCTTCATCGAAGGGTAAAGGAAACCAAAACTAGGGTCGGAGGGCACTCTTGCGCAAAATTGGCGCGTCTCTAGCGTGCCGTTCGCCGTATCGGACCGGGAACAGGGGACGTACGGGGGGTTAAGATGAGGGGATCGTCCACTTCGGCGCTGGGGGGATCGCTTTACCTAAGCCCACCCCGCCGGAAGTTTTTGAAGCATGTGGACAAACTGGAAACAAAGTGATACGTTCCACGGCTACGGATTTTACGCTACGTAAAATCGCGGCAGGAACATGATTCCGACTTCAAAACCGAATAGGTTTAGGAGATAGATTGATGGCTACGGTCAACACGCGTAGGAAGCCTGCGGTCACGACCCGTAGGAAGTCTGCGGTCACGACCCGTAGGAAGCGTAAGGGTCGTGGAAACCCCCTCTCTGGCTTCGACGCCAGCATCGAGGAGAAGACGGCTCTCGACCAGTATTTGAGGGATGTGAGCCGGCACGAGCTGATTACTCCCGATAAAGAAAAGGAGTTGGGCGCCCTGGCCCAGAAGGGCGACCAGGATGCTATCCAGGAGCTTGCTCGTGCCAATCTCCGATTCGTCATCAGCGTGGCGAAGAAGTACCAGAACCGGGGGGTGGCTCTTACCGACCTGATTCAGGAAGGTAATGTCGGGCTGGTCACTGCGGCTCGTAAGTTCGATCCAGAGCAGGGCGTGAAGTTCATCAGCTACGCGGTCTGGTGGATTCGTCAGGCGATTCTGGCCTCGCTCGCGAACCACGGACGGGCTGTACGTGTTCCGCTCAACCGTGCTTCTGATTTGGCGCGCATCTTCCGGGAGAAGGAGCGCCTCAAGCAGGAACTCAACCGAGAGCCCACGTCGGAGGAATTGAGTGGCGCCACCGATCTCACGCCGGAGCTGATCGAGTCGTTGCAGACTCTGAACGCGGCCGAGATCCGGCTGGACGCGCCGATCGGCGACAGCGAAGACTCTCAGCTCGTGGAGCGTTTTATTTCCGAAGAGGCTGCAGAACCCGAGCAGGAAGTCGAGAGCCGGCTTTTGACCGAGACGGTCGGGGTCGCGCTGACGATGCTCGAGGCTCGGGACGCCAAGGTGTTGCGCCTGTACTTCGGGCTCGAGGGAGAGCGTGAGCACACGTTGGAAGAGATCGGCAACTTGCTCGGCGTGACGCGCGAGCGGATTCGCCAGCTCCGTGACCGCGCACTTCGGCGTCTCCGTGAGGGTGGCAAGGGAGACGCACTGGAGTCTTTCGCCGCGTGATGTTCAGCGAGGGATGCCCCGCTCCCCGTGAGGCCGACGGCCTTCGCGGGGGGCGGGGCTTTTTTTGCCGGTGGTCGGGCCGGTAGTAACGAAAGGCTGCTGAAGGAGTACGGCGTCAGAAGACTGCTGAAGGAGTACGACCGGTCGTGAAGGGCATGGTTCGCCGGGTCGGGGGCGGTGTCTACACGGTAGCCTTGGAGTCCGGTGAGATCGTCGAGGCTTCCTTGAGGGGTCGGCTCAAGCTCGAAGAGCGAGCGGGGGATCAGGTGGTGATCGGTGACCGGGTTCGCCTCGACCTGATCGACGGCGAGGCTCACGTCATCGAGGAGGTGTTTCCAAGGGAGACCACGATCACACGCAGCCGGTTCGGAGGCCGAACCATCAAGGTTCTCGTTGCCAACGCCGACCGCTTACTCGTCGTGGTGGCCGCTGCCCGGCCGAAGCCTCGGCGGGACTTGATCGACCGTCTCCTGGTTGTGGGCGAGTCGGGTGGTGTCACGCCGGTGATCATCGTGAACAAGATGGACATCGATGGTGCCGCCGAAGTGGCGAAAGGACTCGAACAGGTTTATCTGCCCCTCGGGTATGACGTAGTGCGGGTCAGCGCACTCGCAAGCGAAGGAATGGATCGGCTTGCCGAGCAGCTCTGCGAGGGGATCGCCGCCCTTGCAGGTCCCTCGGGCGTCGGAAAGTCGAGTCTCGTGAACGCGCTCGAGCCGGAGCACGCGCTCAGAACCGGGGAGCTCAGCCGGAAGCGTGGCACGGGCCGGCACACCACCGTGAGCTCCACCCTCATCCAGCTCCGTTGCGGGGGCTTGGTGGCGGATACGCCGGGGTTCAGCGACGTAGGAGTCTGGGGCGTACCCAGGGAGGAGCTGGACGGTTGTTTTCCGGAGCTCCGCGCCCTGAGGTCCTCGTGCCGCTTCAGGGAGTGCAGCCACTTACACGAGCCCGACTGCGCCGTACGGCAGGCGTTGGATGAAGGTGCGATCGACCCGGGCCGGTTCGAGAGTTACAGCACCCTGTATGAGGAGTCAGGGTCTTGATCCGGAGCCGGACGAACTTGATCCGGAGCTAGACGAACTTGATCCGGAGCTAGACGAACTTGACCCGGAGCTATACGAACTTGACCCGGAGCCAGACGAAGCGGAGGAGCGCGAAGACGTGGAGAGTGGGGTCACGCGAGGTGCCCCCGTGGCCGGGTCGTTGCTGACCGAGATAGGCCACTCGTAGACACGCTCGAGCGTTTCTTCCCGTAGCACTTCTCGCGGTTCGCCCTCAGCCGCGACCGTCCCGCGATCCAAGAGGAGCAATCGGTCCGCGAAGCGCGCGGCGAGATCGAGATGGTGGGTGATGAGGAAAACGGTCATCCCGTCATCGACGGACGCTCTGAGCAGCTCCAGGATTTCCATCTCGTGGCGGACGTCGAGGCTCGCCGTGGGTTCGTCCAGGAGCAGCACATTCGGCTCCTGCGCGAGTGCCCGGGCCACCCTGGTTCGCTGGATCTCACCGCCGGACAACGTCGAGAGGAATCGCTGTGCCAGGCTCTCGATGTCGCACACACGCATGGCCTTGGATATGGCCTCTTTGTCCGTGGGTGTTTCTGATTGGAGGGCGCCCAAGTAAGGGTAGCGCCCCATCGCCACGAGCTCCCGCACGGTAATGGGAAAGGCGAGGGACTCCGACTGCGATACGACGCCGGCCTCTCGAGCAAGCGCTCGCCGATCCCAGTCCGAGACGGGCCGACCGAACACGTGAGCTTGACCCGCCTGATGAGGCACCATACCGAGGAGCGCCCGAAGCAAGGTCGACTTTCCGGAGCCGTTGGGCCCCAAAACGGCGTAGAAGCAACCCCGCGGCACCGTCATGGAAACCGAATCGAGCGCGGGCTCGGGAGCGTTCGGATAGTGGATACTCAATTCGGTCGTCCCGAGGGCCGCGGATCCGTTCGACGCGGCAGATTCGGTCGCCATTCCTATGCTCCGATCCCGCTTCCGGCCCCGGCTCCCACACTGCGCCGCAGCAGAAGAAGAAAGAGTGGGACCCCTACGAACGCCGTGATGACGCCGATCGGCACCTCGTTGGGTGGCAAGACGGTACGGGCCACGATGTCCGCCAGGGTGAGAAACACCGCTCCCGCAAGGAACGCCAGCGGAAGGAGGACCCGGTAGTCGGCACCGACCAAGAGCCGGATGCTGTGGGGAACGATCAGCCCGACGAAGCCGATGACACCCGTGGCCGCCACTCCGGCGGCCGTCAGCAGCGAAGCGAGGATATACGCGTTGCGTTTGACCCGCTCCACGTCGGCTCCGAGGTAACCCGCGGTCTCCTCGCCGATCGCCAGGAGATTCAGCGGACGAGCGAGACCAACGAGTGCGATCACCGCCGGGATACTATACAGCGTGACCATCCAAACCGTGCGCCAGTCGGAGCCCGCGAGGCTGCCCATCATCCAGAGGACCGCGCTACGCACCGTTCGAGCGTCCGAGATCGAGAGCACGAAGGCCATGCAGGCGGTGAAAAAAGCCCCGACGACCACGCCGGCCAGGAGTAGAACGCGCACGTCTACCCGGCGGTCAGCGGTGGCGGCAACTCTCAACACGAGAAAGATCGCGAGTAGTGCTCCCGCGAAAGCCGCGGCGGGTAGCGCCCAGGAAAGTGAGGCCGCCAGGCCCAGAGCGATGGCGACAACCGCTCCGGTGGCCGCACCCCCCGAAATTCCGAGGATGTAGGGCTCGGCGAGTGGATTTCGAAGCAGAGCCTGGAAAACGGCGCCTGAGAGTGAGAGCCCGCCTCCGACCAGGATGGCCATCACGGCTCGGGGGGCGCGGAGCTCGACTACGATCCGCCGGTCGTTGACATCCCCCCCGCCAAGTAGAGCCGCAAACACCTGGCCGGGCGTGAGGTCTGCCGGCCCCAGGAGGATGCTCAGCAGAAAGACCAAGACCACGGCGAGACCCAATACGGCTGCCCAGGTGATGGGCTTCATCGGGGCCCTGGGTCGAAGGCCTCGGGATGAATCAGGCGTGCGATGTCGAGGGCCGCCCGGCCGAGCCCGGGTCCGGGAATCTCGACGGATGCCGGTAGAACGGCGCTCCGTACATGTGCGAGTAGCGAGGGGGGTGCCAGGCCCTCGGAAAGGAGGATCAGGTCCAAATCCCGAGCGAGGAGTGCCTCCATACTCACCGGAGCGTACAACGGGCCGAGGTCATCGAAGACGTTGTTCCCGCCCGCGAGCGTCATGAGTTCATCGATGTACGTACCCGGGCCGGCCACCCAGGGGGGATCACCACCGAGAAGGTATACGACGCGGGGCTCGGGAAGCTCAGCCACCCGTTGAGCCACGTCGTCGAGTGTCTCACGGATCTCACGCAGCATCGAGTCGGCCGCGTCTGACGCATCCATGATTCTTCCGAGATCACTGATGGTGGTCAAAACGTCTTCAATTCCGTCGGGCTGGACGGCAAAGTGGGCAATCCCCAAATCCGTGAGGCGTTTGGCGGTGGCCATGTCGGAATCACCGGCGAAGCGGATCACGAGGTCGAGATCGAGGGAAACCAGGATCTCCAGGCTGGGCTGGAGGCCGCCGCCCACCGAAGGCAGGCCCATGAGCTCGGGCACCCGGTCGTAATCCGTTCGACCGACCATGCGGTCGGCAGCACCCATCCCCAAGAGTGCTTCGGTGGCGGACGGAACCAGAGAGACGATTCTCAGGGGTGCTGCTTCGAACGTGTGTCGAGTCCCCGCAGCATCGATCAGTTGGACGGGGTAGCCCGCCCTCGAGGCGTCGGGCTCGTCAGCGCCGCCTGATGCCTTTTGGCCTGAGAACGTGTCGCAGCCGACCAGGGTCGCCAGGAGGAACCATGTGAAACGCATGGTAGCTGAGCAACGCATGCCCGATCACCCTCCGGGTGTGAAGTACGTCAGCGCGCCGGCCCTGAAGACATAGAAGCCAGCCCACACGGGTCCCGGTAGTCTTCCACCCAATCCGCTCCCTGCCGGGACAGCGTGGAGAGCCACATGGACCGCTCTCCCATGACCTCGAGCACTATCTCG
Source organism: Gemmatimonadota bacterium (assembly GCA_022563405.1). Taxonomy (GTDB): domain Bacteria; phylum Gemmatimonadota; class Gemmatimonadetes; order Longimicrobiales; family Gaopeijiaceae; genus UBA822. The sequence goes on along the minus strand of JADFNK010000040.1, from coordinate 10,964 downwards.
TCGGTTCCGTCTCCATCGATGTCCAGGTGGTCGAAGTAACGTGCGGCGCCCTTTCCGTCACGGGAGCCCAACCGGTAGTCGACATAAGTGCGCGAGTACCCCAATCCGTCGTGGTCGTCGGCGGCGAGGAAAATCGAGTATGCTTCACGAGGCGCGGGGCCTACGGCGAGATCGTCGGCGTATACGAACGTAGCGACCACGGTCGGTGTCGCACCGGGCCGGGCCCGAAAAATCCGGATGTCCCGCCGGATGTCTATCACAACTCCCGGCAAGAACACACCGACGTCGCGGAGGACTCGCCCTGCCATCCGGAGCGAAGTGTTCCGAAGTTCGGTTGTGTGGGCGACGGGAGAGTAGGTGCCGTATCCGAGCTCGCTCGCTTCTCGAGCGGGAACGGCGAGAAATTTCTGGACCGCCGTCGCGGCGGGCGTCAACTCGATTTGGCCCAGAATCTGGGGCCGCACTCTGCAATATCGGTCGTCCACCGAGAACCCTTCGGCTATGAAGCTCCCGACCTGGGCCCCGTCGGAAAACAGCGTGAATTCCAGGCCCGGCGTAAAGTGTCTGGCCGCGAACGCTCTGCTCGTCTCGACGGATCCGATGCCCTCGATCGGGAAAAGACCCTCGGGCCCTATCTCCGCCACGGGCACCAGTGTCGCTTGGTCCCCGTCCCCGTCCCGGTAACCGAGGTACAACATCGGCCCTAAGGGCGGTACGTCTGAAATCGTGTCCTCGACGAGCTCCACCTCGACGAGCTCCACCTCGGCGGGCGGCTGGTCGGAAACCGGGCCCTCGGACGGCGAACGCAGCTCGAAGTCGATCCCGCCCCATTCCACGTTGTCGCAGCCGGTAGCGACCATTACAATCCCGAATAACAGGAGCCTTCGGAGGGCTGTGTTCATGCGGAAAAGCTATCTCTGCTCATGGGGGAAATCAAAGCCCCCGTTTTGTCGGGGCGTGGCGGGTCGAGGTCGGAGTCGAGAGAGCCGGCCGCGCCGACGGCCGCGCCGATGGGTGTGCCGTTGAGGAAGGGATTAGGGTGGGCGCCGGCGTTCGTCGCGGGTTTCGGGGCCGGGGCATCCGGAACGGTGGCTGTCGCTCTTCTGCTGTACTCCGGAGAGGGAATGCTCAGATCGCTGGCGCTGATCGTGGCGACAGAGCTCGGAGCTTTCGGTTTGGGCCTGAGCACGGGGGGGCGGTCCAGCGAGTGGAACGAGGCGCTGGAATCCCTTCGAGGGCGTTGGTTTTTCGTGCTGGTAGCTTTTCTTGCGGCGGCCGGGTTCACGCTCGCATGGGATTTCTTTGAGGGTTTCGGAGCGTCGGCGATGACGCAGGCGTTGGGACTCGCCCTACTTGCGGGTCTCCCGCTTTACGCGTGCGGCCGCCTCTTGAGAGGCATAAATGCCGTGCGGACGATGACGGGCCTGACCGGTGACGGTGCGTTCGCCGCGCTGGGCGCTGCAGCTGCCGTGTTGGTGACCGGCCTCGGTGCTCTCTCCAACGTCGGAGTGACCTCCGTCGTGCTGTTCTTGATCGTCATACTCTCGGGGACCGCACGGCTTCAGGGGTGGGTCCTGAAGCCCATGGAAGAGAGCGTCGGGGCGGTCGAGGTCACAGAATCCGACCCCTCGGAGGCGCTCAACGCTGCCGGGCCCGAGACGCCATGATCATCGCTCACCTGTCGGATCTGCACCTCGGTTATCGGGCGTTTGGAAATGTCGAGCAGGGCAGAAATATTCGAGAGGCCGATGTCGCTCGTGCGTTCCACCAGGCGATCCAGAGGGTCGTCGAGATCGCTCCCTCGGTGGTGCTCGTCGCGGGCGACGTATTCGATCGGCCCGAGCCCCCCCACTCCGCGCTCGTCGCGCTCGCCCAGGGGCTGCAATCGTTGAGAGAAGCACTCCCGGATACGCCGGTCCTGATGGCGGCGGGTGCTCGCGACACGCCGGCCGGTTCCGCGGATCCGGGTGCCTTGGCAGCGTTTGATACGCTGCCGGGCGTCGAGGCCGTCACCGCAACGACCCGGTCCATACACTACTCACGATTGGATCTGAATGTGGTCCTCGTTCCCCACCGATCGACGATCCAGGGCCCAAGGCCCTTGGTGGAACCGAACCCGGATGCGCGATGGAACGTGCTCGTAGGGTATGGATCGGTGGATCGGGAGAAGAGAACGCTTGTCTCAAACGCGCTTGTCTCGGACGCGCTTCTCTCGCTGGATTCGGATGATTGGGACTACGTGGCGCTGGGGCACGAACACTTTCGACGCGAGGTGGCGAGCGGCGTTTATTACGCCGGCGCGCTCGAGCGGGTGGGGGCCACGCCCTGGGAGGAGGCAGCTGAAGAGAAGGGCTTCCAGACGTGTGACCTCGAGTCCGGTCAGGTTCGCTTTCACCCCATCCACGGTCGTCCGGTCGTATCACTGGAACCGATCCCGTTCGAAGCGGATCGGCCCGAACGGCTGAGGGAGCGGGTCCGGGAGGTGCTCTTAGAGGTGCCCGGCGGCATCGAAGAGAAGATCGTTCGCATCCGAATTCAGGGACTACCGGCGGAGCGGATGGACCTCCTCGACGGCGTGTTGCCTGAGTATCGGCGGCGTGCACTGCACCTCGAAGTGCAGCTCGATGACGAGCCGCCCGGGCATCTCTCCCAGGACGTCCAGCTGTCCAGGAGGCTGGCTTCCAAACTGGTCGAGCGCCTCGCGGGCGAGAATCAGAACTTCGACGCCCTGGTTGAGTTGGTGCAGGACTGCCTCCCTGAACGTCAGCGGTAGTGTGGTGTCCAATGACGTACACGAGTGGCAGGACACTTTTGGGACGTCGAGGGAAGGAATCGTGGAGTCTGTCGATACGGACGCGGTAGGGGCCGATCAGGAACCGCTCGATCTTCAGCTCGGTTCCGGGCTCACGGCCTTGGTCGGGGGGGACGGTTCCTTGCGCATTGAGGTCATGGAGCTGTTCGCTCGGCGGCTCGCCCTGCATGACGAGCGTCTTCAGACGTTGATCGCCGGCCCGGGCCCGGTCGGACCAGCGCTCGCATGGCGTCGCGCGGTTCGTATTCTGGCGCAGTGGTCGGGCCTCGAGGGTGTGGACCAGGAGGAGGCTGCCCTGATCCAAGGGGGTTCCGGAGCGGCTGATCCTCCGCTGTGGACCGACTCGGGGGTAGGCGGCCTCCGAGCACGGGTGGAGGAGTTGAGGCGCCTTCCCGAGGCACTTCGTATGAAAACCCGCGAGCTGCAAGGGCTGCGTGCGGATGGGATCGAGGTGGGCGGGGATCTGGAAGTCGCGAACATGGATTGGCTCCGCGAGCGACAGGACGCCGAGACGCACCTCCTCGCCTATCGCGATCGGGCCAGGGAGCTCAAGGTTCGCCTGCAGCAGCTCGAAGAGGGAGGCAAGGAGACCGCGTGCCCGACTTGCGACCGGGTTCTCAGCGAGAGGTTCGAGTCGGTCTTGGATGTGATCCGTGAGGAGTGGGAGTCGGTGGTGCAGGACGGGAGCTGGTGGAAGCGTCGCAAGGACCAGCTGGACCTGAAACCCCCTCATGTGCAGGACCTCGAGGGGAAAACCCTACGTCTCCACGCCACGATCGAGGAGTGCACCGAAGAGGTTGAGCGACTGAGAGCCCGATTGCCGGAGTTGGCCGAAGCCGAAGACACGCTCGCGATGGTCCAGGTGGCGGGTGGCCCTTCGGAATCGGGTGAGAGTAAGGATGCGGAGTCGTCTTCCGACTCCGATCTACGTCGCCGTGCGCTGGAGGCTCTACGCCGGGAGCTGCTGTCCGACGCGCGTGATGCGCTGACCGCCCGGACTGGCCGCTACCTGAATCATCTGACGAGCGGTAGTGTGCTTGGTGTCGGCGTAGCCGGCGATGGCGAACCCACGATCGTTCGAGACGAGGGCGCTCGGAGGATTCAGTCCGATGAAGAGGTGGCCGCGTATCTGTTCGCGTTACGGCTCGCGTTGGTCGACTTGGCTGCCGACCGCGGCGTGCACGCCTCCGAGATTCTCCTGGGAGACACGTTCGATCGCCTCGAGCCGGACGCCAAGTTGAGGGCGGTCGGGCTCCTTCGGACGTTGCTCGTCCGAGTGCCGAAAATTCTCCTCTTTTGCCGGGGCGACATACTCGACGCGACACCCGAATGGTTCGACTGGATCGTCGAATTGGCGGTCGACCGGCACGGGTCTCCGTTCGCTCGAGTCAGACGAAGCGGAGTGGGGACGCTACAGATTCACTGACCCCAACACTCCCTCGAGCTCCGTCTATAGCGCTACCGGTACCGTCCAAGCGCCAGTAAGGCGGTCGGCTCTACAGCCGCTGGTTGTCGGCCCGCCAATTGGTCACCCGCTTCTTGATCTCGTCGCGGTCCTCGATCCCCTCGGCGGTTACGGTCGCGACCAAAGCCGCGACCTCACCGTCCGAAGCGAACCGCAGCGCGACGAGTTGGCCGGTAGTCAGTTTGTCGATGTTGTGTTGCTGATCCGGCGGGAGAACCTCTTGAAGGCGGAGTCGTTCCTCGAGGCGAATGACCCGGTCCTGGGCGCCGAGCGCGAAGATCCGGGCAAGAAACGCGACAATCAGCAGTGCGATGGCCACGAGCAGCGCTATCACCGAACCCAAGGCGAAAGACGTGGCGGCTACGTACCCCGAGTAGATCACGTTGACCAGAAGGATGGGGACTGCCACGTAGTGAAATGCCGGAACGAACTTCCGGTGGTTCTTATAGTCTTGAGGAGGCGCAGCGGTCGCCATGAGACTCTCCTTTGGATTGGGTAAAAGGGCACGCTAGGATAGGGAGGCAGGGGCGTCGCCGCCATCTCCTGGCGGCCGCTCTCGATATTCGCTCCGGATTCGACTCGGATTTTCTACCGACCGAGCAGCTGCCCGAGTGTCTGCCAAGCGATCGCGCGGTCCTGATACCTCGCGCCGAGCTCCTGGTCGCCGGCCTGCAGTGTGCTCTGCGTGAGGGCGACGAACACCCAGGAGTAATAGTTGGGGATTCCCACCGTGGAGCGATCGGGCCAGTGCTCCCACTCATCGGGGATGCCACTCCGATGTACGAAGACCTCGTCCGCCAACGTTCGAGTACGCTCGACGTCCAGCCAGAGCCCGGTCACGCGGGCCATCTGTGGGTCTTCGAGCAAGGTGTTTCGCGGATTCACATCCGGAGGACCCGGGTGGAGTCGAAAAGCCAGCCCGTGCCGCACCAGATACGGATCCACACCCAGTTCCTGAGCCGCGCTTCCGCTCGACGAGAAGTAGATGGGCCGGTCTTCGACGCTGTTCTGAATCAGCAGTAGGGCGAATTGCTGCCACGGAAAGATCGTGGTTCCCCCCGATATCCTCGCCACCACGGGTCCGAGGGGAAAATCGCGGTCCTCGTTGATGGCCAAGTAACCGGCCGGTCCCGCAACCCGCTCTATGGTTTCGTCGTCCAGAGGGAGGGCCGTTCGGGTGGGCGGTCTCACCGGATCCTCCGTGAGGATGGCGATCCGTCCCTGCGAGCTCGCGGCGCTCGGGTCAGCGGTATAGAGGGGTTCACCCTCCTGAGGTTCGTACGGCCGCTGGCAGACGATGGTCGTCCTGCTGTCACTCGCCCGGACACCCGGTGGGCAAGGGGTTGTGAGGTCTCGAATCTGCTTGACGTACCAGTCCAGATTGAAGTAGGAGGTGACGATGACGGTCACGTCGCGGCGTATCCCCTCGGCCTCCTGCAGGTACCAAAGTGGAAACGTGTCGTTGTCACCGTTGGTAAAAAGAATGCCGTATGGCTCTACGCTCATCAGGAGGTTGTACGCCCAATCCCGTGCGGAGTAGTCCGTTCGGCGGCTCGCCCAGGACCAGTTGGACACGAGCGGGATCAGAGCCAGCAGCAGCACCGGTGCGGCTCTGGACCACGAGCCTTTCAGATGTGCGGCGGTCTGTTGCCAAAGCGCGGCGATTCCGATTCCCGCCCAAAGACCCCACACCGAGAAACCGACCATGAAGAAGTAATCGCGCTCGCGCACTTCGTGAACGTCCGCCGGACTCGGGGAGGCGAGTGCGAAGCCATACTGGAAGTTGAGGTAGAAGACGAGGCCGGCGGAGAGAGTGACGAACAGGGCCAGAATGTAGAGACCCGTGGCCGGGTCTCTCCGCAAATGTTGGACCCCGCCGTACACTCCCAGACACGCGAACAAGAACGTGAACGGTAACCTGACAAGTGGAAACACGGTCTCGGATCCTGCTACGCCTCTCGCCCATTGCCAGTCGAAGTACTGCAGGTAGTTCGTGAGCTGCGACCACAGAGGCGACGCCCGCGGGATCAAGGGGGGCTTGAGGTACTGCTGCCTCGACAGGGCAGCCGAGAGCTCGGTGCAACCCGCTTGGCCCATCGTTACGATACTCGTGAGGGCGCTCTGGAGATTGGAACAGGTCGGATCCGCCTCATTGATGATGGGACCGAGCGCAGCCCGCAGCGGCAGAAAAAGGTGAATGGAGAGGCCGAGGAAGATGGCGAAGACGCCGACTGCGTAGAGGCGCCAGTTGAGCAGCGCTCGGGGAGAGACCAACAGGATGAACAGCACGAGCGCCGGGGCGGCGAGGAACGCCATGAGATGGTTTCCCACCGACAGCGCCAAGACGAACGCCATCAACACCAGCAGATTGTCGTCCCGGCCCTTGCCGAGGTTTTCACGCCAGTGGAAGGCCAACCACGTCAGCAGTGCGATGGTCATGAGCGAGACCGTGTAGACCTTCTCGTTCACGTTGGACTGGTTCCAGACCGTGAATGCGGTTGCGCTCACCATCACCGCCGCGACGGCGCCCACTAGGCGGAACCGGCGATCGTCGGAGAAAAACGAAAGAATGTGATGTACTGCCAGGAACCAGAGGCCATGGGCGATACTGCCCATGAGGGCGGAGAACAGGTTGATTCGTGTCGCGACCGAGAGGCCGAGGGGTGTCAGGAGAAGGTCCCAGGTTCGCGCCATCAACACGAAAAGGGGATTACCGGGTGGGTGGGGGATCCCGAGGATGTGCCCCGTGGCGATGTATTCGCTCGTATCCCAGTATGCGGTCGTCGGCGACAGCGTCACTGTATACAGGAGGCCGACGCCGAGGCCCACGATCAGCGCCCAGAGGTAGATCGGTTCCCTGTCCGTCGGTTCCGCGTTCGCCGGAGCGTCGGCGAGTTGATTCTCCCCGTCGGGCACGAGTTTGGGGGTTGGTCGGTGTTGACGCCGGTTCATCGTTACTCTGTTAGAGTTGTCAGGTGCTGATAGAGTTGCCAGGTGCCGATGGAGGCGCCAGGTGCCGATAGACTTGCCAGGTAGCCGGGGGATCTGAGCGAAGATGCTCGGCGCGCACCTTATGGCGCCCGTGCTACGTCGCCGAGAGGTGCAGGTTCCCCCACTTATCGACCTCGAGCCCCCAGCCTTGGGGGACCCAAGTGGTCGCACTGTATTCTAACACCAGAGCGGGCCCAGCGAGTGTCTGGTCTGGGCTCAGGTCATCCCGCCAAACACGAGCCACCTCGGTCCATTGGCCCTCTAGGTACACCCTCGTCCGTTCGGCTTTCGCAGTGTCGCCGTTGTGTGAGATGGGTTCCAGATCGAGCGGTGGCCCGGGGGCGGAGGCGATCGACCGGAGAGTGACCGCCTCGACGGGCGTCTCAGGACGCTGATAACCGTATCGCGTTTCGTGCAGGGCGTGAAACCGGGCGTCCCAGTCCTGGGCTGGGACTCGCAGCTCGAAGCTCTGGCGTTGGTAGCGAGCGTCCACCCATTGCTGCAACGAGAGGCGGTCCTCGGGCACACCCTCCTCCGCCATCGCCGCGACAACGGACTGTTCCAACTCGGTGAACACCTTCTCGATGTTCTCGTGGGCGTCGGCCGACGCCGTGGAAATCAACACCGTCCTTGAGACCTCCCGCGTCACGTCCGCGCTGAGCATCCCGTACGCCGAAAGAAGACCCGGACGAGGGGGGACGATGGTGCGGTGAGTGCCCAACCGCTCGGCCAGATGTGCCGCGTGTAGGCCTCCTGCGCCGCCGAAGGCCACGAGGGTGAAGTCCGCCGGATCATGTCCCCGTTCCACCGAGATAACCCGAAGGGCGCGCTCCATGGCCGCGTCGGCGACCGCGAGGATACCCTCGGCCGCAACTTCGAGACTCGCTCCGAGACCATCTGCGAGATCCTGGAGATGCGGTTCGACTGCTGACCGGTCCAGCGTCCGTTCCCCTCCCAGAAAGGCATCGGCCGGCAACCGTCCCAGCCAGACGTGTGCATCCGTGACCGTGACGCCGGTTCCGCCCTTCCCGTAGCAGATGGGGCCGGGATCGGCACCCGCGGAGTCGGGTCCCACCCGCAGAGCACCCCCGGGGTCGATGCGCGCCAGTGATCCGCCCCCTGCGCCGACCGTATGGATGTCGATGACCGGGATCGCGACGGGCTGACCTCCGATCTCCAACTCTCGCGTATGCAGAGGGGCCCCCGGGCACAGGGAGACATCGGTGGAAGTGCCTCCCATATCGAACGTGATGATGTGCTCGTGCCCGGCTCGGCGCCCCCATGCGAGAGCCCCGACCACCCCCCCCGCGGGGCCGGAAAGCACCATGTGCACGGGCTCCCGGGCCGCCCGGTCCAGCGGAAACGACCCGCCGTTCGACCCCATGATACTCACCCGCTCCGCTCCTGCCTCCCGGGCCAGGCGCTTCAAGTACGCCGAGATAAGTGGTGCGACGTAGGCGTTCACGACCGTGGTCGAGGTTCGTTCGTACTCCCGGTATTCCGGGAGGAGTCTGACGGACACCGACAGCGGTACGTCCAACTCGGCCAGGGCCTCGGCGACACTCTCCTCGTGACGGTCATTCGCATACGAGTGCAGGAGCACGATCGCAACCGATTCCGCTCCGGCCAACAGCTCGGGGAGTGTTGCGAGTTCAGCGGGGTCGATGGGCTCGATGATCTCCCCGTCGGGCCCCATCCTGCCCTGGATGCCGTGGCGATCATCGCGCGCTACGAGTGGAGGAGGGCGGTGGCCCACGAGGGCGTACAACTGGGGCCGATTCTGCCTCCCGATCTCGATGATGTCCTCGAAGCCCGCGTTGGTAACGAGCTTTACTCGGGCGCCCTTCCGCTCGAGAAGGGCGTTGGTGGCGACCGTGGAGCCGTGGAGGAGCACGAACGGAACGCTGGCTTTGCCTTCGTCGGCCTCACGTTCGTCTGCTTCACTATCGTCCGCCTCCCGCTCGACGCGCTCCAGTATCCGGCGCAGGCCCTCCAGGACGGCATCGGCCGGATCATTTGGCGTCGAGGGAAGTTTCAGTGAGCGGAGGCGTCCCCCTTCCAGGAGAAGGACATCCGTGAACGTCCCTCCGGTATCCACGGCCACCACGATGGGGATCTCTCCCTTATCCACGGCTGCCACCGAGGGGATCTTTCCCTTTTTCGCTTCACTCATAAGTTTCTTGGCCCCTTACGGGGCCCTAGTTCACTCTTCCTGCCGGAATCCATGGAGCTCAAGCCTACATTAGAGGAATTTCGCGCCCAAGCGACTGGCACGGGCGTCCTCCCCGTGTGGAGAGAGTTCCTTTTCGATGTCGATACGGCCGTTACCGCCTACGCGAAGATTCGTCGCCCGCCTTTCGGTTTTCTGCTCGAGTCCGTGGTCGGGGGTGATCAATGGGCTCGGTACACGTTCCTGGGGAGTGCACCGGCCTCGGTATGGCGCCTCCATGGGGACCGCGCGGAGTTATGGACACCGGACGACGGTTGGTCGCCGATCGTCACCGACGACCCACTGACCGACTTCGACGAGCGGCTCCGAGTTCGGCGGCCACTGGCCACCTCAAGCCTCCCGAGACTCTGGGGAGGTGCGGTAGGGTACTTCGGGTACGATGTCGTGCGCCAGATCGAGCGGCTCCCCGATGAGCCAAAGGACGACCTCGGGTTACCCGATGGGCTCTTCATGTTCATGGATGTGGTGCTCGCCATCGACAACCTTCGCGGCCGTGCCATGGCGATCGCTACCGTCGAAGTCGAGTCGGGGTTGGACGACGACGAGCTTCGCCGCAGGTACGACGAGGCAGCCGACAAGACCCAGCGCCTGGTCTCCCAGCTTTCCGAAGAGGCTTCCCCGCCACCCCTGGAGATCGGCCCCGAACCCAGTGAGGACCCCGCGTTCTCCAGTACGATGACTCGTAAGCAGTACGAGGCGGGAGTAGAACGGATCCGGGAGTACATCTTTGCCGGCGACGCCTTCCAGGTGGTTCTGAGCCAACGGCTCGCCATGCCCATGCCGGCGGATCCCTTCGAGCTCTACCGTGTGCTTCGTTCGGTCAATCCGTCTCCGTACCTGTATTTCCTCGAGCTCGATGGGTTTTCACTCGTCGGAAGCTCACCCGAGGTCCTAGTGCGCGTCGAAGACGACATCGTTACGGTCCGGCCCATCGCCGGAACCCGTCCAAGAGGGGCGACACCGGAGGAGGATCGGGCTCTTGCGCTGGATCTTCAGGCGGACGAAAAGGAGCTTGCCGAGCACCGGATGCTGGTGGACCTGGGCAGGAATGATGTCGGCCGCGTCGCCGAGTACGGGACGATCACCGTGCCCGATCTCATGATCGTCGAGCGTTTCTCACACGTCATGCACCTCTCCAGCCAAGTCGAGGGGAAGCTCAAGCGGGGTCTGTCGGCCATGGACGTGTTCAAGGCCTGCTTCCCGGCCGGCACCGTGTCGGGGGCACCCAAGGTCCGAGCGATGGAGATCATCGACGAGCTCGAACCGGTGCGGCGGGGCCCGTATGCCGGCGCGGTGGGGTATTTCGGCTGGGGTGGTACATCGATGGACACGGCCATCACGATCCGCACGGTGCTCGTAAAGGACGGCACCGCCTACGTGCAGGCGGGCGCGGGTATCGTGGCCGACTCGGACCCGGCAAAGGAGTATGAAGAGACGTTGAACAAGGCCCGGGCGCTTCTGCGCGC
>JADFNK010000125.1 GCA_022563405.1 Gemmatimonadota bacterium | reverse complement strand
CTTTTCGGGTAAACCCACGGAAACGGGCTACAACCCCGAGCGGATGGCGGATGTCCTGGCGGGGTTGATGGAGCGGTTGGGGTACGACCGCTATGGCGCGCAGGGCGGCGACTGGGGTGCCATCATCAGCCGGACGCTCGCCGGGAATTACAGTGACCGCCTCATCGGCCTACACTCCAACTTCATGACCGCTGGTCCGCCACGGGGCGGCGATCCGAACGAGGGAGTTTCCGACGAGGAGCGGGAGCGCAGGGCCGAGCGCGCCGCGGCTTTCTCAGACGGTCGTGGTTACCAATCGATTCAGGGCAGCAAGCCGCAGACGCTCGGTTACGGCCTCAACGATTCCCCCGCCGGGCTGGCCGCTTGGATCGTCGAGAAATTCCACGCCTGGAGCGACAACGACGGCAACGTCGAGAGCGCGTTCACGAAGGACGAGATGCTAACCAACATCACGCTCTACTGGGTGACCGAGACGATCACTTCTTCGGCCCGCCTCTACTACGAGTCGGGGAACACACGACCGACTCGCGCGGTGGGTTACATCGAAGTGCCCACGGGTGTCGCGGTTTTCCCGAAGGAGATCAGCTTCACACCGCGCAGGTGGGCCGAGGCGAGCTACAACATCGTCCATTGGACCCGCATGCCGCGCGGCGGGCACTTCGCGGCGCTGGAGGAGCCAGAGCTGCTGGTGGACGACGTCCGTACGTTCTTCAGGGGGCTGCGGTAGAGGGGGCTACGGCAACTGGTACGCCACCACCGCGTCGGTAGCGGCGATCACCACGTATTGCTTGCCGTCGGCCCCCAAGTAGGTCATGGGGTTGGCGTTTCCCCGCTGGTCCAGCCTGGCTACCCAGAGCTCCTCGCCAGTCGTGGCATCGAGGGCACGAAGGCGGTTGTCGTCGGTCGACGCAATGAACAACAGGCCGCCACCCGTGACGATCGCTGCCGCGCGTCCGGGCCGACCGGTGTTCTGCCGGTCCGCGGGAAGCTGCTCGGTGATGCCGATCGGCTGTTGCCACACCACTTCGCCCGTCGAGGCGTCGATAGCGGTCAGCTGACCCCACGGTGGCTTTTGGCACGGCAAGCTCGCGCCACCGATCCGGACCTCGAAATTCGCCGGGCGGGGACCCCTCCTCCGGTAGGGCAGGGGCGCACCTTCCGGAGCGTCCTCCATCCAGCCTAGCGAGCCGATATCCTGCGAGAATACGAAGACGTATCCCGAGTTCGGATCGAACGCGCCGCCACCCCAGTTGTGGCCGCCGACCAATCCCGGGAACAGAAGCGTGGTACTGCCCGACGCTGGGTCGGCCCGATAAACCCACGGCGTGAACGCGCCGGCGTTGTAGATGTCGCCCAGGTTTGCGACCAGGTCCGCACAGGCCGCCGCGTGTTCGGGGGAAGTGTCTTCGGCAGAAACCAGGTCGGCCGCCTCGTAGCTGACACGGGCCAGGGCCGGCGGATTCACGGGAATCGGCTGGGTCGGAGAGGTCTGTTCGCCAGGAACCTCGCTCTGCGGCACGGCCCGCTCTTCCACCCCGAAGATCGGTGCCCCGGTTTCACGATCGAGGATGTACAGGTAGCCGGACTTGGTGGTCACGCCGAGCGCGGCGATCGTCCCTCCATCGCGCGGAACGTCGAACAACACGGGCGGCGCGGGCGGGTCGTGGTCCCACAGGTCGTGATGGATGGTCTGGAAGTGCCACACGTACTCCCCGGTTCGGATGTCCACCGCGACCAAGGAGTTCGCGAACAGATTGTCGCCCGCTCGGTCTCCCCCGTAGGCGAAGGGGATGGGCGAGGCCAGAGGTACGTACAGATGTCCGCGCTGCTCGTCCATCGTGAAATAGAACGGCCAGGCGTTGGCTCCGAGACGGCCCTCCCAGCTGTCACCCTCCCAGGTGTCGTGACCGATGCTACCCGGCTGCGGAACCGAGCTGAACTCCCACACCTTCGCGCCGGTGCGGGCGTCGAAAGCGCGCGGGTTCCCGATACCTCCGCTGGCTCCACGCGGTGTGTTCGCGCCGACCACGACGATGTCTTCGAAGACCAACGGCACCGAGTTGTACGGGGTCACCATGTCGATCTCACCCGACTGTCCGAAGCCCACCGCCAGTAAACCGGTCGCCGCGTCGAGCGCGATCAGTCGTCGCCCCGCCGTGAAGATGACTCGCGCGGGTGTGCTGTCGTCACCGGGCCAATAGGCGACCCCACGCCGCGAGGGCGCACCGTCGACGACCGAGTGCCGCCAAATCTCCGCACCGGTGGTCGGGTTGAGCGCGACCACACGGTCCACGGCAGGCAGATACATGACGTCACCAACCACGATCGGTGTCGCCTGCGAGTTCGGATTGCGGCCTCCGCTTTGCGCTCCACCGGCGGCTCCTGATGGGTCACTCCGTAGCGAGTAGCTCCACCCCTGAGTCAGATCAGCCACGTTTTCGGTCGTGATCTGGGTGAGCGGCGAATAGCCGGTCCCACCCAGGTCCCCGCGATACATCGGCCAGTCCTCGTGTGTCGGTGCCTCAGTCCCTTGCTGGGTGCACCCGGACCCGACAAGAACGATGAAAAGCAGTGCGCTTCCGCCCGCGATCATGAGTCGCGTCGAGTGCATGACGTCTCCTTTGTTTTCTTGACCTTGAGGACCGCGACCGCCCGGCGGTCGACCCGCTTTCTCCACCTCCACGGAGGAGAAGGGATCAACATGCCGCCCGCGGGCTCAGCCCGCGACCCCTAGGGGGTTGTTGAAGAAGTACGGTGGGTCGCCACGCACTACACATGGTAAGGACCTGTGCCATCGCACAGTACCCGGGATACCACCGCCCGGCTTGCGCCCACCGGCCCACCCATAGGATGTTGACGTCGGTCCGATCCCGGTGTGCGCCCATGTCCGACCCCGTTTCTCTGACGGGGCGGCTGAAGAGGAGGAGATATGAGACGATACGGATGGCAGTGGGCAGGCCGCGGCGCGGCGTTCATGCTGAGTGCGGGGCTGTTCGCGTGTGGCGTCGAGACGGTCGGGACCGCGGACCAGAGCCGCCCGGTGCCGACGAGTGAGACTCCGGGTTACCTGGCCATGACCACCATGGCGCACTACGAGCAGGCGATGGAGGAGCTGTCCAACTGGGGCCGCTGGGGACCGGACGACGAGCTCGGTACAGCCAACCTCATCACGCCGGCCAAGCGGGTGGCGGCGGCCGCGCTCGTGACGGAAGGGATCAGCGTCTCGCTATCGCACGATGTCGCGCAGGAGGGGGCCATCGACGGCAGGGTGATTCTGGAGCGGGAGGTGCTGCGGGTCAGTGCGTCGGGCGCCTCCGATCGATATCAGTACACCGGAACCTATCACGGGACCAACCACAGCCACCTCGATGCGGTCGATTGCCACATCATGTATGAGGGCAAGGGATACAACGGCGTGGCGATGGAGGACATCGAGGCCACGGGGGGCTGCCCGCAGGGCAGCATCAACGCGTTGAAAGACGGCATCGTCACGCGCGGCATCCTGTTCGACGCCACGCTCCTGCCAGGCAACGTCAACCCTGGGGGGTGGGTCGAACTCGGGACCGCCATCCGGGCCGCGGACCTCGAAGCTCTGGAGGCGATCCAAGGCGTGACGGTCGAGCCGGGTGACGTGATCCTGCTCTACACCGGCCGCTGGAAGCGGCGGGCCGCGCTGGGGCCGTGGCCTACGTCGGAAGGTGTGGCCGGCTACCACGCCGATGTCGCCTACTTCATGAAGGCGCGGGGCGTGTCGTTCATCGGCCACGACATGTGGAACGACGTCTCCCCCCACGAATTCTCAAGCGAAGAGCTCCTCCCGTTGCACCGGCTCTCGCTGGTCGCGTTGGGCACGGCGATCTTCGACAACCTCGACTTCGAGCGCCTTGCCGAAACGGCCAAGGAACTTGGCAGGTACGAGTTCCTGTTCACCGCGGCTCCCCTGAGAATCGAGCAAGGGATGGGCTCGCCCATCAATCCGATCGCGACGTTTTAGCGCTCAGGCAGGTCCAACCCACCTTGCCTCGCATCCCAGACCATGTATCATGAATGCATGCGCAAGACATGCAGTTGACGAAGATTGATACGGAGATCCCCATGGATGTGACGAAGAACCCCGAGGTTGTCCGCTCCTTCCTGCCGCTGCGGCCGGTCCAGTTCCACATCCTGATCTCGTTGAGTGAAGGTGACCGGCACGGGTACGGGATCATTAGCGATACCAGGGAGCGATCCGGGGGAGAGGTGCGCCTGGAGATGGGCACCCTGTATCGTGCACTACATCGCATGTTGGGGTCCGGACTCGTTGCTGAGTCCGATCAGCGGCCCGCTCCAGAGTTGGATGATCAGCGTCGGCGCTACTACCGAATCACCGAGTTGGGCCGCCGCGTCGCGCGCGGCGAAGTGGCCCGCATGGAGGCACTCGTGAGAGCTGCGCACGGCACGGGTCTCGTCCAGCCGGTCTGACGATGCCAGGCCCGAGCCAGGGGATGCTTAAGATCGGAAGCTGGCTCTATGCGTTGGTCGCCCGGCTCCTCCCGTCCGACATGCGTGAATCGGTCGGTCGGGATCTCGTCCAGGCGTTCGAGGATCAGTGTCGGGCGGTCGCCCGCGAGGGGCGGGCTCGTGCGCTCGGTGTTTGGGCGCGGGGGTTTCTGAACCTGTGCTGGACGGTGCTGTCGGAGCGCTGCCTCATCATATCCAGGCATCTCAGGGTGGCGGCATCAGAGGGAGTGTTGGGTACGGGTACGATCGTACAGGATGTGAAGCTCGCGATTCGAGCCCTGCGTCGGGCGCCTGGATTCACGGTGATCGTGTTGACGACGCTCGCGGTGGCCATCGGCGCGAACACGGCGATTTTCTCCGTCGTGGACGGAGTGCTGCTTCGCCCCCTCCCGTATCCCGACGCCGACCGCATCGTAACGGTTGCCGCCGCGACACACCCGGCTCCCGAACGGGCCGGCGAGATGCCTTTCTCCGATCGCGGCTATTGGCATTTTGTGAACAACAACCAGGCGTTCGACGGATTCGGCGGCTACGGAGCCGAGCCACTCGAATACGCGCTGACCGGAGACGGAGAACCGATGTCGGTTCAGGCGGGCGTGATGACACCCAGCGCCTTCGCGGTTCTCGGCACGCTGCCTCAGCTTGGCCGCCTCCCGACGGACCGGGACTTGCAGCTGGGTGCCCTGCCACGAGTGACGTTGCTGAGTCATGGGCTCTGGGTGGACCGATACGGTTCCGACCCTTCCATCGTTGGCCGGGACATCGAAGTGCCCGGCGGGAAAGTGGAGGTGATCGGGGTGATGCCGGAAGGATACGACTTTCCGACACCCAACCTCGACCTCTGGCTCCCGCTCGCGCTCGATCCGGAGAGCGTGATCTTCGAAACCCACAATATCTCCGCCATCGCGCGACTCGCTCCGGGGGTCACGATCGAAGCCGGCGTCGCCGACGCGGAGCGTCTCATCGCTCGCTTCGACGAGGCTGGCTACGGACCCACCTGGTTCACCGGCGTCTTCAATGGGAAGGCCGTCGTACGTACGCTCAAGGAACAGGTCGTCGGTGATGCCCGCCGGCCGCTCTTGATCCTCCTCGGGGCGGTCGGCTTCGTACTCCTCATCGCGTGCAGTAATGTCGCCAACCTCTTTCTGGTTCGTGCGGAAGCCCGCACGCGAGAGAGTGCTGTCCGGATAGCACTCGGGTCGGGTCGGGGTAGACTGGTCCGGCAGGTTCTGGCGGAAAGTGTCCTGCTTGCGATCATCGGCGGCGCCGCCGGTGTCGTGTTGGCCTACCTGGGCACGATGGCGCTCGTATCGGTCGGCCCGGCCAGCGTTCCCCGCCTGGATACGATCGGCGTGCGAGGATCGGCTCTGCTCTACACAGGCGGAGTTTCGGTCTTCGCGGGATTCCTGTTCGGTGTACTGCCCGCGCTGCGCTTGGGCTCCGAAAAAATGCTGGACGCCTTACGCGACGGCGGGGGCGCCGCCATCGGTCGCGTCCGCCATCGGACCCGGAGCGTTCTCGTCGTCGCGCAGGTCGCTTTGGCGCTGGTTCTGCTCGTCGGATCCGGCCTGATGGTCCGTAGTTTCCAGGAGCTTCGCGCGGTCGACCCGGGGTTCACGCCCGAAGGCCTGCTGACGTTCACGATCGTGTTGTTCCCACCGAAGTACGGGCTCGGTGAGCCCACGGCTCAGTTTTACGATGAGCTCATTGATCGGTTGGAGGACATACCTGGAGTCGCCTCCGCGGGTGGCATCAGCGCGCTCCCGCTGACCGGCGGTGAGGAGAGGTACGCGACCCGAATCGACGAATTTCCGCCCGCAGACGATGAATTCCCACCTGTTTTTCCCTTTTGGAGGGTAACACGGGGGTATTTCGAGACGATGGGCATACCGGTGGTGGAGGGTCGTTCCTTTACCGCCGATGATCACAACGCCCGTCTCGGGTCCCTGATTGTCAGCCAGTCTCTCAAGGATCTGTATTGGCCCGAGGTCAGCGCCCTGGGTAGACGTATCCAAGCCAGCGGATGGCCGGCGCAGTCCGTGGGTGTCGTCGGGGACGTGCACGCCGCGGGGCTCGGGTTTCCGGCCGAGCCACACATCTACAAACCCATGCTCGACGCCGAAGGGGGTGACGTCCGCAGGATGACGATGGTCGTGCGCTCCGACGCCGATCCACTCAGTCTGGTACCGGCGGTACGTGATGCGATCGCGACCATCGATCCCGATCTACCCATCAGCAACATCAGATCCATGGAGAGTTTGGTCGCGGATTCCATGAGTCGCACCAGCTTCATCATGTCGCTGCTGCTGCTTGCGGCGATCGTCTCATTGTTTCTGGGATCCGTGGGGATCTACGGGGTGATCTCCTACATCGTGAGCCAGCGAACCTCGGAGATTTGCGTGCGGCTGGCGTTGGGCGCGGACGCCGGAGCCGTACACACGATGGTTCTCATGGAGGGCATGAAGCTCGCGGCTACGGGGGTCGTGATCGGACTCCTGGCGGCGGTGGCGCTAGGGCGGCTTCTGACATCGTTGCTTTACGGAGTCACCTCTTTCGATCCACTGACGTTGGTGGGCGGGTCGGTGATCTTCCTCGCCGTGGCGGCGCTTGCCAGCATCATCCCCGCCAAGAGAGCGGCGGGCACAGAACCCGCCGCCGCACTTCAGAGCACCTAGACCAGCCCGTTCGCGCCAGCGCGTAAACCACCCACCTTGCCCCGCATCCAAAACCCTGTATTATGCATGCATGCGTTACGCATGCAGTTGCTAGGCGTCTAACCCGTACCGAGTCGCTCATCATGAAAGATAATGGGAAATTCTTCGTCGGATTGGGGGGCGTGGCTTTGGTGGTCACCTACCTCATCTGGACCGGGATCAGCGAATCGATGATGTATTACCTCACGCCCGTCGAGCTGATGGCCCGGGTGGAGGCGGATCCGACGTTCCACCAGGTAGGCGTGAAGGTGAGTGGGCGCGTGGAGCTGGGCTCATGGAGTCGTGCCGAGGACGAGTTGCTGCACCGCTTCACGGTCATCGATCTTCTGGACGAGTCGGTGCGTTTTCCCGTGGAATACCGGGACATACTGCCCGATACTTTCAACGACACGGAGACAGTGGACGTGGTCGTGGAGGGTCGCTTCCGGGAGGACGGCATCTTCGAAGCCACGATCGTTCTCGCGAAGTGTGGGAGTCGTTACGAAGCTACGGCTGAGGAACTGCTCGGGTGATCGTCCTCGGAGAGCTTGCTCTCTGGATTGCACTACCGGTCGGCATCTGGGGAGCGGTTGCCGGATTCATTGGCGGGCGCAAGGAACGTGGCGATCTCGTAATGAGCGCCGAGTACAGCGTCTACGCCGTTTTCTTCCTTCTGATCCTGACGTCGGCCGGGATCA
>JADFNK010000124.1 GCA_022563405.1 Gemmatimonadota bacterium | reverse complement strand
CCGCTCTTGCCATCCGCCGTAGCCGTGACATTCGCCGACCCGTTAGCTACGGCGGTCACCAGCCCCGTGCTGCTGGACGGTGGCCGCGAGGGTGTTATTGCTCGACCAAGTAATCGTGACGGCCAGAACGACGTTGGCGGTGTCTTTCGCCGTTGCGGTGAGCTGCAACGTCTCACCTGGGGCGATCGAGCCGCTCAGGGGTGTGACCTCTATGGTCGCAGCCACGGGCACCGGGTCACTACCGCACGCGCTCACGGCAACCGTGGAAACCAGCAACGTGGTTAAGAGCAGAGTGCGTTGATGTGTCATGATTATGCCTCGGAAACAAAGAGAAAAACCAAGAGCTTTTTTCGAATCGACCTTAACGTGAGAGCCAGAGTTCTATCTGTCAACTTATGCGCAAGCCAGCTCTTAGAACGCGGACCCCGATCTCCCCAACGTCTTTCACATCTAGACCGCCTTGGATTTCACGGAGCTCGCCTCGGAGAGGCCGGAGCTTTCGGCCAACCACGGCGTCGACCACCACCCCGAACGAGCGGTATCCGGCCAGTGTCAAGCCCGGTTGAGAAGTGGACAGAAACGACGGTTTAGAATTGGACACTCCGGATCTGGGTTTCGAGTTCAAGTAGGGATGGATAACTCCGTTTCAGGATGGAGGTGGAGTAACGAGACCGGCCTGACGACGGTGACGTAGCCGATAGCTTTCGCCACGGATGTTCAGCGTAGTTGCGTGGTGCAGGAGCCGGTCGAGGAGAGCGATGGCGAGGACGGGGTCGGGGAAGATTTCACCCCACTGACCGAAGCTCTTGTTCGAGGTGAGGATGATGGACTTCTGAGCCTGGTATCGCTTGTTGACGACCTCGAAGAGGAAGGTGGCGTCGGCCATTTCAAGCGGCAGATATCCGATTTCGTCGAGAATAAGGACCTGTGGCCGGATCAGGACGCGAAGCAGAGAGTCGAGGCGGTTGCGCTCACGGTGAGCCCGGGATCGGGTCACGAGGTCGTGGAGCGTGAGGAAGTAGACTCGGTGGCCGTGCTCGATGGCTTTGAGAGCGAGACCGGTGGCCAGATGAGTTTTGCCGACCCCACAGGGGCCGAGCAGCAGGACGTTTTCTCCGTTATGGAGGAAACGTAGGGTGGCGAGTTCTGCGACGACATCGCGGGGCACCTGGGGCTGGGCGTCGAAGTCGAATTCCTCGAGCGTCTTGGGCCGAGGTAGTCCGGACAGCTTGAGGTTTGTCGTCACTCGGCGCTCGAAGCGGGCAGCGAGCTCGATGCCGAGCAGCTCATCGAGAACCTGGACGGTCAGTTTTCCGGCCTTCTGGGCCTCTTCGAGGACGGGATCGAGAGCCGTCAGAGCCGCCTCCATTTTGAGTTCCTGGAATTGTTCACGGACCCGCTCGTAGCTCACGGCGGCGCTCATGCGACGCCCTGGGTCAGGAGTTCGTAGGCATCGAGGCTGCCCACCTCGACAATGGGTGAGACGAAATGGACGAAGGAGACGAGTTCAGGCTCAATCGCCATGACCTGTTCGTAGCCTGGCTGCTTGCCCGGGCGGCCTCGTTGCCGTGAGCGATCGCCGCGGGTGAAGCGCCGAATGGCCTCGGCGTGGACCTCGAGCGTGAGGACCTTCGTGCCCCTGGGCGCCCGGTGATGCTCGACCAGCAGTTTCTCACCGAGATACACGGCCAGCGGGTCCCCGATGCCCTCGCCCGACGGCCGCACGGTGACGGTGTGTCCCGCAGCCTCGGGCGGCAGGCTGTAGCGTGTGCCGTCGAAGCTGAAATGACAGTCGGGGGCGACCTTGCGGATCTCCACGGGCCGGACGTCGTAGGCCGGCACGGCTGCGGCAGGCCGCAAGTGGGGCAGCTCCCGCAGGTGGCGATCGACGGGCCGTTCGCCTGTGGTGCCATGCATGCGCACGTTGGCCACGGTGTCGAGCCAGTGCTGGAGCTGCTGGTTCAGATCGTCCAAATCACTGAAGGAGCGGCCCTCGAGGAACGATGTTTTCAGGTAGCCGACACCTCGTTCGACCTTTCCCTTCACGCGGGGCCAGTACGGTGGGCTGGCCACCGGGAGCACGCCGAAATACTCGACGAAATCCAGGAACTGGCTGTTCCAGCGCACGGTGCCGGTGGTGACGTCGTGCTTCTCGACGGCCTGCTTCATGTTGTCGACGAGCAGTTCGGCGGGAATGCCCAGCACTCCGAACGCCCGGCTGAGGCAGCCCAAGAGCACCGGCAGGCGAGTCGACGTCGTGAAGTGCGCGAAAGCCATGCGGCTGTAGCCGAGGACCATGACGAAGACGTAGAGCTTGCGGCGCCTCCCGTCGACGATGACGTGGCCGCACTCGCCCCAATCGATCTGGGCCTGGTTGCCCGGAAGCGTCTCGAATCGCTCCGTGACGCGGCGCACGAACTCGGCCTTGAGTGGGCGCACGAAGTCGCGCAGGATCGTGAGACCGCCCTGATAGCCCCGGGAGCGGAGCTCGCGCAGAAGCGTCGTGGCGGGCAGGTCGAATTTCTCGAGCCGACCCCGGATGTAATCGCCGAAAGCGTCGAGCTTGGACCTGCGGCCCTCGCGTGGCTTGGGGAACGGATCGGTCCGCTTCAGGTGGTTGTAGACCGTCTGGCGACTTACGCCGAGCCGCTCGGCGATCCGCGACTTCTGCATACCTTGTCGGGCGAGGTATTTGATCTGCATGGCTGTCTCCCGTAGCATCATCGGTGTGGAAGCCCTTCCGTGCGTGGGGTCATCTTTTCTAGGGACGCCCCAACTTACTGCGCATGGGAGGGCTTCTGCTTTTTAGCTGAGGTCGAGGCTCCGGGGCCTATTCCTCGCGCCTTCGGCGCGAGGGGCCCACGGCCCCCGAGGAGGCTACAAGAGTGTCAACTTCTCAACCGTCGCTTTTGTACAAGATCAAACCGGTGATGAGAACGTCGCCGTATTCAACGATCCGCACTCCGGCGCTGTCACGTTCCCGCGGAAACGCCGCTTCGGATCCCGACCTCACCTCACAAGCTATCAGCGCCGTCAGGCCCGCGAGTGCGATGGCGACCGGCACAAGCGTGTCTCCACCGCAGGCCGCGGTCACGGTGGCGGCGAGGATCGTGATGGCCAGGTAGTACGCCGGACGCTTGTTTGCGTGGATCATCCTAGCGATTCTCGCGCCAGAGGAGACTAAGTGACTCCTCAATCAGGTGTTCGGGCACGAGGCGCACCGAAGGAACTGGATCTGAGTTCGCGATCGCCACCAGTCGACCGGGCAGTTGGTCCCTGAAGACATACTTTCCTGCAACCTGAGCAGTCCTCCAGCTCCCCTCGCTCCACAACGTCAGATTCGTGGTGTACCTCGCTGAATCCTCCGTAATTATCTCGAACTGGTAAGCGCTGTGTACCACACGCGAGAGGTCGAGCCTGGTGTGGGCCAGCAGAGTCTCTGAGGTCAGACCCACAGAAGCGAGGCCGTCGCGGCCCGGAGGATCATCGGCTCCACCACGTAATTGGCTGCGGAGCGCACTGTGCGCGATGACTCGGACGTTGCTGGTCTCACAATCGAACCCGAGTACCTCAGGTTCGGCTCCGTACGGGTGATCGAACCTAATCTCTCCTCCAACCAGCCGTACCTGGACGGAAGACGAGAGCCCATACTCCACGAGCGGAGCTCGAAACCGCGACTCCAGAGTGTTCTCGTCAGGATCAAACTCCCAAAGCCAGGTCACGCTGTCGCGCTGAAGGTCTCGGCCCTTGCCGTATAACATCCAAGTGCCGGCACCGCACCCTGGGCCACCGTCCGCGACTATCAGGTCGGGCATAGCCCGATCGCCAAGAAACCGACCGGCGGCGTCCATCCATGTGAGCCGGCCATCACCATAGACCAGGATGCCCACTTCGTTGACCGAGACCCACCTGGGATTGCGAGTCTCGCCAGGACCATCACCCCGTTCGAGCGACGCCCAAAGAAGCGTACCCTCGGGACTGAACGCCCTCAGATACGGAGGATCGCCATCGAGAATCACCACGAAGCGGCCCAAGGGATGAAACGACACATCTACGATGCGTCGAAACGATTCCAGAGCAGGAGCGTCCATCCGCCCACCGATGAGCGTACCGACCCCATCGTCGTGAAGGAGCGCCTCCAGGTCTTCAAGTGGCACGAGTGTGCCCAAGAACGGGCGGTTTTCATCTGCATCAGCGCAGGCGCCCCAGAATAGCGCCATTGCAACCAGGATCCGCCCGGTCCAAGACCTACTCTTCGCCTCCAGGCCTGAGGTAAGGGTCACGCCGCCGGGGTCCTGAAGGGCCCGAACCGCGACCAGCGAATCTCCCTAAGAAAGGGAAACGGACGGTACGATTCCCTGTTATACGAGTAGTAGATGAACGACACTCTCGCCTCCACGCGCCAGGAGGCCAGCGGACCCCAAAAGCGGGAGTCGAGGCTGGCGTCTCGGTTGTCCCCCAACATGAAGAAGTGATCGGTCGGTACCACTAGCGGCCCCCATGTCCCCAGGGATGGGTCGTACGTCGTTCGGTCAACGTCGTCGGTCAGGTGCTGCAGCTGCCAGTCGAACTCCCTGCGCCGCTCATCCATGCTACTCGTGTAGCTCAGGTATGGCTCGGAAAGCACCTCGCCGTTCACCATCATCGTGCCGCCTCGCATTTCCAACGTGTCGCCGGGGAGACCGATGAGGCGCTTCACGAGGTGGTCTATGTCGTCCTCATGGTGCGGCTCGAAAACCATCACGTCGCCCCGACGCGGTTCGGAGTACCCGGGGATCCGTATCGACGTACCCGGAATGCGGGAGCCGACGGCCAGCCGATTCGCGATCAGAAGATCTCCAATGAGAAGGTCGTCTTCCATGGAACCGGAGATGATGACGAAGGTCTGGAGCAGGAAGGTGCGGATGAGCACGAACAACAGCACGGCGATCAGGAGGGACTTCAGCCATTCGAACGCTGGACGGACGTTAGGCGCACCAGCGCCAGGTGCACCGGCCTCTTCCGATGGGCTCTCGGTCTTCCGCTCCGCCTTCTTCCCCCCATTTCGAGCCAAGGCTCGCCTCCCTTTACACGGTCCTAGCTCACGCCGCCGGGCCTTCGAACATCTCTCGCATCAGACGGCTGGCTTTCGCCCCCTCGGCCTGGCAGACGACCTCGTGTTCGTTCATTACGGCAAGTTCCTGCGCGGCGTCGCCCGAGAAAACGACACAGCGGTAGGCAACGTCATCTCCGGGCGTCGCGGCGGACCATCCGGCAGATGTGGCAGAGAACTCCAGCATCACATCCTCGGGAAAACCGAAGCCCAAGAGATCGTCGAGGTTTTGCGCATAGCGGGAGAATTTCGAGAAATACGCCTTCTGGGCCCGAAGAAGGCCCTCTATCGGGGCCCTCGTAGACTCCACGAGACCCTTTGTCAGGATAAGTATCGCAGGTACTCCGACCTGGGAGTGGAACTCACCTGTCGTGGGGTTCCAGCAAGTGACTTCGATCGAATGGATGTTGTCAGGATCGATGTCGTCGAGTCCTTCGGTCACGAGTTGCCCGTCGACCATTAGGCTCCGTCCAACCAAGCCGTCTACAAATATGACGGTCGCACCCGGCTCGAGCCCCGGCATCTGGATCTGGCGAGAGCACTTCGCGGCGATGGCTTCGGCAGAAACGAGGCTGAAGGCCACGATCGCTGAAGCGAGAAGCAAGCAGGTAGGTCTTGCTGTGAAAAGCATCTTGTGACCCTCGCACCCGAAGAAGGCAACTGCCACCGACTGAGGCGGGCTCGAATACTGGAAGTTACGGTGCGGGTCCGCACGGTCTGAGTCAAGTTGGCCGGCTTTCCCGACCGGCAGGCAGGCGCCGTCGGATCGACAGATCCTTTACACCTTCAATGGCGGAGCAGCACCTTAAAATGGGTTACCCGCAACCCACGGCTGCCAGCCGAAAGCCTCATGTCCTAACTCCTTAGTTGACAGATCCATGTCACGTCCGTATCCTAAATACTAATTCCTTAGGTGTTAGGAGCTTCGGCGTGGAAATCCGCTTCACTAAGCGAGAGTTGGACATCATGGGGGCGCTGTGGACACAAGGCCCTTCGACCGTTGGCGAGGTCAGAGAAGCCTTGGAGGATGACCTGGCCTACAACACCGTCCTCACCATGCTCAAGATCATGGAGGGCAAGGGATATGTGTCCCGGAGCCCCGAGGGTCGGGCGCACCGATACACGGCAGAAGTGGAGCGGCACGCCGCAGGCAGGAGCGCACTCGGCCGTGTGACCGCGCAGCTGTTCGGGGGATCACCCGAAGAACTTCTTCTGCACTTGGTGGACTCTGGATTGGACCCGGATGCGCTACGCAGGATGCGTGACCTTCTGGACCAGCGTCTTCGAGATATGGAGGACGACCAATGATCTACGGGATGCTCTACGCCACGGCGGTGGGACTGCCGATTCTTCTCGCAGCCATCGTCTGGTCGGGTCCGCTTCGGAGAGGCGGAAGACCTGAGCGGGGCGTGTGGCTTGCAGCCCTCGGGCTCGCGCTGACTCTTCCGGTCGCTCTCTTGATGAGTCCCGCCAGCTCAACATCATCAGGAAGCTTAGTAGCGGGAGGCTCAGTCCCACTTCCCGTGACCGGCGTGATCGGTCTGCCCGAGGTAGTCGCCGTCCCCGTAGGCCAGTCGGGCATGGGGGTCGACGAGGTCGTCCTATTCGCCTGGCTCCTGGCCTCGGTGCTTCTGACGCTCAGGTGGGCGCTCGCCGCCTACAGGCTCGCTGGGGCGGGAGCATCGTGGCGTACCGAGACCGTGGACGGGGTGTCTGCGTGCGTGACTGACAACTTGGGGCCCGCCGTTTCCGGAGTCTTTCGGCCTCGCATCCTGGTACCGTCATGGTTGGCCTCGCTGCCACACCAGCAGCGTTCGCTCGTGCTCCTCCACGAACAAGAGCACGTGAGGGCTAGGGACCCCATACTCATCGCCGTCTCGCGCATCGCCCGAATCCTCGCTCCGTGGAACCCCTTCGTATGGCTGCTCTCGTCGCGGCTCGTCCGGGCGGTCGAGCTGGACTGCGATCGTCGCGTGCTCCGACGTCGTCCCGATGTCGAGGCCTACGGGACCACGCTCCTGACCATCTCATCGCGGGACTCCAGCAGGCTCGTGGCCGCGGCCGCGTTCGCCGAATCGGAAGCCCCCCTTCGCAAGAGGATCCTCGCCATGACCACGCCGCCACGTGCTATTTCTGTTCTAGGTATCCTGACAGCGCTGGTGCTGGGAGTCGTTTTCCTCGTCGGCGTGTTCGAGGTGCCTATTGCCGCGATCCGGATTCAGGTCGATATGGAGCCATCGGGCTCGGGCGTCGCGATCGTCGAGGAGGAACCGGCCACGGAGGTGGTGGGCACCATATTTAGCCAGGCGTCGCTCATCTCAGTCCGCTTCAACGACACGCCCATCAACGACGTCTTGGACGTCTTCGCCGCATTCACAGAAAGGTCGATCGTTGCGAGCGAAAGCTTCACGGAGCTCGTGACAGCAGACATCAACCGTGAGCCGTGGGATGTCGCGCTCGGGACGATCCTCGCAGCACGTGGGCTGGTCGCCTCCACGGGAGAGGACGGAGTCATCCGTGTCGATAGGCGTGCCGCCCGAGTCGGCACGGTCACCGGCGAGGTCACCGATGCGCAAAGCGGAGTCTCGGTCCGGGCGGCTCAGGTCTTCATCAGCGACCTGAGGCTGGGCGGATTGTCGCAGCGGAACGGCCGCTACTTGCTCCAGAACGTTCCTGCGGGAACCCACACGCTGAGTGTCACCCGGATGGGGTACCGAACCGTAGAGGCGCGGATTACGGTCCGTGGTGGTCAGACCGTAGTGCAGGGTTTTTCCATCGCTGAGGAGGCCCTACAGCTCGAACCGCTCATCGTCACAGGGACGGCGGGAGGTACAACCAGGCGGTCTACC
>JADFNK010000039.1 GCA_022563405.1 Gemmatimonadota bacterium | reverse complement strand
AGCAGGAAGATCATCGAGCGCTTCGGCTTCGTCGCGAGGGACGCATAAGCCTCCGCGATTTCGAGGACGGCCGTCGTACCGGACGCGTCGTCGTCGGCTCCGTTGAAGATGCTGTCACCTTCGGCGTCGGGCGAACGGATTCCGATGTGATCCATATGAGCACTGAAAACCACGTACTCTTCCTTGAGGATCGGGTCGCTGCCTTCCAGGATACCGGCCACATTCGGCGCCGAAGACGCCACCGGAGCAGGCCCGCGCGTCTCGATCGGATAACGCTGCACGTAGGACCCGTCGTCGCCCGCGGGGACCAGGCCGATCCGTTCGAATTCGCTGGCAATCCACGCGGCGGTCATCTCCAAGCCGGGGCTCGGCGTATCCCGGCCACCCATACTGTCGTGAGCGATCACGCTGATCTTTCGCAGATAGTCGGCCGGTGTGATGGACGCGGCCGCGGCTTCGACGCCGTCACCCAGAGGCTCGAGTCGGCCTCCATCCGGCTCCTGAGCACAAGCGGAACCCGACGCTGCCCCCATGCCGAGGAGCGTGGACACAAGGTATTGTAATTTCATTCAGACTCTCTCGAGCATCCGGGAAGACGGCGTCCCCGCCCCCTCGAGCAGCGGCCACACCGTCACGGCCCATAAGTTACCTGCCGAAACGGACTCCGCCAGCGGCCCATCGCCCGGCCCGGCCCGCGGCCCATCGCCCGAGTCCGGTTGATCGCGATCCTACGTACCGGCCCCTGCGGCTTCAGCGGGGTCCCAACACGCGGTCCAACAAATCCTCCAACTCGCGCTCGGTGAGCGGCCCCGATAGGACCGCCACACCTCCAGGCACCTCGCGGACGGTGGTACGCCAATCCGCCTGTGCTGTCCGGCCAAGGAGGTTGTTTCGCTCCTGAAACACCTCCCGGCGCATGACATCACTCCCAACCAACGGAACGAAGCGAAGCTCGATGACACGCCCGTCTTTCAACTCCTGCGTCACGACCACCAAACCGCCCGGTTCTCCGGCCCGACCGTCGGCTTCCGGAGCCACCCGCATATCAAGGACCGGGAGTCCCGGCACCAGAAAAGAGATCGACGAGAGCGAGGCGGGCGCAGAAGCTCCCGCTGGGGCGTTGCCGAACACCGAGGCTCCGTCTTGCCGGTCCGAATCAGCCGCGGAGTTCGCGGAGATAGTAAGCGCGGAGGCGCGTAGCTCGTCGGAGAGCCGGGCGGAGAGTTCGGCTGCCCGAGCCCTCGCGTTCGCGTCGGCGGGCACCACCTCAGCAACAGCCGACGCGGCTCGCTGTCGCCTCTGGACCTGATCGAGCACCGCAGCGTTGTCGGGCGCCGAGCGTCACCGACCACTGCAGCGTCACCGACCACTGCAGCGTCATCGGAACCACCAGCGGCCCGATCGGCACCAGGGCTGGCTCCTCCCACCGCCACGGCGCCCGGCGACACGGACCGTGTTTCCTCTCGCCTGAGCACCGTGATCACCGCAGCTTGCGACTCTGGCGGGGCATCCACCTCGGCGAGTCGATCGGCCACCGCGCCTTGTGACTCGCGCAGCGTTTCCGCTTCGGCGAGCCCCCCCACGATGTCACGTTCCAATCGCTCCTGATCCGCGATCGGCCGCGAGGTACTCTCCGTAGCAACGACCTCGTTAACGGCTCCGCGCTCGCTAGCGGCCCCATTTATTACGCCTCCCGCCGGCCCGGTAACCTCCCGGGCCATCCAGCCAGCCCCGAGCGCTATCACCACCGTCGCCGCCCAACGAAGGGGGTACAGGCGACCGCCAACCAGGGGTCGAGCCTTACGCTCCGAGCCCTCGGCCCCCTGAGCCGGCTCCTCGTGATCGGACTCCGCGGCCCTGGCCAGCAGCTCCTCGAGTGGAGCGACTTCCACCGGCCGCGGTGTCGAAGCCGCGAGGATCGCATCAGCCTCTTGCCGCAGGCGCCTCTCGTCCTCCAGCAGCTGGGCACAGTCCCGGCAGGCGTCCAGGTGTTCCCTGATGTGCCTGGCAGATTCCTCCGGATAGGCGCCCAACGCGCCGTCCAGGTAGGCGTGAACGTCTCCCTTACTGATGTGCGACATCATCTTGCTCCTGCTCTCGATGTGCCTTCACGAGCCGCTCCCGGGCCCGGGCAAGTGTCGTGCCGACCGATCCCGCCGAGATTTCGAGCGCTTTGGCGATCTCTCCGTAATCGAGTCCCCCGTCCCACAGGAGAAGGGCCTCCCGATCTCGCTCGCTCAACGCCTCGAGCGCCCGGCGAACCACGGCCTCCCGTTCGCCCTGCTCGAGCTCCTCCGCTGGACCGACGGTCACGGCATGTACCTCCGCTTCCGTTTTCAACAGTGTCAAGTGTCCCTTCCTGCGAATTGCCGTACGCGCTTCATCTCTAGCGAGGTTGGCCGCAACGGTGAACAGCCAAGCCCGAGGATTGTCCGGATTCTCGCGGAGCGCCCGGACAAAGGTATCCTGTGCCAGATCCCTGGCGCGCTCCATATCCCACACCTTCCGGTGAAGGAAGCGCACCAAGTCCGGCAACGCGGTCCTGTACAGTTCTCCCCAGTCTACAACCACGGCGTCCTCGATGACCACGGCGTCCTCGATCGATCAATCGCTCTCTTCAAATCTAATGACGAACGAGTGTCGAAACCTTGCACATCCCACTCGAACCCGTCCGCCGGATCGCTCCATCCAGACCCCTCGTCTTGACCGCTTTGTCGCTGCCTCCCACGTTGTCCGGACCCCTTAAACGGCCCTTGCCTGGTATCCCTTATCATCCGTCCAAAGACCCCGCGGGAGGCGACTTCGCGTTGAAGGGTCCTCGCCGCCCGGACCTCGTCGTGCTGATTCTGCTCGGGGCGGCGGTCGTGTACGCGGCGCTTCTTCTGGACCGCGGCTGGATACCCCACGACGACGGAACGCTCGGAGAGACGGCGCTCCGTGTCTTGGGGGGACAGCTACCGCACCGGGACTTCTCGGACGTATACACCGGCGGCCTGGCGTACTGGAACGCACTCTCGTTCATGCTCTTCGGGGTAAATCTACTCGCCCCGCGTATCCTACTTTTTCTGTCTTTCCTGGGTTTCTTAGGGGCGTCGTACGCGATCGCGCGGAGATTCGCCGGTGCCCGCACCTCGGCTGCGGTGGTTCTCTGCATGACCGTGTGGGGCCTGCCCAACTATCCAGCGGCGATGCCCAGCTGGTACAACCTCTTCTTGGCGGTCGCAGCCGTTTGGGGTCTGGCGCGCTACCTGGAATCAACCCGGATCAGGTGGCTCGTTTTTGCCGGCGCCTGCGCAGGCGTCTCGATCCTCATGAAGGTGATCGGCCTTTATACGCTCGCTGGGCTTCTCCTGGCGGTGGCCTTTTTCGAGCAGAACGCGGCCGGAACGGAGAACGACTCCAGCAGACCGCCACGAAAAGGTCTACGCTGGTATTCAGTCGTCCTCACTTCCGCGGCTGTGGTTCTCGTCCTGATGATCGTGCGCCTGATCGCCTCGAACCTCTCCTGGCCGAGTGCCGTCCACTTCCTGCTCCCGACGAGCCTCGTAGCGGGCCTGATGATCTACTTCGAGTGGCGGCAGCCACATGACCTGCCGTCCGGAGAGCGCCTCGAGCGGGTGTTACGGACCGCCGGACCCGTCATCGCGGGCGCACTCGGGCCCGTCCTCCTCTTCGTGATGCTGTATGTGGCCTCGGGCGCCCTGGGCGACCTGATCCAAGGGGTTTTCGTCTCCCCACTCAGTCGAATGAGTGAAGCCACGCTGTCGCCGCCCGCCCTCGGTCAGACACTTCCGAGCCTCGGGCTTCTCGTGATACTCGCTCTCGCCGGGGCAGTCCGCGGAGCCGCTCGTGGGGCGTTCCTCGCTGGAGCGGTGATCCTTCTCGTTGTGATCCTGGCGATCGGTGGCAACCAGGCGGTGTTCCAGGCCGTGTGGTCAGGATACGTCATAGCGATTCCCGTGTGCGTCGCCGCCGGCGTATTGGTGTTGAGCGCCGCGAGGTCCGGCGATCGCCCGAGTTCGAGCAAGGGCACCCTGCGTCCTGACCTTCAGCCGGTTCTAGCGGCCGCGCTCCTGGCACAGGCAGCCCTCTTCGGTCTGGTACAATTTCCCTTCGCCGGCGCGATCTACGCGCTCTATGTGGGCAGCCTGATCCCTCTCGTGGTCCTGGCGCTGGTCGTGGTCGGTGGCAAGAAGGCGCATGTCCCCGGTACCGTCCTACTGGTGTTCGCCTTGGCGTTCGGAGTCCGATGGCTGGGGACCGGGAACATGGTGACGGTCGGTTTCGGAGGATACGAGACCCGGCGCGACACCGAGCGTCTCAGGATGGAGAGAGGCGGCATTCGGGTGACACCAGAGGAGCGCGACGAGTTCGAGCTTCTGGTCGCGACTCTTCAGCAGCTCGCTCCGGGTGAAGCCACGCTCGCGTTTCCCGACGCTCCGGAGGTCTACTTTCTGAGCGGACTCCGAAACCCGACCGGGGTGCTTTTCGACTTTTTCGCGGAGGACGAGGGGCGCGTGGAGCGCGTTCTGAGCACACTGGACGAGCACGACGTGAGCGTCGTTGTGATCAAGCTCAACCCGTCATTCTCAGGGCGCCCCCCGCTGGCATTGATGGAGGAATTGGAGGCACGCTACCCCATCGCGGTGGAAATCGGACACTACCTCGTCGTAAGACGGCCGTAACAGGGGTCAATGACGCATACCCACCGCAAAGACCGATCCGCCGAACGGCATCCCGGTCGCCAAGAGTATTCGGTTCTCGACACGCATGAGCGCGGTGAGGATGCGATTCACGGGCCCGGGAAGGTCGGACATATCCGACGCGGGCGGCGCTCCTTTGCGAGACAGACGTTCCATCGTGCGCTTCGCCATCATCACCGGAAACAGAGTCGTGTTCCAGTAACTCAACTTCAGGACCTCGAAGCCGTGCTCTCGGAGCAACCCGGCCACCTCCGACTTCCGATAGCGGTGGCGCGTGTGTACGGCTGCGTCGTGGCGTCCACGAAGCATCTCGAAGGCCGGCACATTAACCACGATCAGTCCCCCGAGTTTCGTGACCCGACGCATCTCCGACATCGCCACCCGGTCGTCGACGCCTCTGATGTACAGGACATCGATCGACGTGACCACGTCGAACGTGTCGTTACGGAAAGGCAGCGTCATCGTCGATCCGCGCACGAGACCGCTGAGACCCCGCTCAGCCGCCATTCTCACGGCCTCCATGGAGAAATCGAGGCCCGTCACACGACCGATTCGATCCTCGCCCATGAGCTGAGCCAGCTGCCCACCGGTTCCGCAGCCGGCATCGAGAAGCGTGAGGTTGCTGCCCTTTGCGTACCGACGAATGGCGTCAGTGGCTAACTCACGGATTCCGCGGTACCACCAATACGTGTCCTCGTGGTGCCGCATCAACTCGAATTCTACGCTCTCCACGTCGGGACTCAGCCACCGGTTCCCTGTCGATCCTCGACGGCGCGGCCCTTCACCTCGCGGACCACGAACTGTGGTGTGTGATTCGCAGTGAGAAAGAGCCGGCCCAGGTACTCGCCGATGATGCCGAGCATCAGAAGCTGTCCTCCGGAGAAGAAGATCACGATGATCGCCAAGAACGGCCAACCGGAGGGCAGAGGCCGCCCGGAAAGTGTCTCGAACAGGACCACCAGGCTCAGAACCACCGCGACAACCACAAAAAAAGCGCCCAAAACCGTGCTCGCACGGAGTGGCATGACGGAAAAATTCACGAACATGTTGCCCCACAGACGCACGAGCTTCCTCGACGTATAACCGGACTGCCCCGCTGCTCGCTCGCCCTGTTCGACCGTGACCCGCCCGATGTTCCGAGTACACCGGAGGGCAAGTCCATCCAGATAGGGGAACGGTCCCTCGTAGGAGAGGACCTCCTGGACCAGCCAATGCCGCATGCACTTGAAGCTGGACAAGTACAGGTCGCGCGGCTTGTCGATCATGAAGTTGGCCACCCAACCGTTGAACTTGCTGCCCAGGACACGGATCGGGCCGTGGCGCCGCTTGGCGTAGTGGGAGTAGACGATATCGAAATCCCCGGCGCGGGCCTCCTCGACGAGCCGGACGGCATCCGCCGGATCGTTCTGGAAGTCGTCGTCCATGATGACAACGTATTCGCCCTCCGCCCGGTGAAGGCCGGCCATCACGGCGTTGTGCTCACCGAAGTTCCGAGCGAGGCGGACGTAGGTCACGACGTCGGGGTGATCTAGCACCAGTCGTTCGCACTCGTCGTGCGTCCCGTCCGTGCTTCCGTCGTTCACGAGTACGAGTTGAAGCCCGTTCTGACGCCCGGCATGCAGCCCAAAAGCATCGAACACGGCTTCCGCGAGGCGGCCGATGTTGGCCTCCGCGAAGTACACGGGGATAACTACGGTGACGGTGGCCCCGTCGCCTTCGGTTTCTCGGTCCCGTGGAGGCGCGGCCAACGTGACCGTGCCCGAATCAACTTGCCGGCTCATGGTAGACGATGGGCCCATACAGGAGAACGATCAAGGTTGGATTGGGCCGACCCTTCCTTCAACTGCCCAACAGCTCTTCTTCACGCTCCGCCCCTCGTACATACTTGTGGCATGGACCTCCTGACCAGCCCTGAAGCGTGGATCGCGCTCGGCACGCTCACGGTGCTCGAGATCGTTCTCGGGATCGACAACATCGTCTTCATCTCCATCCTGGCCGACCGGCTTCCACTCGAGGAGCGCCCGAAGGCCCGTCAGCTGGGACTGCTATTGGCGATGCTCACTCGAATCCTGCTGCTTTTCACAATCACGCTGATCATGCGGCTCACGGAACCGCTTTTCGAGCTCTTCGAGCACAGCGTGTCGGGCAAAGATCTCATCTTGATCGTCGGCGGTCTCTTCCTCTTGACCAAGTCGACGCGCGAAATCCACGAGAAGATGGAGGGGGGGCAAGACGAGGCGAGAGACGCCGGCAAGAGGGCGACGTTCGCTGGGGTACTGATTCAGATCGCGATCCTGGACATGGTCTTTTCGCTCGACTCGGTCATCACCGCCGTCGGCATGGCCGACGACCTGGCGGTTATGGTCACGGCCGTGATCCTGTCCGTGGGTGTCATGATGGTTTCAGCAGGCCCGGTCGGGAACTTCGTGTCCAATCACCCCACGGTGAAGATGCTGGCCCTGAGTTTTCTGCTTCTCATCGGGATGAGCCTCATCGCCGACGGCGCGGGCTTCCACATACCAAAGGGGTACATCTACGTCGCGATGGCATTTTCCGTCTTCGTGGAGGTCTTGAATCTCAGAGCCGACCGAGCCCGCTCGAGCCGGGACGGCGCGGTGCTCACGCGTCCCGCCACCGAAGGCCCTTCCGACTCGTCCGGAGGTGGGCCCGACCCCTCATGAGGTCCGTGCTACCCTCGTAAGGGCCGTCGCACTCCTCGTAAGGTCCGTCCGAGCCCTCGCACGGTCCGTCGGGCCCTCCCAAACAAAAAAGGCGCCGCCCTCCAAAGGGCAGCGCCGGCAACCTCGAACGGGTGACTTCTCAGTCTTCGGGACACTCGAAGGATGGAAGCGTCTGCACTCCACCGGCCGGAAGAGATTCTTCCGCCATTTTCCTGAGCACCTGAGCCACGTGCAGGTTTCCCTCACGTTCCACCCTGCATGCGGCCCTAAGCAGCTGCTGAATTTTCTGTTCCACGCTCATCCTCCGTCTCCTTCCTCACCGGACCTGTCAAACTCGGTCCTCACCCCTCCTACTCCCACTTACGTAATACGCCCGGCGAGGAGAAGTGTTTCAAGCTCGAGTCACCCGTAAGTCCGGGGAGGGAGCCAACGATCAAAGGTGCAAGTACGTTCAGGGGCGGTATCCCGGCCCACGCACGATCATGCCGGGCTTCGCACCCGTGTGCTCGCCTCCGCGAACAACGGCAACGCCGTTCACGAAAACGTCTCGGATCCCAGTCGAGACCTGGTGGGGATCTTCGTACGTGGCCCGGTCGATGACGGTCTCGGGGTCGAAGATTACGATGTCGGCGTAGAAACCCTCACGGAGCACACCCCGGTCAGGAATCGACAGACGAGTTGCGACCGCTGAAGACATCTTCCGGATCGCGTCTTCGAGCGGCACGACCCCCTGCTCTCGAACGTACCGGCCGAGGATCCGAGCGTAGGTCCCGTACGCCCTGGGGTGGATCAGAGCCGTAGTAGTCTGGGGATCCACCCCCCCCGCGTCGGTACCGAATTTCATCCACGGCTGCTTGATCTGAAGCCGGACGTTTTCCTCGCTCATCATGAAGAAGACCGATCCGATCCGTTGGCGTTCGTCGAGGACCAGATCCATCGCGGTTTCGATCCAGTCCTTGCCCAACTCGCGAGCGATGTCGTCGAGATAGCGGCCGGAATAGGCCCGCCGGTTCTCCGCGTTGTTGAAGCCGAGCAGGAGCACGCCGCCCGGCGTCGCCAGCGCGCAGAGGTTCTCCCAGTCCTCGGTCTGATTTTCGATCTCGGCCCGAATCCGCGCCCGTGCTTCGACGTCACCAAGATTGCGGAAAAGTCTACCGTTGGCCGACGCCGATGGCGGAAAACACGATGTGAGCCCGGTGCTCCCGGCCACATAAGGGTACATGTTCGCCTGAATGTCGACGCCGGCGGCCCTCGCCGAATCGATCTTCATGATGGCTTGGGCCGTCTTGCCCCAATTCTCGCGGCCGCCTGCCTTGAGATGAAAGATCTCCACCGGCACCCCACCACGGGTCCCGATCTCGATGGCCTCGTCGACGGCCTCGAGAAGGTTGTTGGCCTCTGAACGGAGGTGCGTGATGTATACCCCACCGTATGGCGCCATGGCGGCCGCGATTTCTCCCAACTCCGCGGTGGAGGCAAAATTCCCAGGCACGTAGATCAGCGCTGTGGCTACCCCGAAAGCGCCGTCCTCCATGGCCCTGCGCACCACCGCCTTCATCGTGTCCAGCTCGGCCGGACTGGCTTCACCCATTCGCGATCCAACGGCATAAGCGCGCAGTGTACCACCCCCGAGGAAAGATCCCTGATTTACGGAGGTGCCCCGAGCCTCCATGGCCCGGAGCCACTGGTCGAACCCTCGCTCTCCGGAAAAAAGCCGGGCTTGGCGGTCCGCCTCCGACTCATCGTCCCTCCGGGGAGCGAGGTAGGCCGGGTTGACCGGAGCCGTCGTCGTCCCCTCCCCCATGATCTCGGTCGTGACGCCCTGAGTGACTTTGCTGATGACTCGGCTGTCCCCCGACAGCAGGGCGTAACGAGACTGGCTCTGAATGTCGATGAATCCGGGTGATACCACGTGCCCGACGGCATCCACCCGCTCCATCGCCGTAGCTCCCCTCAACAAGCCACCTGGAGTGATCCGAGCGATCCGGCCATCCTTCACGGCAACATCGCCGTAGAACCACGCGCTCCCCGTACCATCCACGACCCGGCCATTCTCGATGATCAGATCGTAGTCGAACCCGGGATCCGGCTCGGTGGGGGCCACCGGCTCGAGCACCGATATGGGCGGAGCAACAGGCGGAGGCGTGGTCCCTGCACATGCGCTCAACAGGGATACCAAGAAAAGCGTCACAAACGGTCGTGCTCGACGCACTGTCACCTCCGTCGGGCGGGCAGTCACCTCGAAGAAGTCTCCTCGGGCCACCGTCCTCGGAATCCTATGTGGGGGAGGGCCGCAGGCCTATACCATGATACGAGCGAAGGGAGAGCTAGTACATCCTGACGGTATCCAGCACGTTCAGCAGTGGCTCGCGTGCGAGGTACCGGCGAAGGTTCTCGCAGAAGATGTCCGTGATCCTCTCGTTCTCGTGGTCGCTGGTTCCGGCCGAGTGCGAGCAGACGAACACGTTCGGCATTGTCCAGAACGGAGAGTCGGGGGAAAGCGGCTCCTCCTGGAACACGTCGAGCGCCGCCCCTCCGACGTGACCCGATTCAAGGGCTTCGAGCAAAGCGGATTCGTCGATCAACGCGCCCCGTGCCACGTTGACGAGAATCGCTCCTGAAGCCAGCAGCGCGAGCTCGGTCGCCCCGATCATTCCTTCCGTCTCTGGCGTGTGGGGGGCCGACAGTACGAGGTGCTCGGCGCCACTGAGAGCCGCGTGGAGTTCATCGGACGCGTAGAGGGCCCCCAGGTGAAGAGAAGCCGGATCGACGCCGGCCACGGTCCGTTTCACGCCGATGGTCCGCATTCCGAACGACGTCGCCAGGCGAGCCACCTCCCGCCCGATCGAGCCCATCCCCACAACGGCAAGACTCCGCCCCTTGAGATCGGTCGACGCAAAGCGCTTCCACCGACGGTCCCGCTGATCGGCCAACATCTGCGGGACTCGCCTCCGAAACATGAGGATGGACATCAGAGTGTACTCGGCCAGAGGAACCGCATGGACCCCGCTAGCCGTCGTGAACACCGTTTCGGGCATCCGTTCCACGTACCGATGCTTGGCCACCAGTTGGCCGATCCCAGCGCTCGTCGCCTGGATCCACCTCAGCGACGGCGCGCACTCGGGCAGATCCTCGAGGTGGGTTCGGTCGAAATCGAACAGGACCTCCGCCTCGGCGAGCAGAGACGCCCAACGCCTCTCGTCCTCCTCCGAACGCTCGAACGCTGGCCCTACATGGTCCGCGGCGTAACGGGGCTCCGGAAGCAGGTGAGCTTCGTACACGACCTCGAGGCGTGGGCTCACCGCCCGAATCCGATCCACGTGGTGTGGCTCGAGATAGCTGGTGATCATGATTCGCACCGGTTGCGAAGATCGACCCATGGAAGATCGGCTCATGAGGGAGGCTGCGGATCTCGAAGCTCCTTGAACATCCGCCTCCCGCCGTAGAGGTACCCGACCCCCACCATCGGAATCAGATAACAGACGTGCTGAAGCAGGCTCAACGTGAGTGCGTGCTCCGGACTGACTCCTGTGAGCCGGTAGGCGGCGAACGAGGCGGCCTCGAAGACAACCAGGTTGCCAGGCGAGACCGAAACGATGGTTGCGAAGCTGACACTCGCCAGAACCAGCAGCGCGGTTCCCACGGGCAGGTCCAGTCCGAGCGCCTGTTGGATGGCGAGAATTCCCCCTAGCTCCATCGCTTTCATGCCCAGTGCGAGAGCGATTCCAGCGGCAAACACGCGGGGGGTACGAAGCCCTTCGAGAGAGTGGGCCCACCGGGCTCCAAAGTGTTTGACTCGGCCTAGGGTGCTCGCCGGCGGCACGGCGGCGGGAGGATGCCGAAAGCGAAAGGCGAGTACGACGAACGTCAC
Source organism: Gemmatimonadota bacterium (assembly GCA_022563405.1). Taxonomy (GTDB): domain Bacteria; phylum Gemmatimonadota; class Gemmatimonadetes; order Longimicrobiales; family Gaopeijiaceae; genus UBA822. The sequence continues at coordinate 17,906 of JADFNK010000039.1, read as the reverse complement.
CCCGAGCACGGATACAACCACCGCGAGAATCTGAACTCCCCGAGCGAGCAATTCGGGTAACGGTGCGAACAAGGCCAGACCTACGACGACCACGAGCTTGGCGATCCCTTCAGCCACCTGCTCCATCGTATAGACGGACAGAGCCGAGGCATGGCCGATGCCTCCATATCGGGCGAGAAGCAACACGCCCGAGGCCTGTCCGACCATGAAGGGAACCGAGTTCGAGATCATGGCCATCGCCGAGACCACCAGGAACATGTTGGCCCATGTCACGGAGCCTTCGCCAGGTACCAGAATTTTCCACTGCAGCGACCACAAGACGATGATCGAGCCGTTCAAGCCGATGGCGACGGCAAGCCAGGGAAGGCGGAGTGTTCGAAGAAGCTGGAGGAGCCGGTCCCACTCGATGTCTTGCAGCGCAACCAAGAGCAGAAGGGTCGCCCCGACGAGGATACCACCACGCAGGAGGGCCGGGCGAGACACTCGCCGTCAGGCCCGCCGCAGCACCAGAGTGGCGTTGGACCCCCCGAAGGCGAACGAATTCGAGAGGGCGGTCTCGAGATCCGGAGCGTCACGGCCGACCGTGGCGACACAGTCGAGATCACACGCCGGATCCGAAACGGTCAAGTGGGCTGTTGGCGGAATCCGGCTTTGGTGGAGCGCCAGCGTTGTAATAGCGCACTCGAGCGCGCCGGATGCTCCCACGAGGTGCCCATGCATCGACTTGGTCGAGCTGACGGCGACACGTTGTGCGGCCGCTCCGAAAACCCGTTTGATCGCCTCGATCTCGACGGGATCACCCGCCGGGGTTCCTGTCGCGTGGGCATTGATATAACCCACGGCATCGGCCGAGACGCCCGCATCTTCCAGGGCCTTCCGCATGGCAAGCTCCTGACCGTCCACCGACGGCTCCGTGAGCTTGTGCGCGTCGCTCGAGGCGCCAAATCCGACGATCTCCGCGAGCAACTCGGCCCCCCGTGCCGCAGCGCGCTCCTCACTTTCGAGAATGAGCGTGGCTGCGCCCTCTCCGAGAACGAGGCCAGTCCGCTCGAGGTCGAAAGGACGGCAGGAGGCCCCCGCGCCATCCGTGTGCTCCTTGGCGATCACACCGACGGCCTGCCAAGCAGCGACGGACCCGTCGTTGAGCATCGCCTCCGCTCCCCCGGCGATGACCACATCGGAGTACCCGTCTCGGATGGAACGGAACGCTTCACCGATAGCGACGGACGAAGAGGCACAAGCGATCGAATACGTGTGCGCCGGTCCGCGAATCCCGAAGCGCATACATACCTGGGAAGCTGGGCCACTGGCCATGATCAGCGGGACGGTCGTCGGCCGCACCCGCCTGCTGCGGCGCTCGAAGTACGTACTATAGGACCGCTGAAGGATCTCGGCTCCACCGAGCCCACACCCCATGTACACTCCTGCTTCCTCGGGTCCACGTCCGTCGGCCAGGAGACCGGAGTCCTCCAGAGCGTTTCGGGTGGCGACCACGGCCATTTGCGCCGCTCGAGCCATGAAAATCAGGTCGGCCTTGCTGATTCGGTCGCCCGGCTCAAAGTCGATGGAGGCCAGTAGCACGTCGGTTCCGAGCTCGGGAACGCCGGACCGTACCAGGCGGATGGCAGATTCCCCGAGGCAGATCCTCTCGAAGACCTCCGCCGGATCCTCCCCATGGGGGGACACCAACCCGAGCCCCGTCACGAAGACGCGGCGGCCCCCCACAGGCGGCTCAGCCTCCCTTTGCTTGGACGAGCTCGTCTACCAGAGCCGCGGCCTCTGCAAGCGTCTGGAAAGTCGCGCGCTCCTCAGGAATCTCGATCCCGAACTCGTCTTCGACGTCAAACAAGAGCTCGACGATCGTGAGGGAGTCGAGACCGAGTTCGGTCAACGTCGCCTCGGGACTGATCGTGTCCGGATCGACGTCGTATTTTTCGCTCAATACCTGGGCCAAGAACATATATGGGGTCACGCGCGCTCACCTCCTGAAGACATATCCGGTTCTAAAGACATAACTTCATGAGGCCAACACCTTACGCAATACTAGCGTCGCGTTGCTGCCACCAAACGCAAACGAGTTGGTAAGAGCGTACTCCAGCCCTGGCGCCTCTCTGCCTACCAACGGCACACAATCCAGGTCGCACTCCGGATCGGGATCGGTGAGGTTGGCGGTGGGCGCGATGCGGCCCGTCTGTAACATACGAACGGTCAAGGCGGTCTCCAACGCACTCGCGGCCCCGATCAGGTGGCCGTGAACCGACTTTGTGGAGCTCACCGCCAGCTTGTCGGCGTGCGACCCGAACGTGTTCCTGATGGCCTCCGCCTCGACTCGATCTCCCAAGAGTGTACCCGTGGCATGCGCGTTGACATACCCGATGCGCTCGCCCGCAACGGATGCGTCCTCCAGCGCCAGGCGCATCGCACGAGTCTGACCGTCCGAAGAGGGCTCCGTCAGGTTGTAGGCATCGCTGGAGACACCGTAGCCCACGATCTCCGCCAGCGGTTCCGCGCCTCTGGCTCTAGCCGCATCCTCGCTCTCGAGCACCAGAATGATTGAACCCTCGCCGAGAACCAGGCCCGTCCGCTGGGCATCGAACGGCCGGCTGGAAGCTTCGGCACCGGTCGTATGCTCACTCGCCAGGACGCTCAACTCCCTCCAACCGGCCAAGGCCCCGGCGTTGAGTTGGGCTTCGGTCCCACCGGCCAAGGCGGTATCCAGGTACCCATGTCGGATCGCACGAAAGGCCTCGCCGATCGCGACGGCCGAAGACACACATGCGATGGAATAGGTCATTGTCGGGCCGGTAATCCCATACTGCATGGAGATGTGGGACGCCGGACCGCTCGCCATGATCATCGGCGTGCTCGCGGCTCTCAGCCTCCTGGGGGGATCTGCCAGAAAACGTTCATAGTGGGCTTGAAGCTCGTCGGAACCCCCCAGTCCACATCCCAGGTAGATGCCCGCCTCCGCCGGTCCAGCACCGGATACCAACAGGCCCGATGCCTCGAGGGCGTGATGCGCCGCAACAACGGCCATCTTGGTCGCCCGTGCCATGAAACGTCCCGACATCTTGGGAATCAGATGGCCCGGCTCGAAGTCGACCGGCGACAAGAGCATGTCGCAACGCGACCCGTTGGCCTCGATCGGCACCTTCCGGACCGAGGACTCTCCGGCGAAAACCCGATCGAAGACCTCGTCCAGGTTGTCCCCGTGGGGAGATACTACGCCGATCCCGGTGATGAACGTGCGGCGCAGGGGCACGCCGCTCAGAGTCCCTTGGCCTCGATCAACTCGTCGGCTAGGGCTGCTGCCTCACCCAAGGTGGAAAAATTAACTTGCTCGGTGGAGAACTTGATTCCGAACTCATCCTCCAACTCCCTCACCATTTCCATCGTGGAGAGAGAGTCCAGGCCGAGCCCCGCAGGCGACGCGTCGGGCACCAACTCGTCAGCATTCACGCCAAACTCCTCTACCAGAAGCGTGACGAGAAAATCAAACGACTTCACCGGCGGCCTCCCACCAGATTTTGAGCATCTATCATGCGGTTGCAGAAAGAACATACCATCCACAGGCGATTCGCGCCCGTCCCTTATCATAACCAACCCGCGCGGCGATACCATGCGCCGGTGATCCGTGTTCCCTCGGCGAAAGAAACTCGGGGTTTCCAACCGAGCGCGGCTTGGGTCTCAGCCGAGTCGCATACCCAGTGTGGAGCCAACAACTCGTTCAGCTTGTCACGTGTCAACATGACCGCGCGTCCCATGACCCTTCCGTAGAATTCGCTGCCCAGAGCCGCACCGTACATGAGGAAACGGGGCACAGGAACCCGCAACCAGGCGCGCCTGCCGAGCGCGTTTTCGATGTGGGTGATCAGTCCGCCCAGGGTCTCCAAGCCTCCGTCCTCTACGAAGTAAGCGGAGCCGCTAGGTACGTTCGCCTCGAGCGCCTTGATACACGCTGCGGCACAGTCTGCGACGTAGATGGCGCTAAGCGCGGAGTTCGGCGAACCGGTCAAAGGGAGGACGCCCAGCTGCACGGACTTGAAGAAGGGGAGGATTTCCCGATCTCGAGGGCCGTAGATCATCGGCGGCCTGATGATCGTGATGGGAAGCGAGCCGGCCTCCGCCCGCGCGGCTCGTTCCGCGGCCAGCTTACTCCGTCCATAGTGGGTCACGGGGTTTGGAGGCGCATCAGCCGGCAGGGGACGTCCGTCCTCGCTAGGCCCCATCACCGTCAGCGACGAGACCAACACGAAGCGCTCGATACCCGGAGCGTTCTGTTTCGCCGCGTCGAGCAAATTGGCCGTTCCCTGCTCGTTCGTCCGGTGAAAATCGGCCGGGCGCCGGGCCTTCACCAAACCGGCGGCATGGATAATTCCATCCACACCTTCCGTCGCCGCGAGTAAGCTGTCTTTGTCGCTCAGAGCCCCGGACACAAGCGTCACATGCGACAGGCCTTCCAGAAACCGAGTGTCACTGGTCGGCCGGACAAGCGCACGAACGTCTGTACCCTGTTGATCGAGTTGCTCGGCGATGTGAGAGCCAAGGAATCCCGAGGCTCCGGTCAGCAAGATCCGCACAGACGGTCCTCTACGGGATGGTTTTTCGTCGACGCCTCAGATTACCCCGAGCGCCCGACCGGCGCTTCGGAGGGCTTCGAGGCCCCGATCGAGATGCTCGCGTTCGTGGGTGGCCATGTAGCTAGTGCGCAGGAGAGAGTGCCGCGGCAGCACACCCGGAGAGATAAACGGATTCGTGTACACCGAATAATCCTCGAACAGCATCCTCCAGAACTCCAGCGTCCGCGCATTGTCACGAATGAAGATCGCGATTATCGCGCTCTGCGTGTCACTCAACTCGAAGCCCATCCCCGCGAGCTCACCCTTCATGTAGGTGTAGTTCTCTCTCAACTTATCAAGCCGCCAGGTCTCTTCCTGCATGACGTCGAACGCGGCCATCGCAGCGGCGATACAGGATGGCGCACCACTGGCCGCAAACATGAAGGAAGGTGCAAAGTGTCTTACGTAGTCCAGCACCTTCCGCTCCCCGACGAGATACCCGCCGACACTGGCCAGTGACTTGCTGAACGTGCCCCCGATCAGGTCGACATCACCCTCCAATCCGAAGTGGTGCGCCGTCCCCCGCCCTCCCGGTCCGATGACTCCCAAGGCGTGCGCGTCGTCCAGAAAGAGTCTCGCGCCATACTTCTTAACCACCGGCACCAGCTCGTCGAGGTTCGCGATGTCACCCTCGGCGCTGAAGACTCCATCCGTCATCACCAGCGCGGATTCGGTGGCGTTGAGCTTGGAGAGAGCGCGGTCCAGGGAAACTGCCGAGTTGTGCCTGAACCGAACCATACGCCCGCCCGCGGCCTGGCCCAGGCGTACGCCGTCGTAGATCGACGCGTGCACACTTCGGTCGACCACGGCAACATTGTTTTCGCCACCGAGCAAGGCGGAGCCCAAGGCGAGGTTCACCTGATACCCCGTGGTGAAGACGAGGGCCGACTCTCGTCCATAAAAAGCGGCGATTTTTTCCTCGAATTCGCCATGCAGCCTGATGGAGCCATTCACGAAGGGAGACCCCGTCGTGCTCGTTCCGAAAGTACCGATGGCGGCGACCGCCGCTGCCTGAACCTTGGGGTGTGTAGTCAGGCCCAAGTAGTTGTTGGAACCGAACATCGTCACACGTTTGCCGTCGATCACCGCCTCGGGTCCGTCGTGGTAGTCGAAGGGCTTGAAGTAGGGGTACACACCTTCACGTCTGGCGTCGTCCGCAGCATGGAACTCGTAAGCCTTGCTCAGCACATCGGGCGCGCCTTCAGACACGTTGGCGGTGGGTTCAGACACGTTGGCGGTGGGTTCAGACACCTTGAATCCGGCTGTCGCGAGGGTGGGGTTCGTCCCAGGAGCTTAGGGTCGTGAGTCGCCTTGCGTCAATTCCGGAGGGTAAGCCGTATCGCTACCACGTCAAAGGAATCTGGCCAGCAGCGCTGCGGAAACTGCGGCACCCGCCGCGAGCCACTTCCAGTTGTCGTGGAAGAAGTTGATCACGTGAGTGTCCCAACCCGCCCATGTGTTGCCACGAAGGTGCGCCACGTAGGCGATCTCCGGATCACCATGCCCGTGCTCGTCCAGCGAAAGGATTCTTATGCCTTCCGTCACACCGTGCTCTCTCAATCTCCCGGTCAGGAAGAGGGGGCCCGCCGTCGTGAGGATCCTCAAGTGTCTCGGCCATACCCGGCCCCACTTCGCGTAGGCACGAGGAAGGGAGTCGACCGCGTGGCGGAACAGCGAGTGCCCCTTTACGGAAAACATGAACTGGTTCGACACGCCGAAGGGTGTGGTGCGCGGAAGCACCACCTCGGCTTCGAGGAGATCGTCGATGGGGCGGAGGCACTGAAGGTCCAGATCCGCGTAGACCCCTCCGAACTCTCTGAGAATCACGTACCGGGCTGCGTCGACTCGCTGAATGGCCTCGGGATAACTCTCGTACAAGGGGAGGAGCTCGGGCGCCCGCTCCCGCACGAGCGCCGCGAGGTCCTCGTCGGTCCAGAAGCGGTACTCCCAATCGGGGTGGGCATCCTGCCAGCTGCGCTGCGCATCGAGGAACCGGGCGGGGACGTTCCGGTCCTTCCAGGTCTGATGAAGGATGCGCGGAATCATTGTGGCGGAATCATGGCGAGTGACCGGGGACCTTCTCGAGGACCTTCTCATAGATACGCCAACGCTTGTACGGCTCCAGATCCATGCCCTCGAGAGGCGCGGTCAACGACTCGTTGTCCTCGAGAATCCACGACGCTTCAGCCCCTTCAGCTCCGATCTGCTGCGCACGGCGAGCTATTTCGAGGGCAAAAAGCGGGAAGAAGCCCCGGTTCCGGTATTCTGGCCTGATCCCCAAGAGTATGATCCTCCCGCTGAGGATCTTGGGGAGTCCGAAGAGGAGACGGGCGATATTCAACGGCCAGAGCCGTCCCGACGGTATCCGGCGAAGCACACGGTTCATGTCTCGTGCGATCATGATGAACCCGACGTTTTTGCCGTCGAGTTCCGCCACGAAAGTGAACTCGGGATGCAGGACCGACTTCAGGTCCTTCGCGAGGTGCCAGAACTCCTCCCACGACGGAGGGACGAAACCCCAGTTCCCGTCCCACGCTTCGCAGTAGAGGTCGAAGGCGTCTCTCGCCATCTCTTTCATGGCGCCGAAATCCCACTCTCGAAAGACCAGGCGGCTCCTCTGAAGCTTTCGCTCCGCGAGCCGACGCACCCGATCCGGAACCGCGTCCCCGGCGGGCAAATGGTATCCGAGGAGATCTTTGGCCCGGAGGTAGCCGGCCCCCTCGATCAACGAGTCGTAGTAGGAAGGATTCCAGGGTGTCATGATCACCGGTGGCAATTCGAACCCCTCAACGAGCACACCACACTCGTGGTTCATCGACGGGCTCACGGGACCACGCACCGAAGTCAGCCCTCGGTCTCCGAGCCACTCCTCCGCCCGCTCGAAGAGCCCGCTCGCGGCCTCTTGATCGTCACGGCAGTCGAAAAAACCGAAAAAACCGACTCGATCATCATGATGGTCGTTGTGCCGTCGGTTCTCGATGGCCGCCACCCTCCCGACGGCCCGGCCATCACGCTTCGCGATGAAGAGCGCGCGCTCCGCCTGCTTGTAGAAAGGGTTTCCGCGCCGGTCCAGGCCGTCTCGCACGACGATACGAAGAGGCGGGATCCATCCGGACGAGGCCGGTTGGTCGTGTACCCTCCACGCGGCCTCCACGAAACGCGACGTACCCCGCCACCCCTCCAACTGGACGATCTCGAGGGACGAGCTCATTTGAAGCCGCCGCCCAGCTGACGCACCGTCGTGAAGTAGTGCATGTCCGATTCACTCCTGAAGAATCGGATGAATGAATCGACCAGCCAGTTCGACAGGACACTCCGAGCCTTGGACCTGCCCCTTACGAGCACAGTGTAGATCCACCGAAACAGAGGCCTCAAGAAGGGCAGAATGATCAGACAGTAGTCGGAGGCGCTCCGGGACAAACCGGACCGGGGAGATTCGAAAAACGTAAGAGTGTCGCCCTGCTGGTCCAGGCCGCGCGACGAGAAGAAGGCCTCTATGTCCTCGTCACTCGTCTGTTTTCCAACCCTCTCGCCGATCGCGTCGAGAATGGTCCCGGTCATCGTATCGTCTCCGTCACGATTCGCCAGAGTCGGAGCGATGGAGCCCTCGGCAGCACCAAGGAATCGTGCCAGCTGCATCCCGAAGTCCGCCTCCTCGATATTCATGACGAGGAGCTTACCCTTCCGGTCACTGAAGTAACGAATCACGTGTTCGTGATATGAGTTCCGGATCCGGATCCAGCGCATCACCGCTCGTTCGCGGTTGTCGAGCACCCACCGGTTGATGATCCGGGCGACAAATCCGAGCGGAACGTACTTGGTGAGGGCCCAACGAACGCCCGTTCGGGATCGCTCGACCGCTTTGTGCCGGCTGAGCACCCAGTGCTTCAGCGGTCTGGTGTTGAGGACAAAAAGGGCATCGGGATAGAGGTCGTCCAGATTTCTGATCGCGGCACATTCGCCATCGGTGAACGCGTCGAATCGATCGAGTTGATCGCGATTCTTGGTGATCGACCAGTCCGTCCACCCCGGCTTGTGGGCGGAGCGATACGAGAGTTGATCGCCCAAGATCCGGTGCAGTGTGGTGGTACCGGTCTTGCTGAAGCCCACGCAGAAGACTTTGGGGCGCCCCCGGTCGCCCTCGTCAGACATACCTTGCCCTCACGATCGTACAGGAAATCCCTCGCACAAGCTCCTCTGGTTCATCGGGTTCCGAAGGCGGTCAGCTCGGCCTCCTGAAGACGGCCCGCTTGGAATCTCAGAGACAGCTCGTACTGAAGCAACGCCCGCGGTATGTGCCGGGGCCGGAAGCGTGATCGGAAAGGCGCTCGCCACCAATTCCGGTCGTTAGCACCCTCGGCCAGTGCTATACTCAACCGCACAAGGCGTTTCAGTCCCATCAAGAGGTCCGGCGATCGGATGACTGCACCGGATAAAGAGACCGTGGCGACCCCCCTCGGCGTCCTCCGCCACTACTGGCGGGTGGTGGACGGCAAGGTTTGGCACCTGGCTCTACCGATCTCCTTGATCCTGCTCGCTGGTGCCTTCGAATTCGCCTCTTTCTCACTGCTCCTCCCGCTCACGGATGGGGTGGTTGCCAACTCGTTCGACTCCTTGGAGTCGTCGAGATGGTTCGGATGGATCACATCGCTCGTCCCGGCCAGCCTGGACGGGTCGGGGCGAGACGCTTATCTGGTGATCTGCATCGTCGCCTTGATGGTTCTTGGCCGTATAGGCAAGCAGGGAACCCAATATGTGGCCCGGCGCGTCACGATGGCGCGCAACGAGCGGTACCGGGTCAATGTAAGCCGGGAGACGTTCGGCAGGGTCCTCACATTCGGCCGGCAGTACTTCGACCGCCAGGCGATCGGCAGAATCGACGCGGAGATCGGTTGGTCCAGCTCCGTGCTCGGGCTCCTGATCGCGGCTCAGGAGCTCTTCCGTTTCGTGGTCCAATTGCTGGTGAAGGTCGCCGTGATGATGGCGATCTCGATCCCACTTTCCATTGCCTTCCTCGTGACGTTGCCATTGGTGCAAGTTTTGGTGGCTTCGATCAATCGGGCCGTGAAACGCATTTCCGAGGAGGGGGTCGAAGTAGACCGCCAGATACGCACACAGATCCTCGACATCCTGGGGGCGATCCCACTCGTCAAAGCGTACTCACAGGAACGGACCGCCACGGAGATGTACGAGCACGTGCTCCGCAAAGGAGAGCGCGTGGCGGTACGGCGCGATCGGGCGATCGCCATTCGTTATCCCATCGAGGAAATCACGATCCTCTTCGCGATGCTCCTCGTACAGGGCGTGTTCATTTACGTGAGTGGGGATTTTCGCCCGGTCGACCTGATGATTTTTGCTGCTTTTCTCCTCCCACTTCAGCAGTCACTTCGTGACTACAAGATGATCAGCCAGTTCAGCGTCCGCGTTTACGAGGAACTTCCTCGCTTGGAGGCCGTCGCAGAACTCTTCTCCGACGACGGCAAGTTCATTGTGCCTTCCGGTGAGCGGACCTTCCAGGGGATCGAGCACGAGATCGAAGTCTCCGGCCTGGGATTCCGCTACGAGCAAGCGACCGAGGTGCTCCACGACCTGAATGCGACCATCCCCGCTGGCAAAGTCACCGCAGTCGTCGGCTCCAGCGGAGCGGGTAAGACGACGTTCGTGGATCTGATCGCACGTTTCTACGACTGCGAACCCGGCACCATCTTCCTGGACGGTACCGATATCCGGGAGTACTCCCTCCCGTCGCTGCATTCCCGCATGGCGATCGTCAGCCAGGACGTCTGGTTGTTGAACCGGTCCTTTCGCGACAATCTCACCTTCGGGCTCGAGAGGACCGTGCCGGACGAGGAGTTGTTCAGTGTTCTCGCGGACGTCGAGATGCACGACCTCGTTACGGACCTTCCGGACGGCCTCGACACGGAGGTGGGTGACAGGGGCGTGCGTCTTTCCGGGGGGCAGCGGCAGCGCATCGCACTCGCACGAGCTCTCCTGCGAGATCCGGACATCGTGATTCTCGACGAAGCGACATCGGCACTGGACAGCGTAATCGAGCAGAGTGTGGCCGCCGCGATCAAACGGCGGCTGACGGGACACACCCTCATCGTTATCGCGCATAGACTGTCGACGATACGGGACGCCGACCTCATTCTCGTTTTCGAGGGTGGCCGCATCGTCGAGCGCGGCACTTGGCACGACTTGATCGAGCGGCGTGGGGCTTTTCACGCCCTCTATCAGGCTCAATCCGAGAAGGACACAACCGCAACCGCCGATCTCAAGTAAGAGCCGATTTACTCAAGTAATCGTCGATCTGGGCCTGGACTCCGAGCAGCTGGACAGCTTCACGTGTGAACCAGGAGCGATAGGACCGGTGGGCCATCTTCGCCGGGTCACCGTCCGGTACGTCCGTCCTGGAAATACTGCCGCGATGCATCCGCCACACGTTCTTGAAGGGCAGATCGTAGGCACGGGGCAACTCACCCGTCTCTCGAATCGACAGCAGAGAGAGGAAAATATCTTCCCCGTTCCACTTGGGTGAGCCTCGTGTGATGAGCTCAGCCGCGGAGGGTTCCGCTTCGAGAAATACGTCCGCGTAGGAGCGGTGCATCATGAGGCAGCGAGTCAGGACCACCGGTGTCTCCCCCCGCTCGTATCCGTCATACGAATATTCGTAGTCCGGGCTGATGCGGCGCCCGAAGATCCCGTGCAGCGTGCGTGGTGCGTCGTCGAAAGACGACTTCAAGGCCGCGATCGAGCGCCCGGGCACGACCAGGTCGTCGTCGACGATCAACACCGCGTCGTTCCTCGCCTCCCTCGCCGCGACAAAACGAAGAGCGAGCCCGTAACGATCGTTGAGATCCCAGTCGGGACGGTGGACGATCTCGCAGCGCCGGCTCTTGAACGAAAAACACGTCCTCTCACGGCCGTGAGACACGAGAATCTCATCGACGAGGGGATGCCGAGCGAGCAACGGTAAGATCACGCGGCGCAACCACAACGGGCGATTCCAGTTCAGGATGACTACGCTGACGCTCGCCGCACTGACTCCAGATCCTGACACTCCAGTCATTCCTGTCGCTCGAATTCGGAGGCGTCGGGATAATAGGCGTCGAGGAACTCCCGCACGCGGTCACACACCCAGGCATCGGGATCCGACCCCTGGTCGTCGTTGAGACAATAGAACTTTGGCCGCATCTCCACTAATGCGTCCAAAGCGCGGGCCTGCTCTTCGCGGGTGTTGTCGATCCGGTGAAAGCGGTGGTACTCGAGCAGCTCGCGAGCTTTTACGGCCTCGGCGTGGCGCCTCTCTGGCCCGAGCATCCACATCCGGTAGAGTCGGTCCATGCGCAGGTCCGATCCCGCGCGAAAACGGCTACTTCGAGTCCGATGCAGCGCCTCTCGATTGGCCCCCAACATGGCCTCCCAGAACGGTTTATAAACGAATCTCGGGCAGTGCTCCAGATGTACGGTGCTGAAGAACTTCCACCGCTTTCGATAGACGCGAAAGGGAAGCCAGATCCCGAAGTAGGTCCCGAATACCCTCTGTTTCCCCTGTGCCGTCAAGAAATCCTCTCGGACTGTGGGAGCCCCGAAGAGAAAGTCGTCGTTCATGTAGAGGAAATGATCCGAGAGACCGGGGACGGCATGAACGAAGCTCTCGATGGCCGTCGAGTTGAACGTCGGCAGGTAAGGGGCGAACCCGCTCAGCTCGTCGTGGTGGACCACATTAACCCTCGGGTTGTTCAGGTCGAGCCAAGCCGGAACCTGCGGGCGACGCGTGATGATGTGGATGTTCTTGATCCATCCCGCGAACATGGCCACCGACCGGAGGCTGTACCGCAACAGATCGTACAAGTCACGCGTCCGCTCCGGGTTGAGGTCGTCCGGTCCGGAAGCGTATCGGCGCATGTCCGCCTGCAGCTCCGGGTCGTCTCCATCGACCCAGGCGTATACGAGATCGACGTCAGGGACACCAGCGGGCGCCCCGCCAGGAACATCACTCGGCGAGGTCATCGCCACCCTTCGGCGTCATCGTGGTCAGACAACAGGTTCATCATGGTCAACCAAGTTGCTATTCTTGCAGGGGAACTCCAATATTTTCTCCTCGGATCACACGCCCGCTGGCCATCCGTTCATGATCATCTCTCATCGCCATAAGTTCATATTCCTCAAGCCCCGGAAGGTCGCCGGCACGAGTGTAGAAGTTGCACTCGCGCAGCATTGCGGAGACGACGACATCGTCACGCCGGTCACTGCCTTCGACCCCCAATGGGACGAGGAGGAGTACGACCACCCGGGAACGAAGCAGCGAGGCTACCTCCGTCACTCGACTCTGCCCGTGGTCCGAAGGCGCCTCGGCCGACCGTTGTGGGACGCCTATTTCAAGTTCGCGATCGTTCGCAACCCGTGGGATCTGGTGGTGTCCCAGTACTACTGGGCGACCCGCGAGGTCGACTGGCAGCCCTTTCGGAAGACCATCGGAGGGAGCCTGAGTCGGTTCTGGAAGTACCCCCTCCGAGTGCGGAGAAATGTGTTCGCCCTCGGCGCCAATGTGGCCCGGACTTTCTGGAAGCTGGAGGATGTCACGTTCGATTTCTTCGTGGCTTACATGTTGCACTATTATCCACCAAACGGGCGGTTCTACTTCGATCGTTCGGGGACGGTGGGGCTCGACTTCCTGATCCGCTACGAAAATCTCCAGAACGACTACGCATCGGTTTGTGAACGTATCGGGCTGCCTCCCTCAGAGCTCCCGTCTCTGAAAACCAAGAGCCGAGCGGAGCGGAAGCACTATACGACGTACTACGATGATCGGAGCCGTGAACGCGTAGCGAAGACGTATCGTAAGCACATCGAGCACTTCGGATACCACTTTGAAGAACCTTGATGCTCTCCCTCCTCTCATGAGCGCCTGAGCAGGTCCTCGGAAACGGCTTTTGCTTCCGACTCTGTTGATCGCGGGGGCGCTCGGCGTCGCCGCATACGGTCTGTTTTGCCGCTTGGAGGGTCGGCAGCCCGCCCGTGAGATTCTGTATGAGCTCAGGCTAGGACGGCAGGAGCTGCGGGATCTCGATGCCGCCGCGGCCGCCCAAGAGCGTTCGGATCTCATCGTCGGCCTCACCACGATTCCGAGTCGCCTGCCGTTCCTGATGCCGACACTCAAGAGTCTGCTCCTTCAGACCGTACCCCCACGCAAGATCCTGCTGCATTTGCCCAAACACAGCCGCCGCGAACAAGTCGAATACTCGGTCCCCGAAGAACTTCAGAATCTCGACGTCATACAGATTGTGGAGTGCCCCGACTGGGGACCGGCGACCAAGATTCTACCGGCGCTGCTCGACAGTGAACCGGACCAGCTCATCGTCGCCGTGGACGACGACCGCATCTACCGTCCGAGGTTACTCGAGGATCTCCTCGATGCCTCCGTGCGACATCCGGACGCCGCGGTCGGATGTTACGGCCTGATCGTTCCGCTCGATCGCGTCGATCGACGAAGGGGGCTCATCGGCCGTACCGTCGACGGCTTGGGATTCAGGCGTGGTGTGTCGCTTCGCGGCTCTCGCCTGCGCCACGCGTTGGCCGTAGATATTCTGCATGGTTACGGAGGGGTGATGGTTCGCCCGCGTTTCTTCGATCTCGATCGTCTGGCGGATCTCGAGGGTGCTCCCGATGCGGCCTGGCTCGAAGACGACACCTGGTTCGCGGCCCACTGCCGGGTGCCCAAGCTGATCGTTCCGGGCAAACCCGGGAGTTTTCCCCGTATCTTCGGAAGACGTGTCTTTCGAGCAAGCCGTCTGGGGGCTCACAATCGAGGCGGAGCCGACCCCGAGAGCCGGAACACCACGGTGCTGATGCGTATGTTCAGCGATCGGTGGATGCCCTGATGGCGATCGCGGTCCATGCATCCGAGCCGCAGTTCCTGTTCTTCTGGAATCACAAGGTCGCGTCCCGCTCCCTTCTCAACGCTCTCGAGAAGAGCTTCCCGAGGCTCCGTGTGTACCCGCAGCCGTCCTTCCGCCCCCCGGCACAAGACCAAGACTGGCCCCGCTTTCTGCTGGTCCGCGACCCGTGGGCCCGCGCGGCCTCTTGTTTTCATAACAAGTGCCGCGACGCTCTCGAGGCCCTGGAGAGAAATGGCGGCCTGGAGCCGTGCCAGCACCACCTGCTCCGTGAATTAGGGGCGTGGCCTTGTCGATCGGTCGCGGGGGCGCGACGCCTGGCCGAGCTCGATTTCGCGGAGTTCGTGGAGTTGCTGCCGGGCGTCCGCGACGGGAACAGCCACTTCCGCCTGCAAATCGACGTGTTACAGGACGCTAGTGCGATCACATCCAGAGTTTCGTGGGCGGGACGGGCAGCCCGGACCCTCCTCCACCTCGGCCGGACGCATTACCTGACGCCACGATTGTTCAAGACGAGACCGACCGTAGCCGCCGACCAGGCCACCTTGGCGGAGGGACAAAGACAGTCCGTGCGGTGGCTCCGCCTGGAAGATCTCCCGGAAGTATGGCGGGAAGTCGAGCATACCTTGGGCCGAACGATTCCACTTCCCTGGCACGCGCGGACCGCCGAAGGGGACGACTGGCGGGCGCTGTACGACGCGACCCTTGAGGCACGGGTGGCCGAACTCTATCGGCCGGACCTGGAGATGTTCGGATACGGCGCGCCGGAGCCTAGATGACGGCCGGACGGCTCACGAGCCGCCAAGGGACGCGAACACGGCCAACGAAGCGATCGGGGCGATCTGCCTTATGCTCCCGGATTTCATCAAGCTCTCCACCAGATCAGGGCTCATCAGCTCGCGGATCGAGTCGCGTCGATCCATGACCATGTCCGTGAACGCCGGCGATCGGAACCAGTTGGCGTAATCCGCATAGGGGAGGCCTCCCCCCGACTTCTTCATCCAGTACAACCGCCCCGGATCGACGGCCATGGGTCGACCGGTCCCCTGCTCCGGGAACGAGAGCAGCTCCGGGCAGAGGCTCTTGATCGCGTGGCGGTGCCAGCGCGAACCGAGCTTCTGTGTGCGGGGCATCGACTGGGCGACGGCCACCCACCTCCTGTCGGTCATCGGCGCAACCACTTCACCGAATTGGCGATAGAGCTTCAGACCGTTGCCGATGAAATTCCTGACACGCTGGTGATAGTAGAAGTGATCGAGACTCGACAGAAAATCGCGGCCCCGGCTGGCCGCAACCAAACGATCGATCCTACGACGCGACCCCTGCCCGTACAGGTTCTCACGAACGGGCTCGCTCAGCCCCTGCCACTGGTCCGGGCGGAACGGGTTCTTGGCTTTCGCTTTCCAGAATTTCCGCAGTAGCGGCTGGCTCGGAAGAGCCGTCGTGGCGTGGGCGAGGAGCCCGCGGTCGAAATAGTAGGACCGCATGGACTCACCGTTGGCCCCCACTACGATGTTGCTGTTCGTATCGAGTCCGGCCTTCAACGGGTACAAGTATGTGTGCCAGTGCCGGGCCGCCTTGGTCCCCCCGGTCACCTCCACGATCCGCTCCGCATGATCCACGTAATCCTGCGCGTTGAGCTCGACCGCTATCACCTCCAAAGACAACCTCTTTCCCATCTCTTCCACGACGTCTCGGTCGAAGTTGCCCCGTGGACCACAAACGAGGAGCCGGGGCCGGATTCCGAGATGCAGCAGCGCCGCCAGCAAGAGGCGAGAATCGAAGCCGCCGGAGGCCGAAAGAACGGTCCCTCCAGGGTTGGTGATGTTCTCCTTCAGTATGGAGACCGTGAGCGCCGCGAGATCTCCGCGAGCTTCTTCGATGATCGGGGCCGAGTACGGACGGGACTCGGTGAGTGTGTCGTCGTCGAGGGTGTGATCGAAAGTGAGAAGATCGCCTACCGCTGTGTAGTTCCAATCCATGATCGTCCCCGAGGAGCTCCTGTCCCGCGCGAGGTCAGGTTCGACTCCCGCGCGGGGTCAGGGTTCGACACTGATCGTCACGTGTCAACCCGTGAGTCTTCCCGGCTTGCGGCCTGCCACACGGGGAACGAGACTTCCGATGACCTTTTCGGGGCACCGGGGTAGGAACGATCGGCCCGTACTCGATGCCCACTTGATCTCACGCGACCCCTAGGCTGCACGTTATCGTGAACGTCTCGTCCAGACGACGCCTTTTGTTGACACTCGGCGCCATCCTACTGGTGGTCCAGTTAGCGGTCCAGCCCGGTGTCCAGCCCGTTGCCGCGAGGGAAATCGGGCTGCAGACCACCACTGACTCTCAGGCAATCCCCGGGCCGGGCTCTCGAGCGATCGCGGACCCCGCCCGTGTCGACCCCAGGATCTCAGAGGCGCACGAGCTCTACCTCGACCATCAGGTCGTGGAATCGCTTCAACTCTTCGAGGACGTCGTCGACGAATATCCGGAGACGTACGAAGCGTTGTGGGGCGCGGCGCGCTCGGCCATCGCTCAGGGGCTCCTCTCCCGTGGGAAGGTGATCCAGAATCAGTGGTACAAGACTGGGGAGTCCTACGCCCGGCGGGCCACCGAAGTCGAGCCGGAGACTCTCGAAGGGCTGTACTGGCTGTTGACCGCGAAGGGCCTCCGAGCCAGCCAGACCGGGGCCAGAGAAGCGTCGGCGCTCGGCGGGGAGGTATACGACCTGGCCCACAAGGTCTTGGAGATGGATTCACTCCATGCCGGCGCGCACCACGCCCTGGGCGTTCTGAACTTCAGAGTGCGGAAACTCTCGTTCTTCGAGCGTTGGGTGGCGAGAACCTTCCTCGGGGCGGACGTCATGAATTTGACCAATTGGGAAGACGCCGAGCGGTACCTCACACGCGCCGTGGAGCTGAGGCCCGAGTACATCCTGTTCCATCTGGACCTCGGGCGCATGTATGTGAACCGCAAGCGGATGGAAGAGGCCCGAATCCACTTGGAACGGGCTTTGGATCTGCCGCTCCTGGAACCGCCGGACATACGGTTTCAGGAGATCGCGGAGCGTCGTCTCGCGGAGACCATCAACTAGGGCCTGTTAACACTATCTGAGGGCTTCGACGATGAGCGCAAAGTGGATGAAGGCCGTAAACATTACGTCGAGCTTGTCAAAGCGGGAGAAGATTCTCCTGAAACCTTTGAGTCGCCGAAATAATCTCTCTATTTCGTTGCGACGAACCGCCTCCTGGCAAGCGTGAACGGTAGTAGGCTACCTGGTGCGCTCCGGGGATCCCGACGCCCTGGACTCCATCGTACCCATGGCCTTCGGAAACCTGGCGCTGGACCTCATCCTGGAGAACAGAGTTGGGCTCCTCGTGGCGGTCCGCAACGG
>JADFNK010000038.1 GCA_022563405.1 Gemmatimonadota bacterium | reverse complement strand
CTGTAGGCGGGAGCACGTCCCGCCAGGGCGCCGGCCCGCGCAGATCTCGAGGATGGAAGGAGGGCTCGGTCCGGTTGCCGCTTCGACCCTTCGAGTGCCGACGGGAGATTCATGTTGACCGCCTCGGTCCGGCCCCTCATTTTATCGTCGCGAGGCGCAGCCTCGAAGTGGGTTGGAGTACCGAGCAGTGTCGTGGATCACACCGGAATGGAGGTCGAAATGAGCAATCGTATAACGGTGGTTCTTCTCGCGGTTCTCTGTGCAGTCGCCGCGTCCGGGTTGATCTCGACCGCGGCGGCGCAGGCTCCGCCCTCCACCACGGCGTGGGAAATCCCCAGGACAGCCGATGGCCGTCCGGATTTTCAGGGAAACTGGACGAACTCCACGCTCACTCCGTTTGAGCGCCGAGAAGGTACGGAGCGGCTCTACACCGCTGATGAGGTCGCTAGTCTCGAACAGCGGCCGGTGGACCGCTTCACCCGCGGGACCGCGCCCAGTGACCCGAACCGCCCGGCACCGACAGCCGGTCGCTCAGTCGGCACGTACAACGAGGTCTATTGGGAGCGGGGCACGCGGGTCGCCCTCATCAACGGCGAGTACAGAACCTCTCTGGTCACCCGTCCGGCGAACGGCCGCGTTCCGGCCCGCACACCGGAGGCCGAACGGCTGGTTCAGGAGCGCCGGGACTTGAGAAGCCAATTTGGCCAATACGACCATCCGGAGATGCGACCGCTCGGCGAGCGCTGCATCTTTTTCGGTTCCCCGTCCGGACCCCCCATGCTCCCCGTCGGGGCGTACAACTCCAACTATCTCATCGTTCAGACGGCCGATCACTTGATGATCATGTCGGAGATGGTCCACGACGCGCGGATCATCCGGATTGGCGAGCCCCGTCCGATGCCCAAGAGCGTCCGTCCGTACTTCGGCAACTCCTGGGGCCGGTGGGAAGGCGACACACTCGTAGTCGAGACCACGAACATCAGCCCACTACAGCTTGTCCGGGGGGTTCCCCTTTCCGAGGACGCCGTTGTGATCGAACGCTTCACCCGGGTCGACGAAGAGACGATCGTCTACGAATTCACCATCGACGATCCGAAGAGGTTCACGGAACCGTGGGGCGGAGAGATCCCGATCAACAAGTTGCACGCCCGGCTCTACGAGTACGCCTGCCATGAGGGCAACTACAGTTTGACCGGCGTACTGAGCGGGGCGCGTTATCAGGAGAGGGTGGAAGCACAGGAATCGACCGACGCCAATCGGTGAGAGGCGAGCGATCGGGTGGGGAGGTGTTCATCCCGAGCATCAACTTCACCAGCTCTGGCAATCCCTCAGGATGCGGTCGTGTCGCCCCTCGTCTGCGGCCATCTCGAAGAAATCCTCCCAGTACTCGATGATGTCATCCCTGCGGTCCTCGTCCAGCCCCTCAAAGTTTCTGGCCACCGAGAGCATCTCCTCCCGCTTGTCGGTGAAACGCTGAAAGATCGATCCGTAGTCGATGTCCCGGCAGAAGCCTTGGAAGATCCGCTGGCGGACGTTGCGAATCGGTAGCGAGGGGTCGGGGGTGGCATAACGAGTGTCGACCGTCCCGGACCAGTCGAAGTCGTAGGAGACTGGGATCAACGCGCCGTCGGTCATGCGGCGGATCGGCTCGCAGTTGTGCAGGGGGGGGCCGGCACACGTGTAGTCGGTCATCCCGACAGCGTAGTTGAACAGCTCCAGCAAGGCGGAGTTCTCCTGATGGGCGTTAGCCGGATGTAGCTGTGTGAGCTCGATGGGAACGGCCTCGTTGCGTGCGGCCATCTGGGACTTGTGCTCGAGAAGGAAGGCGTTGCTGGTGAACGTGTCGTCTTCGCCTGATGTGTCGACGTAGGTGACCCGAACGGGGCGCGCCCGAAAACTCAGATCTGTCAGCACGTTGTAGGCGGGATAGATCACGTACTCGGTATAGATGTATTCCTCGTAGCGGTCGTTTCCGGGCCGGCACGTCACATAGAGCTTGAGCCGGTTCTGGCCCTCGAAGACGGTGCCGGCGAGCGCCTCGTCGTCCTTGTCGAAATCGAGCCAGAGCGGAGGGAACTCGCAGTTTCTGGGATTAAGGCGCCAGTTACCCCGGGTCCGGATCTTCAGATCGAGGGTCACCTCCGACCCCTCAGCGTCGACAAGAATGCTCGCCTGCCGCTCCTCTGCGTCCCGCTCACGATCCCGTCTTCTGATGGTGTTGAAGTCGGCGTACAGCGTGAGCTCCAGCACGTCATCGGTCTGAAAGAGCGGCGCCGACCATGCCGCCGCGATCTCCTCCGGCGTCACCGTCCACTCGTCATCGATGTCCTGGGCGGTCGCTCGTATGTTGGGAACGAGCGTGAGCAGGAGGCACAACAAGATGCCGAAGGGAAGGGGGGGCGCAGTTTGGTGAGATCGATGTTCGATCATGATCCTGGCTCCGCTGAGGAGGATCCTGCCTCCACCGGTCGCGTTCGCTTGCCACCGTATCGCATTCGCTTGCCAGTGGGTGTAGGCCGGGGTCATCTTGTCCTCCATGTTTGACGCAAGCACCGCTTGAGCGCAAGTACCGTCTGGGGGTTCTCGGAGCCGCCCACACGGTATCGGCAACACACGAAGTCTTGGTCGTCCCGATCGGAGGAGACAGGGTAATGGAGAAGCGAGGACTCACGACCTATCGAAAGGTGTCAGAATGGCGTCCGCTGGCTCAGATCACGTTCGTGGCGATGTTTGCCGCGGCGGGGTGTGCGACCGGCACCGCTCTTTCGTCACCGGCCGACGCACGAATCCTCCCCATGGCCGCACCGGAAGATTTGGGCATGTCGTCCGAGCGTTTCGAGCGGTTGGACGCGGCCATGCAACGCTACATCGACGCCGACATGGTGGCGGGGGTGGTGACGCTCGTCGCGAGAAAGGGTGAGGTCGTACATCTTAAAGCGCAGGGGCATAGGTATATAGAAGGTGGCGATCGTATGTCCACCGACGACATCTTCGTGATCATGTCGATGACCAAACCCATCGTGAGCACGGCGCTCATGATGCTCTTCGAGGAGGGTTATTTCCTTCTGGACGACCCGATTTCCAAGTACATGCCCGAATTTGCCGACAAGGAAGTGGTTCTTGAGATCGATGGGGGCGTGCAACGCGTCCAGGCCGATCGGCCCATCACGTTCCGCCACGTGCTGACCCATACCGCCGGCGTCGATCCAGCTCGAAACCTTCTCTCCGAAGAAGAGCGGGCGACCCCCCGTGGCGGGGCCACGCTCGAGGAGAGGCTGGTCGCGCAGGGCTCGTTCCCCCTGGCGTTCCATCCCGGGGACGAGTGGCGTTACGGCAGCTCCACGAATTACGTGGCGCTCCTCGTCGAGCGGATTTCGGGCCAAAGCCTGGATGTATTTCTCCGGGAACGCATCTTCGAGCCTCTGGGGATGGTCGACACCCACTACAACGTGCCCGCGTCGAAGGTGGATCGCGTGACGGCGGTCTACAGTCCCTCGGGTCCGGGCAACACGATCGAGCTGCGGAGCGCTCCGGCGACCCGAGAGCAGCCCACCCGCTATTTCGGCGGTACGGCGGGGCTCTCGTCCACGGCGGGCGACTACTTCAGGTTTTCCCAGATGATCTTGAACGGCGGGGAGCTCAACGGCGTCCGGCTGCTCAGCCCCACTACCGTCAACCTCATGATCACCAATCACACGGGCGACCTTCCCATCTACATCAAGGGTGCCGACGCTTACGGGTTCGGGCTGGGGTTCACGATGTTGACGGATCCGGACAGGTCTCGGCAGGCGGTCACACCGGGAACCTTCGGTTGGGGCGGGGCCTACGGCACCGTCTTCTGGATCGATCCAGTGGAAGACATGGTGAGCATTCTCATGATGCAGATGGCGGGTTATGGCCATTTTACGCTCCGGCAGGATTTCCCGAATCTGGTCATGCAGGCCATCACCGAGAGCTACCACTCCGGGAAGCAAGCCATTCGCGGTTATGAGCCGATTCCACGATAGGAGTAACGACAGGAGTAAGGAAGAGAGTAGGGGTGGCCACCAGGAGCCGACGTCCAGGAGGAGAATCATGAGTTCGCGCGTGGGCAGGGTCGTTGTAACCCTGATGATCCTCGCTGGATCGGCCCCTGCGACCGGCTTCGCTCAGGATTTGGCCGACTTGCGGGACTTCGACGCGGAGATCGAGGCTGCCCTGAGGTCGGCGAAAAGGGCGGCCGGATTCGAGTTCCTCGGCACGCTGAACCGGATTTGTCTGCTGCCCGCGAGCGGACGTGTAAACACGAGCGACAACGTCCCGCGCTACGTGAGAGATCCGTCCACCGTGCCGGCGCGTGCGGTTTGGTACGCGGAGCCCGCAAAGGTCTTCGACAATCTCTACTTCGTCGGCGGCAAGATTCACACGTCGTGGGCCCTCACAACGAGCGAGGGCATCATCATCATCGACACGACGTACCCCTATAACTCGGAAGAATTGATCATCGGCGGGCTGGAACGACTCGGCCTCGATCCCGGGGACATCCGGTACGTCGTCATTTCCCACGCCCACGGTGACCATATCGGAGGTGCCCAGATCCTTCAGGAAAAATACGGTGCCCGGGTGGTCATGGGTCGCGCCGACTGGGACCTCGTCGAGACCTACCCGAACCGTTACAGCTCCATGGCCCCGGAGCGCGACATCGTGGCGACGGACGGCATGGAGCTCACGCTCGGCAACACGACCCTCACGATCTGGGAGACCCCAGGCCACACGCCGGGCACGTTGTCGTACACCTTCACCGTCTTCGACGACGGTAGGCCGGTGAATGTGGCTTATTCGGGTGGCACCGCGTTCAACTTCGTGAACAGCACTCCGGATCCGGGAATCGAGAACTTCCAGAGTTATATCGACGCTCAGCAGCACATTGCCGATCGAGCCGCCGCCACCGGGGCGAGCGTGATTCTCTCGAACCACTCGGAGTTCGATAACGCCGTCAACAGGAACAGGATGCTTGCCGGTCGCGGAGATGGGCCTCACCCGTACGAACTCGGTGAGGACTGGGTTCAGCGCTACTTCCAGGTGATGCAGGGGTGCGCCCGGGCTGCGCAGCTCCGCCTCGAGCAGGAGCGGGCCGAAGCGGGAGTGCTGTAGAGTTGCCCGCTGGAGGTTCGTGGATGCCCCAAGTGCTGGTCGTGGGACGTGTGCTGGTTCTTGCCATACTGGGATATTTTGCGCTGATGTTTTTCCTTCAGCGTCGGATGGCTTTCCCGGGAACGCTACGGGACTCTCCGCGCCCGACGGCGTTCGCACCGCCAGGCGTCACCCAGGTGTGGCTTGAAGCCTCGTTCGGACGGGTCGAGGCTTGGTTCTTCGGCTCTGTGGGGGCGGAGGGAGTGGAGGAGGCCGGGAGAGGCGAGGGAGACGTCCCCAGGCCGACGATCATATTCGCACACGGCAACGGTGAGTTGATCGAGGATTGGCAGGGCGAGATGGAGCGCATCGCAGCGGCAGGACTAAACGCACTCCTCGTGGAGTTCCCTGGATACGGTCACTCTGAGGGCAAGCCGTCCCGCTCGACCCTCCTCGAGGCGTTCACGCTGGCGTTTGATTGGCTCGTGGCACGAGACGAGGTCGACGCCGACCGCATCGTGGCATATGGAAGGTCGTTGGGCGGAGGCGTGGCAGGGGATCTCGCCTTGAATCGGCCCGTCGGAGCCTTGGTTCTCCAATCCACGTTCAGTTCCGCCAAGGCGATCGCGCGGGAAAATTTAGTCCCCGGCTTCCTGGTGCGTGATCGGTTCGACAACCTGCGTGCCGTATCGGACTTTTCGGGTCCTGTGCTCTTGATGCATGGTATCCGTGACGACGTGATTCCCTACGCCCACGCGGAAGCGCTCACGGCTGCTCGTGAGGGACTCGATATCACCCAGTTGGACTGCGCACACAATGACTGCGCTCCCGAGTGGCCCGAGATCGTGGCGTCACTGACGGCATTCCTCCGGAGCAACGCGTTGCTGGACCGATAGAGGGCCCACGATGCCGGGTGGCCGATCGACTCAGGATCTGGCCTGGTTATGAAACATCTTGCCAGGTAGGCGGGTCTTCCTCGGTGACGGCGAGGCTGTAGTTTCTTCTGCCGCTCACCGGTGACATTCCACCAGGACATGCACCTAGTGCCAGATCCGACCCCATTGGGAGTCCAACGCAAGCTCACCCCGATCCGCGTGGTGGGCGGCGTCATCTACTTTTTCAGCCTTCTGTTACTGTTTTTCGTGAGCATCGAGCTGATGGGCACCGCCTTCGAGATGTTCGGCGGAGGGGTCGCGGACCAGCTCCTGAGCATGGGATCGAACCCGGTCGCCGGTCTGTTCATCGGTTTTCTGGCCACGAGTTTCGTCCAGAGTTCCTCGATCACCACCACCATGGTTGTGACCATGGTGGCGTCCGGTGCGCTCGACGTTGGGCTCGCCGTGCCCATCATCATGGGCGCGAACATCGGAACGACCACCACGAATACGATCGTGTCGCTCGGGCACGTGACCCGTCCGGCGGAGTTCGAGCGGGCCTTCGCGGCTTCCACGGTGCACGACTTCTTCAACGTGCTCGCGGCATTCACGCTCCTGCCGGTGGAGATCTTTTTTCACCCGATCGAACGAACGGCGGTCCGTCTGGAGGGCGTGTTCGCCGGGGCTGGTGGCATGAGCTGGGCCAGCCCTCTCAAGGTGCTGAGGGATCCACCCGCTGAATTCATCGCGGACATGGTCACCAGCCCGCTCGCGCTGGTCATTCTGGCTTTCGTTCTGCTCTTGCTCGCCCTGCGAGGGCTGCTCGTGTTGATGCGGGGTGCCGTCCTGGAGCGCATGGGCGGACTCTTCGACAGGGTCCTTTTCCGTAACGACGCCGCGAGCTTCACGCTGGGCGTGGTTGCGACGGCAACGGTGCAGAGCAGCTCTGCGACGACGTCTCTGATCGTTCCGTTGGCGGGCACCGGTGTCCTCACGCTCCGGCAGATTTTTCCATACACCATCGGGGCGAATATCGGAACCACGATCACCGCGATCCTGGCCTCGTTAGGGACCGGAAGCTCGGCGGCAATGACCGTGGCACTGGCTCACCTGACGTTCAACGTGTTTGCCGTCTTGATCTTCTATCCGCTGAAGGCCCTGCCCATCGGACTCGCGAGGAGGTGGGGTGCCTTCGCGGCCCGGTCGAAGGCGAGCACGGCCACTGTGATCTCTGTCTATATCGCGCTACACGTCATACCGCTGGCGTTCATATTCTGGGCGAGGGGGTAGTAAAGCTATGTGGAAGGAAATCGTTACGCTCTTCAGATCTCAAGGCCCGCTACAGGAAGCCTATGACGAGGCGATCCTGATGCTTCGGGCGTCCCACGCCATGTTCGACGACGCCGTCAAGCAGCTCCACTCCGAGGGCGCGCTGGACACCGATATCTACAAGCGCGATCAGCAGCTCAACAGGTACGAGCGCAGTGTGCGGCGGAAGATCGTCACGCACATGTCCGTGTCGTCCAAGCCTGACATCAACTTGGGGCTGGTGCTCACCGCGATCGTCATCGACATCGAACGGATCGGCGACTACACCAAGAACATCGTGGAGTTGGCGGGCGCGGTTCCGGACCCGTTCGACGGGCTCGAGCTACACGGCGAGGTGGCTGAGATCGAGAAGAGCATGGCTCGGATGTTCGACGACATCGTGCCCGCCCTCGAGGGACCCGACGTGGCTCGGGCCAGGGGCATCATAGGATCCCACACCATCATCGCAGCTAAGGTGGATGAGCAAGTGCGTGCCTTGTGCGCGAGTGAGGTGTTGTCGGGACGGTCCGGCCATGCGGTCACGGTGGCGCTCTACATGCGGTATCTCAAACGTGTCAGCGCGCACCTCAAGAACGTGGCGACCAGCGTAGTGAATCCCTACCACCGGATCGGATTCCGGGAGAAAGGGGTGAAATCAGCCGGGTCGGATACCGAGGGAAAAGGGGTGAAATCAAAAGGCTGATAGCGATCAGACCAGAATGCGGTTGAAGAAGTACGGCGGGTAGGGGCAGCGAAGAGGTCCACCTTGCGCGAGTCGACGACCCCAACGGAAGTTATCCCGTCGAACTGTTGTCCATTCCTATCTTGGATCCGAGCATGCCGAAACCAACCAGCGTCTTTGCCAGCAGTCTGCTACGAGCGGGTCTCACGTCGTTCGTCGTCTTCGCTCTCGTCGGTGTACCCGCGGTGCCCGCCGAAGCCCAACAGCGTGCCGGGGCACGGCCGGAGCGCAGCGCGAGTGATCCTCCGACGCTTCGGAGGAACGTCCGCAACATCCTGGGCGGCGTTCCCATGACCGCCGCGGACAGCATGCACCAGCGGGTCGTGGACCTCCTCGAGTTCGACAGCTATAAGGAGCTCGTTCGGGGGCTGACCCAGTTCGGTGACCGGGAACAGGGCACTGCGCGTAACGCAGCGGCGGTCGACTGGATCGAGGAGCAGCTACGAGGGTGGGGATACGAGACCGAGCGTCTCCATTACATGTACACGCCCCGGGCCGCTCGGGGCGCCCCGTCACCCGAGCCGGAGCCCCGCGAGGAGGTGTACGCGACCAAGATCGGCACCACGAACCCGGGTGAGATGTATATCGTCAGCGCACACATGGACGGGCGCGGCGGTGGTGAGGCCGCCAACGACAACGGCTCAGGCACCGCGCTCGTGATGGAGATCGCGCGGGCTCTCGCTTCCTCGGGGGTTGAGTCCGACATGTCCATCCGCTTCGCGCTCTGGAACAATGAGGAGACGGGGCTGAACGGCGCCGGCGCGTATGTCGAGCAGCGGGCCGAGCTTCAAGGCATCGAGAGTCCGGCCGGTTCCGGCCAATACCCGGAGCCTCGGTGGTTAGGCATGATCCAGCACGACATGATGATGTGGGACCACGGCAACCCGGTGACCTTCAATCAGGCTTTGGACGCCGATGTGGACGTTGAGTTCCAGCTCAACTCGGTGTTCGCCGAGCAGTCGGCCCAGCTCGGGCTCGTGCTCATCAACGCCAACCGAATGCACGCGGCGGACTATCCGGCCGTGCTCAGCAACGCGATGAGTAATACCGACTCGACGCCCTTCATGAACGTGGTCCCCGCAGTGAGCCTGCGAGAGAACCGACGCCTCTACGAGACGGGCAACGGGGCGAACCCGCATTGGCACCAGACGACGGATCTGTTCGAGACGTTTTCGGATGCGGACTTCACGCTCGGCCTCAACGCGGCACAAACGACGCTGGGGGCGATCGCCAAGCTGGCGGGGGTTCGGATCACGAGAGCGCGGGTGGGGAACTAGGAACCGGAGAACCAGGAACCCGCTTGAAACCGCGGTTCAACGCGCTTTTGCGCAGCCACGCGTTTCCTTGGCCGCCTATCCAAGTCACCACACTGACGGTGACGAGTGGATAGAGCACGATTCCTGCTTCCCCTATGGATTCGATGAAGAGCAGGGGCATCGTCTGAAGCAACAGAGCGACCGCGAGCAAAACAAAGCCCAAGGAGCCCATCCCTTTTCTCCATGCCCAGAGCGGTCCGAAGAAGAAAGCTGGCCATGAGAAACCGTTCTTGATGACCTCGCGTCGTCCATCGGCGTGTTCGTAAACACTGTGCGTTGCGTTCACTTCCACGATTCAGGCTTCCTCCTTCCAGGTCTTCAAGCCCACAGACCCGTGACCCGCTGTACTTCTTCAACAGCCTTCTAGCGGAGTCCCAGATCGGGGAGGTTGCTGTCGGTAAGGGTGAAGACCATCCCCTGACCCGGGGCCGATACCGCCGTGCTCTTCGTACCCCCGACCAGAAAGCCGGTCCTCGTGTCGTAGTACCACTCGCCACGAAGCGCCGCGCCCATGCCCACCGCGGCCGTCACCACACCGACCTCCCAGTTCTCCCAACGGCGAACGTCCGCTATTCGAGTACCGTGAGCCTTTCCGCCCTCATGCACCTCGCTCGGTGGCACCCACAGCGGTCCTAGCGAGGCCAATTCGAACACTCGTCCATCAGCCGTTCGCATGTGGGCGTCGACGACGTCACCCTGCTTGGCCGGTAGGCCCTCGGTGCCGAACTCCCCGTGCTCATCCGCGTACTCGAGGCTGGTGCTGAATACGTCTCCTTCGGTCGGTGAGAACGTCACGCGCATCAGCGAGCCACCGATGTCGTACACCAAGAAAGTGCCATCGTCTATGGGTGCTTCCTCGCCGGACCTGGCGAGCCAGGCCGACATCATAACGAGCCCCAAGATGGCCAAAATCAGATTGTTCTTCACCCGCTAGCGTCCCGTCCTATGAGTAAGAAGTCGCCCTATGCGTGTCGCCAAGAGAGCCTGCGACGGGACCAGAGGTCCGATCGCCTCCACTCTCTACGCTACAACCGAGCGCTCTTGGATAGTTCAAAATTTTGACCGGACCACCAGACCTCATGTTGACCGCTCCGGTTCCGCGCCTCACGTTGTCCCGACCCACCACAGGGTTTCGTGTTGGTTATTACGTCCCTTCCGAATAGGTGAGAAAACCATGAGACACCTCCTGCTCGTGCCGATCAAATTGATGCTGGTTCCGGTGGCGTTGGTTTGTTTCTGGTCCCCGGCGCCGGCCGCGGCAGTGATGCTCCAGGACGATGAGCAGGAAAGTGAAGAGGAGGACAAGACCAAATCGTACGCCGACGTGATCACCGACGAAGCGGTCACCAGCGAGGGTCTCTTCGATACTCACATGATCGGGGACGACCTCTTCTTCGAGATCCCGCTCGACATGATGGAGCGGGAGATGCTGCTCCTCACTCGTATCGCGGCCACACCGGCGGGAGTGGGCTTCGGAGGTTCCAAGGCGAACACCTCGACCATCCGGTGGCAGAGGCGAGGCGAGCGGGTGCTCCTTCGCCTGGTGAGCTACCGAAACTTCGCGGACGACACGACCGCGATCGCCGAGGCGGTCCGAAACTCCAACTTCGAGCCGATCATCATGGCCTTCGACGTGGAGGTGATGTCCGACGACAGTTCCGCCGTGGTTATCGACGTCACCGACTTGTTCACCGACGACGTCGCCCTGATCGGGCTACAAAAGAGGAACCGTGATAGGTACGGCGTGCGCTCGGTAGACGGCGACCGCACTTTTGTGACCAGCGCCACCGCGTTCCCGACCAACGTCGAGGTGCGGCGTATCCTCACGTATTCGGCGGACGACGCACCGTCGAACGCGGCGAGCAACACGCTCTCGATGGAAATGCACCACTCCATGCTCCTGCTTCCCGAGGATCCCATGGAACCCCGTATGTGCGACGAGCGCGTGGGCTTTTTCAGCACGTCGCAGATCGACTACGGCCTGGACGAGCAACGCGCGACAACGCAGTGTTTCATCACCCGCTGGCGCCTCGAGCCGAGTGATCCTGCGGCCTTCGCCCGCGGAGAGCTCGTCGATCCCGTCAAGCCGATCGTCTACTACATCGATCGAGCGACTCCCGAGAAGTGGCGCCCGTATATCAAGCAGGGCATCGAGGACTGGCAGGTCGCATTCGAGGAGGCGGGCTTCAGCAACGCGATTCTGGCCCGTGACGCTCCTACACCAGAGGAGGATCCGACGTGGAGTCCCGAGGACGCACGCTACTCGGTGGTCCGCTACCTCGCGTCGACGACCCAGAACGCGTCGGGGCCGCACGTGCACGATCCACGAACAGGGGAGATCCTGGAGAGTGACATCCAGTGGTACCACAACGTCATGAACCTCGTGAGGAACTGGTTCTTCGTTCAGACATCGGCCGTGAACCCCGACGCCCGGTCCGTGAAGTTCAGTGACGAGGTGATGGGCGAACTGATCCGTTTCGTTGCGGCCCACGAGGTGGGACACACGATCGGGCTGCAGCACAACATGCAGGGTTCGTCGGCGTACCCGGTGGATTCACTACGCACGCGCTTCACGTGCACGATGGGTCTGGCTTCGTCGATCATGGACTACGCTCGCTTCAACTATGTGGCCCAGCCCGGCGACGACACGTGCCTCATGCCGCTCATCGGACCGTACGACAAGTTCGCGATCGAATGGGGATACCGACCCATCGCTGGGGCAGACCGGAACAGTGAACAGGCCGCGCTCCGCTCCAGGGTGGCACGGATGCAGGAAAATCCGATCTACCGCTTCGGGAGCCCGAACGGTGAGGATCCGAGCTCCTTGTCTGAAGCCATCGGAGACGACGCCATGCGAGCGTCGGATTACGGAGTCGCGAATCTCGAGCGGATCATGAGCCATCTCACCGAATGGACGTTCGAGGACGGTGAGGACTACTCGGATCTGGAGGAGCTCTACAACAACGTCGTCACCCAGTGGAACCGCTACACGGGTCATGTGGTCACGAATATCGGCGGCGTCGTGCAGACCAGGAAGCGACAGGGCCAGGACGGCGTGCCGTTTGTGATGGTCGCCAAGAACGACCAGAAAAGGGCGATGGAGTACCTGAATCGCCAGGTCTTTACGACCCCCTATTGGCTCCTCGACTCCGACGTTTTGGATCGCTTCCAGGGCAGCGGAGCCCCGGACATGGTCCGTAACAGACAGGTTGGGGCCCTCAATCAGCTGCTCAACGTGGCCCGCATGAAGCGCTTGGTCGAGCAGGAGGCGTTCCACGGATCGCGTGCGTACTCACTGGGCGACATGCTGGACGAGCTGCGGGAGGGTGTGTGGTCGGAGATTCGCTCCACGTTGGACACCGATGCCTACCGGCGGAACTTGCAGCGTGGATACCTGGATCGGATGAAGATGCTCATGGCCGATGACGACGCACAAGAAACGGACGTGGCGCCCTTCGTTCGAGGGCAGCTCCATACGCTGAGCGGCGAGTTGGCGAATGCTGTGGGGAGGGTCTCGCACCGCGCCACTCGACTCCACTACCTGGACGCCATCGCACGCATCGAAGCCATCCTGGAGCCGACGACGGACAGCGCGCCCTAGGGGCCGGGCGCCGAAAAAGCCTCGGCCTCGCGGCCCCTGCCTCACGGCCCCTAGGGGTTGCTGGGCGCCGTACGGGTCCAAGCCCGAGTGCCATTCAACCATCCTCGGTGGATCCCGAGGGGAGCTGGCCCGGTGTCTTCGCGCTTTCTACTGCTCGGTCCTCAGCGCAGGCGATCACCTCGGCGAGGATTTTGTCGAAGAGTTCGCCCATCACACGCCGGCGGCTCTTGGTTACGGCCCGATAGATCTGGCGTGCGCCGATGTACGACAGGCCGACAAGACCAACCGGGAACGCCGTCGCGACCAGCGCCGACCCGAAGAAACCGAGGCCGAGCGGAAGACCCATCCCGACTCCAAATCCGATCCCGAAGCCGCCGACCACGCCCCCGAATAGCCCCCCGGCCAACTGGTTGAGGTTTTCCTCGAGGCGGACGTGTGTCTGCCCGTCACGAGACGTCACCGTGACCTGGACCGACCGAGTCTTGTTGGCCGTCTCGGCGTGCCAAGTCAGCGAGCGCCCGAGTAGGCTCGGCTGGCCCTGTTCCCGTGTCCCAATTTGAATGACGGAGGCGACGCGTTCGAAGCCGTCGTCGCTCAGCTCTCCGGGTACCGTCGTCTCCCGAAGGAGCACGAGCTCGTCGCCCACGACTTTGGTCCAGAAGTCCGCATCGGTCGGATTCGTCCCGAGCTCCATCGCCGCGCGCTGAAGGAAACGCGGATCGATTCCTGCTTCGACCGCCACCTCCTCGAGCTCTCGGAGCGTCAGTCCCGACGAGGACGAGGCGGTCGGTTCCTCGTTTTGAAGCTCGGTCGCTCGCTTGAGAATCTGCCCGATCTCCTTGTCGCCGTAAACGCGCGGGAAGCCCGGCGGGGAGCCCGGCGGGAGGTTCGGATGATCTGTCATCGGTCGTCTGTCTTCTCGGTCCGCCAAGGGCGAGGGCAGGGTTGCACAACGGGTTGGGACAACGTGAGGCGCGGGAGCGGACCGGTCAACGTACCAGAGTGATACGAGCGCGGGGTGTACTCTGGGTCGGGCGGACGCACGAAAGGAGTAGGTCACCGGCTGCTGCCTTGCGGATCATCTCGGGCCATCTCTCTTGGTTCCAGCGCGTTGGGAACGGGCCGGACCCGGTCCAGGGGACCCGAATTCCGTCTTCTGGATGTACCACTCGCACACCGATGAAATAGCCGATGTGAACGCGGGCTTGATCGGCCCCATGATTATTGCGGCTCGTGGCCAGACTGGCACGAACGGCTTGCCCGAGGGGGTCGATAGGGAGTTGATCGTCGCCTTCAACGAGGTCTCCGAGAACGAGAGCTACTACCTGCGGGAGAATATCCAGACCTATACGGGCCGCCCCGACGAAGTGATCGTGACGAAGGATCCGTTCGGAGCAATCGCTCTCGTGACGCCCGATCCGACCGTTGCGCCCGAGTTGAACCTCATGGCCACGATGAACGGCTTCCTCTACGGCAACTTACCTGGGCTCACCATGCGGGTCGGTCAGCGAGTCCGCTGGTACCTGATGGGAACCACCAACTTCGAGCTTCACGCGCCTCATTGGCACGGCAACACGGTGCTCATTGAAGAGAGGCGCTCCGAGGTCGCGGCGCTCTTGACCATGGGCATGATCATAGCGGACATGGAGCCGGACAATCCCGGTATCTGGCTCTTTCACTGCCATGTTGGGGGTCATCTACAGGGTGGGATGTCGGCTCTCTACACCGTGGAGGGGGACGTAACCATCGCCAGCCGGTGAGCCCGCTCGCAGCCGATGAGCTTGGGAGATCTGATCAGAATTCCCAACGGACCCCGAGAGTGGGAAGGAGCGGGAGCATCTCCTCGCCGGGCGCCCGGCGGACCCTTACACGGCCGCGGGTGACTTCGGGGAAGAAGGTGTACCCTCGAAGATTCGTGCGGTTGTAAAGGTTGAAGACGTCGAGGTAAGCCTGTAGCAGGCCACGACCGACGTTGAAATTTCTGGAGACCCGGAAGTCGAGCCGGTGATACGCCGGAAGGCGAAGTGCGTTCAGCTCACCGATCCCCCGGGCGCGCACGATCGTGGCGCCAGGCAGGGCTTCGGTCACGAAAGACGACGCGGTGGCGGGCCAGCCGGTATGGTACTGGAAGGTCGACGAGAATTGCCAGGGGCTGCTGGGACGGTACGCAGCAGTGAGCCCGACCGCGTGGCGCTGGTCGAGTGGCCGGGGCACCCATTGCCCGGCGAGCCGGTCCTTGGCTTCCGACAAGACGTAACTTGCGGACCAGCGCCAGCTGCCACCCCCATCGAAGCTCGCGAGTATCTCGATTCCGCGAGCCAAGCCCGCGCCCGGATCGATACGTATGCGATCCCCCCCGGCCTCGGGGAAGGGGACGATTTCTCGATCGGCGTTGACGTAGCGGGGTCGCTGATCGTCCATCGAACGCCGATAGACCTCCAGGCGGACGCTCAGGTCACCAGGAAAACGGTGCTCCACGCCGGCCGCGAGCTGGACCGCACGGTCGGTGGTGAAGAACTCCACTTCACCGTCGCCAATCTCGAGCTCGTGGACTCCGTGAGACTGGTAATATTCCCCCCAGCTCGCGCGCAGGGTCGTGGCGTCGCCCAGCTGTAGCGCAGCGAGCAGGCGGGGCGCCACGTCCCCGTCGTTGGTGTGTGAGATGCGATCGTAGCGCACGCCAATCTCGGCGGTGAGCGGGCCGATTGGGCGCACCCGTGCCGCCAGATATCCGGCCAACTCGCTACCGGAAGGGTTGAGGTCGATGTCGATGGTATCACGGATATTCCCGACGAGCCCCCCCGGGAGCGCGGTGATCTGGCGGGACGCGCTGAAGTAGTCGTAGTCGGCCTCGAGCCTTCGCGCCTCACCTCCGAGCTTGAGGAGGAGGTGCTCGCCGAGGTCGATACGTACGTCTTCCTTCAAACCACCGAAGCGGGTGGTGCGGCGGTCCTCGAGGGCGAGGAAGCTGGGGCCAAGAATTGCGCCGGGGTTGTCGATACCGCCCTCACGGGTACGGTCGAGCCGACCGCCGAAGGCCATCGTGGTGAGTGAAATCCTGTTGAAGATCGCTTCCCAGGTGAGCCACCCATACGCGCTGCTCCACGTGCTCTCGACGTGCACTTCCGGTTGAACGAACGTCAGATCGTCGCCCGCATACAGGACGTGGGCTGCCAGGCGGTGGTTTGCACCGAGCTGATACTGCGCCTTGCCGAAGACGTCGAAGTACCGTGGTGAGACCTCTTCGTCGAGCTCGTTGTTGTCGGTCAGCGCGAGCAGAAGGTCGAGGTAGCCGCGGCGGGCCTGAAAGATCCACTGGCCACGCCCCTCGGCGAAGGATCCACGCGTCAGGATGGACGCATTGGAAACGCTGAGGCCGAGTGTGGTGCGCATCCCGGTCACGGGCGGGTTGCGGCTCTTCATGCTGAAAACGCCGGTGAGCTTGTCTCCGTACTCGGCGCCAAACCCTCCTGTCATCAGCTCGATCCCTCCGATCGATTGAACGTCGACTATGCCGAACACGCCGTCGAAGTCCTTGAGGTGGTAGGGCTCGTACAATTCCATTCCGTCGAGCAGGGTGAGGAGCTCCTTGTCGAAGCCGCCGCGCACGTGGAGTCGGATCGAGATGTCGTCCATGGCGACACCGGGGAGCGTTCGCAGCACCCGGAACACGTCCTCGCCCACTTGCGGAACGGTCTCCAGATCCTCTCGGGTGAGCGTCTGTTGTTGTCGGATCGTAGCGTCTCCCATGACGCCGAAGCGGCCCGGAGTGACGATGATTTCGGCGAGCTCGAGCGCGGCTACCGTGAGGGCGATCTGCACGGTGACAGGTGCCGGGCCCACCTCGAGTGCCTGCTCTCTGACACGGTAGCCGAGCCGGTCGACACGGATCGTGTAAGTGCCGTGTGGCACGGCCGGGAATACGAACGAGCCGTCCTGCCCAGTCAGTGTACTCAGCCCTCGCTCCAAGATGCGCACTTCGGCGCCCCCGACCGGCGCGCCGCTTGCGCCGTCACTGACCCTGCCTGCCACACGTGTATCGAGCTCCTGGCCCCAGGCCCCGGCCAACGTGGCTGGGAGCGTCGACAGCACGACCACCAGACACGCTGACACCCTGAGCGACCGTCGACCGACCCAGTACTTCTTCAACAGCCAGCTGAACTTCTTCAACAACCAGCGGACGTGTGGCGTCAGCTCCGGTGTGTGGCATCCCGGCTGCTTCAGGCCCATCAACGCGACGCGGAGACCCTCATCGGCCCTCGACGAGCCTGGTGAAATCCGACCACGCAACCGGGAGCCCGTGGATCGGGACAATCGTCTCGACGTCGAGTCCGAGGCGCCTTATGTGGCTCAAGAGCGACCGGTTGGCTGCCGTAGCACGGGTCTGGGGTGGCGCGCCCGGACCGGGTGAGTCGAAGAGATCGGCCTCGATCAGGATCCGCTCGCTCGGGAGATAGGCGACCAGCATACCCTCGGCGTGTGTGAGCGGGTGCACATAAGAGATGTGCATCGAGCGCTCGCCGTCGTTGAGCCAGTAATTTTCTCGTACCGTCTCGTACTGATAACCCTCCGCGAGCTCTGTCGGCGGCCAAAGCGAGATCATGTCGGGGTCGAGGGTGCGCGGAGTGTAGTTGAGCACGTCGCGCGTGTAGAACTCGTAGTTCTTCCATTGGGTGATGATCGTGGCGCCGATGTGCATGTACGTGCGGAGCCCGCCGATGTGGTCATGGTGCTGGTGCGTGTTGACCAGGAACCGGATCGGCTTGTCGGGTGCGAGGCGCGCGACCTCGTCGATGACGGCGAGGCTGCGCCGCTCATTGATGGGAGCCTCCACAACGGCCACATAGTTGTCGAACTCGACGGCCACGCTGTTGTGTGACGATCCTCCGAGAAGCCACACGCCGTCGGCCAGTTCCCGGGTGGTGACCACGGTCGGGAACTGCGCCTGTCGCACCACCTCAGGCACAGTGACGGGGTCGTCGCACTCGTTCGCCCGGATGTCGGCGAGGGTTCCCCCGAACGCATTGTGGCCGGCGTTGATGCTCTGGGCTTGGAAATTGTCGTCCCATCCCTCGTGCTGATGCCAGCCGGTGGGAAAACGCACACCGTTACCGAGGTCTACGTAGCTCGCGTTGGTGAATTCGTGTTCGTAGTTCATGTCCCCGAGCACGGGGTCGGGCACCCAGGTGTGTATCCGCTGGAGCAGATTCTCCCGGTTGATCGTGGCATCCACCCTGTACTTCCCGAGAACGGTGATCGAGACGATGGTGACTCTCTCCGGCACCGTGGTCGCGCCGTCCCGGCCCATCTCCCCCAGCTCCCACCGCCACGTCGCCCTCGGATTGGCGCCGGGTTTCATCGCCGCTTTGAGGAAGCCGTGGGGGTTGAGCCACATGTCGAGCTGCCACCGCTCCGCGTCCTCCGGAGGCGCCGGAACGGGTTCGCTCCCCGGCCCATCCACGTGCCAGGCATACCCTCCGTTGACCATGAAACGCTGGCGAGTATTCCGTTGGATCGGCGTCCCGCCGAGCCACCCGAGTCCGTGTTTCCACGACGCGGGGTTGTTGCCCGGCTCACGGTCGAACTCCTCGACCATGGTTCCGGTTTCCCAGTTCATGGTCCGCGTGTAGTTGGTCAACGGCCGGCCGCGCGGCCAATCCACTTCAAACCCGTGCAGCCGCTGCTGGCCCACCATGCCTGCGTAGGCAGACCCCGAGATCGACACGCAGCGCAGGTTGGCGACGCCGATCGCCTGGGCGGCGGCCCGTAAGATGGGGCCCGGATCGAGGTAGCCCGGCGGTAACTCCTGGGCGGCGGCCGTCCCCTCACCCGGCCCTCCCATCAGTGTGGCTACCACTATGAGACACGTTATCCGGACTGACATACGCCCTCCTCAGTTTCCGTCCGAGAGGTCCACGCGTGTGGGTGTGGCCGCTCCCGAGATGATGGTTTCTGCGCCCATCGCGATGGCTCGGATCGTGTTGGTCAGGTGCTCCAGGTCCAGGGTCTCCACGTGGTCCGTCACCTGGTGATAGTCCTGATCCACGTCGATGGGTGTCGTGGAAATCGAGTGCGCGGGCACGCCCAGGCGGGCGAGCGTCGCGTTGTCGGAGCGGAAGAAGAGGCGCTGGTCGGGGTAGGGGTCCGGGTAGAACTCGTACGCGGTGCCCGCGACGGCCTCCTGGAGGAGCCGGCCGAAGGAGGAACGCTCGAAGCCCGTGATCCAGGCGGTGTTCGGACCCTCCACGGCGGGTTTGCCGATCATCTCGATGTTGAACATGGCAACGATCTGGTCGGGATCGAGCTGGGTCGAGTAGTACCGGGAGCCAAGACCTCCGCGCTCCTCCGCGGTGAAGGCCGCGAACAGCAGCGTCCTTTCCGGTGTGCCCCTCTCGGCAAAGTACCTGCCAAGCATCACCACCGCGGTCGTGCCTGACGCGTCGTCGTTCGCGCCGTTCGCGATCGAATCTCCTGCGACGGCCCGTCGGATCCCGATGTGATCGTAGTGGGCGGAGAAGAGTACGTATTCGTCGCTCCTCCGACCCGGGATCATGCCCACTACGTTGACCAAACGTTGTTCTGTGGCCGTCGCGGAAGCCCCCCCGTCGATGCCCGCGCTTGCCGCTCTCCTTGTCGGCCCCGGGGCAGTGAACCATTGGAGATATCCGTCCGCACCATCGGGGCTCACGAGTCCGGCATCGGCGAACTCACCGGCGAGGTACTCGGCGGCTCGTAGCGCGTCGTCCGTGAAGGCCTGCCGGCCCCGCATGTTGTCGTCCGCCAGCGTCGAGATGATCCGCTCCACCCGCGCCCGTTCGATGCGCGACACATCCGGCCCGGTGAACACGGTTTGCGCCGAAGCACACGCGGACAATAGCACCGACAGGACGGCGGCTCCGATGGAGCTGGGTGCTGGGACGTTCATCGGCGCGAACCTTCGCAGGGCTAGTTGGCTGGGCTGGACCGATTCAGAATGGCACATGGACGCTGCCGGGGCTAGCTCCGGCAGGGGGTGGGGGAAGGCCCCAAGCGACTAGCGATTCGGATGTCGTCTCCGCATGTTGCGATAGCTAAGGAGGCCCGTATGCCCTGGCGCAGTCTAGTGCAGGTCGTGGGCGTGGCGTCGATGCTCGCGTTGTCCGCCTGTTCGTTTAGTGACGTGAGCGAATCGACCCAGGTGACCGAGACCGTTCAGACGCCGTCTTCATCGATCGTGACGGCTGCCGACATCCCGAGCGATATTTTCGAGGACTCATGGGCACGACTTCCCCAGCTGTCGCGCGAGACGCTCGATGCTGAAGGACAGCGCGCCTACGACGTCATCGTGCACCCAGATAGCCGGTACGCAACAGGTCTCCGCGGACCGATCGGAATGTGGGTCTACAGCCCGCCAATGGCAGCGGATCTCTTCCCCGCCAGCACCTACCTCCGCTTCGGGACCGAGAAGGACCAGCGTCTCACCGAGTTGGTCATCCTGGCCACGGCGCGGGAGGTCCGGAGCCAGTACGAGTGGACCTCTCATGAGCCGGCCGGGGAACGGGCCGGCCTGGAGCCGGAGATCATCGACTTCGTCAAACGACGCGCCGACCTGGACACCGCCGGTGACATTCCGGGTTTCGGTGATCGGGAACGGACCATCATCGCCTTCGTCCGCGAAGTGGTCTCCGAGGAGAAAGTGACGTCCGCGACATTCAGAAGGGCGCGCGAGCTGTTCGGGGACCGCGGTGTGATGGAGCTGGCGGGTCTGGTCGGCTATTACGGTTTCGTCAACATCACGCTCAAGACGTTCGACGTGCAGCTGGCACCGGGACGCGAGCGACTACTTCCCGACTTTTGGTGACCGACAGTTCGCGTTCTGAAACCCGCGAATAGGGGTCCCCGTAAACTTGGGTATGAAAGCGTCTGACCCTGCCCCCCCCGCCGAGCCCGTCCGAACCCCAGCCGCCCGATCGTCTCAGGAGGTTGCGGCGAAGCTGGACGCGTTGAGCACAGAAGTCACCGAGGAGTTCCGAGCGGCCAGCCACGCCATACCCCAACCGGTACGCCAAGGGGTCACGGCTGAAGGGCCTCGTTCGTCTCGCCGGTGGACCTGGAGGACGCTGGTCCTCTTCGTTGTAAAGATCGCCGGGTTTGTCGTCCTTCCATTCGTGGTGCTAATCGGCGGAGCGGTGTGGTTGTACCGGGTCCAGGCGATCCCGAGCTGGCTCGCCCTCTTGATATCGGGGGTCCTCGCCGCTGGATTGCTTACCGCTTACGGCGCCAGGATCTGCAAGCGGCTCACGGGCGAAGCACGAACCCGCTTCGTCTTCACCAGGCTCGCGCTTCCGTTGATCGTGTTCTACTGCGGATACACGCTGTTGTATCTCTCGAGCGTCAACACCAAGACGGAAGAGGTGCGACGGTACTACACCACGGTACATCCCCTCTTGCGGGTGGCGCTTAGCACCGCGGTCCTTTTCGACCGGGACATCGTCGTCACCGACACGCGCCGCGAGTTGGACGACTATGCGCGGATGGGGCTCCCCCCTCTGGACAACTCGCTCCACTTTCCCCAATCGAGCGGGTATGTACACGCCGTCGATCTCCGCACCATCGGGCGCGCCCGGTGGAGGAACCAGGCGATGGTCGTGTACTTCAGGCTGCTGGGTTTCAGAACGCTCCGGCATGTCGGAAGCGCGGACCACCTTCATGTCTCGCTGGCGCCGCCGGGCAATCGGTAAACCACCCCCCTCAGCCTTCGGCGGGCGCCGTCTCCAGATAGATCAGGTGGAGTTGCTCCAAGGCGTCCTCGAACACCGGCCCGAGTTCGGGATCGAATCCCGTTCCGAAGTCTTTTCGAATCTCTGACACGGCGTCTTCCCAAGCGTAGGCGCGCCGGTAGGCCCGGCCCGAGACCATGGCCGAGAGCGCATCTGCGATGGCGGTAATGCGGGCCGCAATCGGAATGGCCTCGCCGGAAAGTTTGTCCGGGTATCCGGTGCCATCCCATCGTTCATGGTGCCAGGTGATGGCGGCGAGGGTCATGTCATGGGTGACGATGGGTTCGACCATCGAGCGGCCAGACTTGGGATGGTTACGGACGCTGAGCCAATCGGTGGGGTCGAGTGCGCCGTCCTTCCCGAGGACCTCGGTTGGGACCGACAGCTTCCCCAGACCGTGCAGGAGGGCCCCGTCCTCCAGCGCTGTAATTTCTGCGCCGTTGAGTCCTATGTGTTTCCCCAATACCACGGCGAAGCTCGCGGTGCGCTCGCCGTGACCCCGTGTGTATGGGTCGTGAAGCTCAGCGGCCTCGACCAGACCGAGCAGCCCCGCTCGAATCCGTGTCCAAGTCACCGCCGATCGTTCATCGGAGTCGACCGACAGCATGCGAGCCTCCATGCGTGCAGACGCCACGCGATCGCGGCGTCGAAGAGCGTTGCCGATTTTAACCCTCAGTTCGGCCATTTCGAACGGCTTCTTGAGTAGTTGGTCCGCGCCGGCTCGCATCGCGTCGACCACCTCTGGGGCACTGTCGGCCGTGGTCACGACCACCACCTGAGTCGCGGGCCAGCGCGACTTGACCGTGGCCACCAGATCATAGCCCGATGCGGAAGGCAGGGGATAGGAAACGACGACGACATCGTAGTCGATCGCCAGCTTCTCAATCGCGGACTGCGCATCGGTCGCCCCGTACACCGCGAAACCCCCGCTCTGCAGATAGTCCGATACCCGCTCTCGAGCGGGGTCTTCGTGCTCGACTACCAGCACGGAGCGGCCTCGCCCAAACTCCGCTACTTGATGCGGGAGAAGCGTAGCAGGGGGCAGCGTCTTGCCAAGCTCTTCGGGTGCTCGTGGATACTCGCTTTGCGGCTCGCTCTCTGATGGCGGCGGGAGCGAAGGGGGATCCCACGACTCGACCATGGCGTTCCCGAACATCTTCACCCGATCACGACCGGCGTGTTTGGCCTGGTAAAGGGCGTGGTCCGCGGCTGCCAGAAATTCGTCCGCGGAGCGCATCCCCGGGTGAAACGTCGCCATTCCGGCGCTCACCGAAAGCGGGGGGTCACCGAGGAGGTGGCCCTTGAGAACCGTGCGAACCCGCTCGGCGAAAATCATGGCTCCCTCAGGACCGGTATCCGCCAGAACGGTCAGGAATTCTTCACCACCGAGTCTGCCCGAGAGATTCATGCGACGCGTGGACCGGGCGAGCACGTCGGCAAAGACCCGCAGCGCCTCGTCTCCGGCCGCGTGCCCATATCGATCGTTGTATTGCTTGAAATGGTCCAGATCGAAGAGCACGGTACTGAGGAGTCGCCCACGTCCGGCAGCGGCAAATTCGTTCTCGAGAAAAAGTTTGATATGCCGGCGATTCGGCAGGCGCGTGAGCCCGTCCGTGTACGCCATCATCTCCACGGTGTCTTTATCGCGGTGCATCTGTTCGGCCATCCCCCCGATCCCGAGGGTGATGCCGATATAGGCGACGACGACCCCCAACAAAAGGTCCGGCAGTTCGATGTTCATGGCGGTTGCCACGACCTGCGTAACCGAAAGCGACGCCATACCGAGAGCGAGCGCGGTCGCCGCGCCCTTCCAACCCCGATGATAGGCGAGCAGGAAAGCGGGGATGACCGCAAGTAACCAGAGCAGCGCACCATACTCACCCAAAGCCTCGGGTGCCCCCAGTGCTGCGATCATGGGCACGCCCAAGGCCGCCGCGGAAATTACGAGGGCCCTTGGCGGGACTCGCTTGCTGGGTGGGTCGGCGACTGCGGGCATCTGGTCTTGGGTGGGTGGAGCAGGACAGGGAGAGTGAGGGGACTCCTATAGCAAATGTGTGCCAGAATCGACGCTTTCGCACGGACTTCGTCGTCCGTGCTCGGTCACGGTGGGAGGCGAAAATGGGGGAGCCCACGATGTGGACTCCCCCTGACGGCCTCGGCCGCCCTCTCAGCTACGAATCAGCACCAACGCACACGCACGCGGTACTCGACGCGCGTCTCGCCGTTCGCCTCGATCTCGGGCGTCAGCGTGAACGTCCATGCATCGGTCTGCTCGAAGGGGTGCGTCGACGACAGGATCTGCCAGTCGCCACCTACGGGCTCGACGAGCATGACCTCGACGTCTTCGTCCTTGTGGTTCCTGAGATCGATCCGCCACGTGCTTTCAGACACGCAGCTCGAGAGCACCGTGTAGTCCATCTGGCGGCGGTCGCCGACGACGTCGAAGGCCTCGCCCATCTTGATGCGTAATTCCTCGTCGCGCGGCGTGTGATCGATCAGGTCCTCGCCGATGAACTGCAGGGCACCCGTGTGGTCACGCTTGTAGACACGCACGACGCCCTTCGGAAGTGGCATGCCGAGGCCGTTCCGCTCGCTGTTCTCGAAGTCGAGGAACACCCCGACCTTCTGGTTCGACGCAATCTGGCCGTATTGGCCCCGGTAGTAGTGTGTGGCGCCGTGGAAGATGAGCTTCCGCTCGACGCCGAAGTCGTCGGACTCGAGGAGTAGGACCTGCTTCTGCTCGTTGTTCATCAAGTCTACGGGGCGACCTAATGTGTACAGGTGGTACTCGAAGAAGGCGTTCTCCGTAAAACCCGAGCTTCTTTCCTGCATCGCCATCGCGTCGGCCATCATCCTCGACCGGGCCTCGGGCCTCATGTTGCCTTGTACACGCTGCACGTCGCCCGCGACCAGCTGGAGCCGTGCGTTCTCGTACGCGGTCCCGCTCCGGTTCGTGAGTGTCACCCAGCCCGTGAGCGCCGCCGCGTCGTCGTCCTCATTGAGGATCATGACGTAATCGGACTTCCAGTTCAGGTTGTTGGTGAGGTACGAGACCTCCACCTGCTGTTGGCCACCGGTTGTGTCGAGCCGCCACAGCAGCGTCGGCTCCGCGATGAGGTTGTCGGGTACCTCGGGGAAGCCGAAGCGCCCCGGGTAGTTGAACGTGATCTCACCGCCGATCCTGAGGATCGTACCGCCGTTCACCGACACGACCTCCGCTTCGACCGCCTCGTCCTCGCCGGTCTGCGGATTGGTCCGATACACGTTTACGATGCGGCCGACATACTTCTCGAGGAGTTTCTGGGGGCTCAACAGGTCGAATTGGTAGTTCTGCTCGAGCACCTGCAACGAGCCACCGCCGAGCGCGCGGATGTAGACCGTTTCGGGCTGGATGCCGGACGCGACGTCGCCGTACTCCAGGGTGACGAGACCCGAGGACAGATCGAGCGTCCGGATCTCACGTACGAGCCCAAAATTTTGGTTGTACACGGTGATCGACACCGCGTCACGCTGTGCGGACGTGGAGCGGAACCTCGGAGATTCTTGAGTGGCCGGCGTCGACTCGGTCGCGGCGGGCTGGGTGACGGAAGGCACGGTCACCGCCGTGATGGTCGCGGCTATGGCGAGTAGTTTTCGCATCGGATTCACCTCATGTATGGAGGGTCGGCGGGCATCGAACCCGACCGAGTGATTTCTGCCCTACATAGATGAGGACGTGCCAGGGGGTGGGTCTTGCACAACCGGCGTAACAAATCGCGGTAACTAAACCTCACTGGGCCTCCGGCGAACCCTCCTGGGAGTTCAGCCGCTCCATGTCCACCAGGAAAGCGAAAAGCCCGGGGACCAGGCGATGGTTGGTGACCACCCCCGATTCTTCGAGGGCCAGAAGTTGATCTATGACCTCCGATCGCCAGCCACCCACGATCACCTGCGCCTCCCGCGCCGATCCCATGTCCAAGTGGAGATCGGAGCGGTCCACCCGATCGGTCAAAGACCTCAGGTTGCTGCGGTCCTGGGCGTCGTCGGACCCGGCCGTGAGGGACCACGACTGCACCACCACCAGGTCTCGCTTGCCGTACCGGAAGTGAAAGAAGGTGTCGTCCGGTCCAGACCTGGCCTCCTGACGCTCCGTGAAGTAGAAGGGAAGGAGCAGGTAGTACGTCTGCTGGTCCATGACCCACAGACGAGGGGCGCCTTCCGGATCCAGGAGATCCGCCATCACCAGCAGATTCGCTCGCCTCAACACACGTTCGGGCGCCGCCCAGGGGCTGTCGGGGACGCCGATCCCGATCGCTACACTCTCCCGGGCGGCCACCAGGACGACCACGGCAGCAACCCCAACCAAGGCCCATTTCCTCCCTGAAGTGAGGACGAAGCCGACCCCCCAGGCCAGCGCCGGAAGGGCGAAGGCGAGCATCCAGGTAGAATGACGGATGGCGCCCATGGGGTAGACACCCGCAGCGGCGGCTACCAGGCCCAACAACAATGCGGACCCAGCGACGACAACCGGAAGCCACGCCCTGCGGGCCACCGCTGCCGCGAGCGCCGCTATCATGAGCACCGTGACCGGTCCTCCCAGTCCCCTACCGGCGATCGTGGTCTGAAGGCCGACGAAAGCGAGCCACGCCTCGCGCACCGAGCCCACCAGGTAGCCGCTCAACCAACCCTGGAGGGCATCGTCGGCCACGTCCGAGGCCATGAGTCCTCGCAAATGGAAGACGTAGAGGCCCAACACCACGGCCACGGGAACCATGTGGGCGAGAGCGAGGTCCCGGCGGGCCTCTCTGGCCATTCCAGCCGAGAGGATCAGGTAGAAGGCCACGCCGCCCAAGGCCCCGAGCGCCAGGACCGAGCTGTAGTGCGTGAGCAGCGCCAGGGCGAGTAACACGACGTACCCCAGGAGTGTGCGGCGTTCCGGGGCCCGACCGTATCGGAGCAGGAGCGCAAGAGCGCCCGCTACCAGCGCCAGTTGGAGCATATAGGGACGCATGACCTGGGAGAGGATGACCGCCGACGGGGATGGCACGAGCAGGGCGGCGGCCACCAAGCCGGTGACGGTCCTCCGAACGGGATCCTTCCAGGCGATCTCCCGGCCGCAC
Source organism: Gemmatimonadota bacterium (assembly GCA_022563405.1). Classification (GTDB taxonomy): domain Bacteria; phylum Gemmatimonadota; class Gemmatimonadetes; order Longimicrobiales; family Gaopeijiaceae; genus UBA822. The sequence continues at coordinate 2,355 of JADFNK010000038.1, read as the reverse complement.
TCCCAGAGGGCGAAGACGGCGCCGGCGCCACACATCCATGACAGAGCCCTGAACCAGAAGAAGTCTGTGGTGAGGAAGCCCACGGCCCGGAGGATCATGTAGTACAGCGGTGGGTGGGCGTTGGTCGCCACCTCTTCCCAGAAGGCGGCGAGCGTGGGTTGCGTGAGAATGGAGAAGTAGATGCCCTCGTCGGGGTTCAACCACCACTCCATGGTGCCGGGTATACGGATGACGAGGGCCAGGCCCACCAGCAGTAGGGCCGCGATGTAACCGTAGCGCTCCACGGAGGATGCCGAAGCCCGGCCCGGCTCCGTCACGGGGCGGCCTCGCCGAGATCGACGGACACAGGGGCCCGGACCGTGGAGTCCAGGATACTCTCCACGTCGTCCAGGCGGCGGGCCTCGACCAGGAACTGATAACCGAACAAGGACGGCCAGACCCTTGCCAGGAACGAGGCCACGGAGTCGAGGAGACGCAGAATTGCGGATGTGCCCACCATATCCGAGATGGGCGGTCCGAACCCTCTCACGCGGAGCACCTCGAAGCCCTCACCTTCAAGGGTTCGGCAGAAGGAGCGGATGGTGAACAGCCGGGTGTGCGTGAGATCCAGGATTCCCTTCTTCCCGTAGTTGAAGAAACCCAGGGCGAGCATGATGCGCACCAGCACGTAAGCGACGTTCGCGGTGCTGGCCAGCAGCGTGCCGCCCGACTTCATCACCCTCCTGATTTCGCGAAGGCTCTGTTCAGGTCGGTGCAGATGCTCGATGACGTCGAGGGCCACCACGGTATCTGCCTTTCCGTTCAAGGCTTCCATGGCCTCGTCCGCGAAGTTCCCGTCGAGGTCCAGCTCGAGGTATGGAAAGGGCAGATCCACATCGGGCTTACGCAGGTCCACGGCCACCACGTCCGCACCCTGCTCGTGTAGGAACTGTGCCACACGGCCGTGGCCCGCACCCAGCTCGAGGACCTTGGTGGGTGATTCCCAATGGCGCGCCAAGACGTGCTGGTGGACGGTGGCGGGAGCCGTCTTGAAGACGTACCCACCGTCGTCGAAGACGTCGAATTTCGGATGGTGGACCAAGTAAATACTGTTGGCTCGGGACCGCATCACCGTGGAGATGCAGTTCATCGCGTAGGCGATGCCATTCACGCGGCAGATCTCGTCCCCGTAGTACGTGGGGATGGGCACCTCGACGATCTTCTTCTCCTTGGCCAGGAGCTGGATGATGATTTCCGTGTCGAAATGGAAATCGTTGGTGTTGTACTGGAACGGAATTTCAGTCAGCGCCGAGACGCGATAAGCTCGGTATCCCGAGTGGAACTCGGTCAGATCCGCGTTCAAGAGGCGATTCTCAATTTTCGTGAGGATCCGGTTCCCAACGCGCTTGTAGAGTGGCATACCTCCGCGCCGGGCGGCTCCGCGGATCATCATACGAGAGCCGAAGACGGCGGCGGTATCGGGGTCCGAGAATGGCTTAAGAATCCGTGGGAGGACCTCGGGTGCGTACTGTCCGTCCCCGTGGAGGAGCACCACGATGTCGTACTGTTTACGAATCGCGTAGCTGAAGCCGAGCTTTTGATTTCCGCCATAGCCTTGGTTGAACGGGGTGGTGAAGACCTCGAGGTTGGGGACCTCCGCCTTCAGACGATCGGCTAACTCCGTCGTGCGGTCGACGCTCTTGTCGTCGATGACGTAGATGGCCGCCAGGTGGGGAACCAGATCGGCGGGGATACGCCGCAACGTCTCGCGGATGTGGGCTTCCGCATTGTAGGCCACCACGAAGATGGCCACCCGCATAGAGCGTACGACTCCGAGGCAGCCTGCCCATTCTCCCTCGGAAACCTCGGGGGGATCGCTCAAGACTGAAGGATTCACGCTATAAAGATGAGCCGGTGCCGTGAGGATGCCAAGGATTACGGGGATTCACCCACCCAGTCGGGATCGGCGGAGTCCGCGGCTGGATCAGCACCCAAGTATCCATGGTTGGACGCGGGCGATCGGTCGAAGGCCGTTTGGCCCGCCCCCTCATTGAAGCTCCAATAACCCTGGAGGTCGGCCGAGCCCACATCGACGCCCATCTCATGGGCCGTCTCGATCTCAGCGAGTGAGAGGCTCCTGGACCACATGGCGGGGTCGTCGATCTCACCCGGGAAGAACCAGATCGGCGGCTCTTTGCCACCGAGTTCAACGAATCGTTTGAGAGGGGCCGCTGCCTACCGCTCGCTTTTGACCTGACTGCCGGGAGAACCTGAGTCTAAGTGGTGCTCAACTCGGGTTCGACGGGCGTAGCGGCGATCGCCGCCTGGGGGATGTCCGGCTCCTTCTGGGGCCCCGCCGTGACATTGTCCAATAGT
>JADFNK010000037.1 GCA_022563405.1 Gemmatimonadota bacterium | reverse complement strand
GGTCTCGGGCTTGGCTTCACCCTTGGGCTTGGTTTCGGTCTCGGGCCTGGCTTCGGTCCGATCTCGGCCTTGGCCTTGGGCGCCGCTTTGGTCACCGGTGGGGCTTTGGACGGCTTGGTCTTGGGCTTTGTCTCGGATGGGGTGGCAACCTTCCTATCAGGCAGGATTTCAGCTCCCAGCACCACGTCCCTGACCCTCCTGGACTTGGTCCCATGACCCGGCCGAGCCTTCCTCTTCTCTGCCCGCTCCTCCTCGGCGGCCCTCTCCCTGACCCTCACCGTGGGCTCGCCTCGGGACCGCGATTCCACCGCGGCCTTGTCCATACCGGACGGCTCGGCACTCTCGAGCGCGGTCTTTTCGATGACGAGAAAGTTGGCCCACAGGATGTCGTATACGGACTCCTCGCCAAACGGCTGCACTATGACGCTCGAAAGATTGTTTGACGAGAGGTAGAGGTTCTTGTTCACGCCGTCGGTGAGGACAAGCACCTTCCCCTCGGCCCCGAGCGCCCCAAGCATCTCCACGAGCTTCTTGGTCTTGGGAGTGTCGAACTCGAGCGAATCCACCAAGACCACTCTGTCTCCCTGCGCCCTGGAATTGAACGCTGAGCGCCGGGCCAGGGCACGGACCTTTCGAGGGACACGCTCTCTCCACGAATGCGGAATGGGAGGAAACACGACGCCGCCGCCCTTAAATTGCACGGCGCGGATCGTTCCGGCCCGGGCTCGCCCGGTCCCCTTCTGCCTCCACGGCTTGCGGGCACCACCCTTGACCTGACCCCGGGACTTGGCCGCGGCGGTACCCTGCCGCTGATTCGACAGATAGGCCTTGATCACCTGGTGCAGAACATCCTCGTGCACGACGCCATCGAAAAGCCATTCGGGGAGGGCCTGAGCCTTCCCCTCCGACCCGTCGTTCTGGTAGTAGCGCGCTTTAAGCATGGGTCATTTCTGGATCATCACATAACTGTTTCTGGACCCCGGCACCCCACCCTTGATGAAGAGGAGATTCCGTTCCAGGTCCACTCTCACGACCTTCGCATTCGGCAGGCTTACACGAGCCCCACCCATACGGCCCGGAAGTTTCTTGCCCTTGATCACCCGGGACGGGTCTGTACCCGGCCCGATCGATCCGGGGACTCGGGACATCGGATGCCCATGCGAAGCCGGCCGGCCCGCGAAGCCATAACGCTTCACCACGCCCTGGAAACCCTTCCCTTTCGAGGTTCCGGTCACTTTCACGCTGTCGCCGATCTCGAAGACCTCGACGGTGATCGCTTGCCCGAGCTCATATTCATCACCCTCCGAGAGCTTGAACTCCCGAACGATGCGGGGAGCTACTTCGACACCCGCCTTGGCGGCATGCCCCTTTTCGGCCTTGCTCGCCCGCTTGTCTTTCTGGGCACCAAAACCCAGCTGGACGGCAGCGTAGCCGTCCGTCTCCGCGCTCTTGATCTGGAGCACGGGGCACGGCCCCGCCTCCACGACCGTCACGGAAACCGCGGCTCCGTCTTCGTTGAAGATCCGGGTCATTCCGATCTTTTTTCCGATTAATCCAGCCATCGCTCAACCCTATTCGTCAATCGACCCTATTCGTCAATCCACCTTGATTTCGACATCCACACCGGCCGGCAGATCGAGCTTGGTAAGCGCGTCAACGGTCTGCGGGCGGCAATCGACGATGTCGATGAGGCGCTTGTGCGTTCTGAGCTCGAACTGCTCACGGCTTTTCTTGTCGATGTGGGGCGATTTGAGAACCGTCCACAGCTCCCGTTTCGTGGGCAGAGGAATCGGACCACGAACAGTGGCGCCCGTCTTCTGCGCCGTCCGCACAATGTCGGTCGCGGTCTGGTCCACGAGCCAATGATCGAAGGCCTTGAGTCTGATCCGAATTCTGTCTGCCACTATTCCAAGATCTCCGTTACGACACCGGACCCCACCGTGCGTCCACCCTCGCGGATCGCGAACCTCAACTGGTTGTCCATCGCGATCGGCGTGATCAACTCCACTTCCATCTGCACGTTGTCGCCCGGCATCACCATCTCCACACCCTCCGGTAGCTTCGCTGCTCCCGTCACGTCCGTCGTACGGAAGTAGAACTGCGGCCGGTACCCGTCGAAGAACGGCGTGTGGCGCCCTCCCTCTTCCTTCGTCAACACGTAGACCTCACCCATGAACCTCGTGTGAGGCTTGATCGAGCCCGGCTTCGCCAGGACCTGGCCCCGCTGGATCTCGTCCTTCCCCACTCCTCGCAGCAACAGTCCCGCGTTGTCTCCAGCCCGTCCCTCGTCCAGCAGCTTCCGGAACATCTCCACACCCGTTACCACCGTCTTGCGGTCCGCTCCCATCCCCACCAACTCCACTTCCTCGCCCTGCTTCACGATCCCGCGCTCGATCCGGCCCGTCGCTACCGTCCCGCGGCCCGTGATCGAGAACACATCCTCCACCGGCATCAGGAACGGCTTGTCGATCTCACGCACCGGCTCCGGGATGAAGGTGTCGATCGCCTCCATCAACTCCTGGATGCACTCCACGTCCGGGCCCTCGCCCTCCGCTTCCATCGCCTTCAGCGCGCTCCCTTTGATCACCGGTGTGTCGTCGCCCGGGAAGCCGTACTCGCTCAACAGCTCCCGTACCTCCAACTCCACAAGCTCCAACAGCTCTTCGTCGTCCACCATGTCCACTTTGTTCAGGAACACGACCACGTGCGGCACGTTCACCTGACGTGCCAGCAGGATGTGCTCCCGAGTCTGCGGCATCGGTCCGTCCGCCGCGCTCACCACCAGGATCGCTCCGTCCATCTGAGCCGCACCCGTGATCATGTTCTTCACGTAGTCCGCGTGACCCGGACAGTCCACGTGCGCGTAGTGTCGGTTCGCGGTCTCGTACTCCACGTGAGCCGTCGCGATCGTGATCCCCCGCGCCCGCTCCTCCGGTGCCTTGTCGATGTTGTCGAACGAAATCGCGTCCCCACCGAATTTCTTCGCTTGCGTCATCGTGATCGCCGACGTCAGCGTCGTCTTCCCGTGGTCCACGTGCCCGATCGTTCCCACGTTTACGTGTGGCTTCGTTCGCTCAAATTTTACTTTTCCCATCTCTCTCGCCTCGTGGCTCCTTTTGTCCGAAAAACGGGACCGCTAACGACCACCGCCATTCGCATTGATGATCTCTTCGGCCTTACTCTTGGGAACTTCTTCGTAGTGTGCGAACTGCATCGTATAAACAGCTCGACCCTGGCTCAGTGAGCGCAGGGTCGTCGCGTATCCAAACATTTCGCCCAAGGGGACGCTCGCTCCGATAATCCGAGCGTCGCCGCGGTCGGTCATTCCACCCACCTTACCACGGCGGGAAGAAAGGTCGCCGATGATGTCGCCCATGTAGTCCGAGGGTGTTACGACCTCTACATCCATGACGGGCTCCAAGAGGACCGGAGACGAGCGTTTCACTCCATTCTTGATCGCCATGGATCCGGCGATCTTGAAGGCCATTTCACTCGAGTCCACATCATGGTAGGACCCGTCGATCAACTCCACTTTCAGGTCGATGATCGGATATCCCGCCAAGACCCCCGAGTCGAGAGCCTCTTTGATTCCCTGCTCGACCGAGCTGATATATTCGCGCGGAATCACGCCACCCTTGACCCGATCCTCGAACACGAACCCCCCGCCTGAAGCCAGCGGCTCGACGTTGATGACGACATGGCCGTATTGTCCACGTCCTCCGGTCTGACGCACGAACTTACCCACTACCTTCTCCGACCGGTTTCGGATGGTCTCGCGGTAGGACACCTGCGGACGCCCGATATTCGCCTCCACGCCGAACTCCCGCCGGAGCCGATCAACGATGATCTCGAGATGCAGCTCACCCATACCGCTGATGATGGTCTGGCTCGTCTCTTCGTCCGTGTGGACGCGGAACGTCGGATCCTCATCGGCCAACTTGACGAGCCCACTGGTGAGCTTGTCCTGGTCCATCCTGGTCTTCGGTTCGATCGCAACCGAGATCACGGGCTCCGGGAAGTTCATCGCCTCGAGAATGATCGGGTGGTCCGGATGGCAGATCGTGTCGCCGGTCTTGACGTTCTTGAGACCGATGACCGCCGCGATATCACCCGCAAAAACCTCGTCCCGCTCCTCCCGCTTGTTCGCATGCATCTGGAGCAACCGTCCGACCCGCTCCTTGCGATCCTTCGATGCGTTTAGGACGTAGCTGCCCGAAGGAAGCGATCCGGAATAGACCCGTACATACGTCAGCTTTCCGACGAACGGATCCGTCATGATCTTGAACGCCAGGGCGCTGAAGGGGGCATCATCGGACGCTTCCCTGGTAACCAGTGTCTCGTCGTGCTGGGGCAGGTGGCCCTGGATAGGAGGAACGTCCAGCGGTGAAGGGAGGTAGTCGATAACCCCGTCCAGGAGCGCCTGTATCCCCTTGTTCTTGAAAGCGGAGCCGCAGAAGACCGGGAAAATCTTGCCGGCAATCGTGGCCGTGCGAATCGCCTGCGCGAGATCTTCTTGGGTGAGCTCTTCCCCACCCAAATACTTCTCGAGCAACACGTCGTCGTGCTCGACGGCGGCCTCCGTGATCTCGTGCCTCAACTCCATGATCTTTTCAAGGAGAGAATCGGGCACCTCGCCCTCCTCCACCGGCGCATCGATGTCGTCTTTATAGTGGAGAGCCTTGAGACGAACGATGTCGACCATCCCGGTAAACAGTTCGCCCTCGCCGAGCGGATATTGCACAGCGAAGGCGTTGGCTCCGAGCCTGTCCCGCATCATGTCGATGACGTGTTCGAAGTCGGCCCCGACTCGGTCCATCTTGTTCACCAGAGCGATACGCGGCACACCATAACGGTCGGCCTGTCGCCAAACCGTCTCCGATTGGGGCTCAACCCCTCCCACAGCACAGAACAAGGCGACGGCGCCATCGAGTACGCGCAGAGACCGCTCCACCTCGGCAGTGAAATCAACGTGCCCCGGCGTATCGATGATGTTGATGCGGTACTCGGTTCCGGAGCGCTCCCAATGACAGGTCGTGGCCGCGGCGGTAATGGTGATCCCGCGCTCCTGTTCCTGCTCCATCCAGTCCATCGTGGCGGCGCCCTCGTGGACCTCGCCGACCCGGTGGAGCCGTCCGGTATAGTACAGCACCCTTTCGGTCGTCGTCGTTTTACCGGCGTCGATGTGCGCCATGATCCCGATATTGCGCAGGCGATCGAGTGGTGTGCGTCTGGACATTTATAATCTCGATTGGATCGGTTTTGTTCTCTATTACTTCTTCGCTATTTCCATAAAAAAACGCACGAACAGTTCGAAGCAGGAAGCGCGATCTCCCCCAGCTGCCGTATTCGATGCCGCCGGCAGCCTCCGCGCTTCGTGCCTCGGCGCTCATGCGCGAGACAGCAAGTTGGGTCCTTAGTCGACCGCGACTAACAGGCGGCCAGGATCCGAGCGGATTTTAACTACCAGCGATAATGGGCGAACGCCTTGTTCGCCTCCGCCATCCGGTGCGTGTCGTCCTTTTTCTTGATGGTCGCTCCCTCTCCCTTGGCCGCAGCCAGGAACTCAAACGCAAGCCGTTCGGTCATGGTCTTCTCGCTTCGATTGCGAGCAAAACTAATCAGCCAACGACTTGCCAAAGCGCCCCGACGTTCGGGCCGCACTTCGATAGGAACCTGATACGTGGCGCCGCCCACCCTGCGACTCTTGACCTCGAGCGCAGGCTTGGCATTCGTGATCGCCTGCGTGAATACGTTCAAGCCAGGCTGGCCGGAACGCTCCTCGCAGAGCGTCAGGGCCCCGTAAAATATTTTCTCCGCAAGGGACTTCTTCCCGTCGACCATGAGGTTGTTGATGAACTTCGTAACCTCGGCCGAATTGTATTTCGGATCGGGAGTGAGCTCCCTTTTGACTGCTCGTGAACGACGGCTCATCCTGGAATCCCCTACTTAGGCCGCTTTGCGCCGTACTTGGACCGTCCCTGCCGACGAGCCGTCACGCCCGACGCGTCCAGCGTACCTCTCACGACGTGGTACCGTACACCAGGCAAGTCCTTCACCCGTCCACCCCGGATGAGCACGATCGAGTGCTCCTGGAGATTGTGCCCCTCTCCCGGGATGTACGACGTCACCTCATACCCGTTCGTCAGACGTACCCGAGCCACCTTCCTCAACGCCGAATTCGGCTTCTTCGGAGTGGTCGTGTACACCCGTGTGCAAACCCCTCTTTTTTGAGGGCTCTTCTGTAACGCAGGGGACTTGTTCTTCTTCTGAATCTCGCGGCGTCCCTTGCGAACGAGTTGGTTGATTGTCGGCATACCAGCCAGGTCCATAAAGCCAAAAAAAAGCGCCACTCAGCGCCGATCTACCCGGAGCCACCGACGCTTCGGCACCTCCGTTGGACAGACCGGGAAACTTAAATGAGGTGTATGGGGGTGTCAACGGGCTCCGGCATGCCGAAAACCGGCGCGGGCTGAGGGATTCCGGGGGGTTCGATGATTGTCAGGGGAGCGTGGACCGCGCATCGGGCGTTCGGCCTTCCTGCTCCATCATTGCCTACGCCCCTTCCCCCCCTTTTTTGGCTATCGGAGGTGTCCCCCACCCCCCCACTGGGCGTAAGGATCTCTGGCGGACCATCGACGGCATCTGCGTGATGAAGTAGGTCGTTCGGGAGACACACTCCGCCAGCTGAAACGGTAGCCGGGGAAGCTCGTTGAACGGCCCTCCGACACGCACGGTGGCTTGAATCGGATTGGGCCAACGGAGGCGGAGCGCCTTTAGCAGCTGCGTGGGATGCCGGAGGGCATACGCCATCGACGGGACACTATCCATGTAGTGCTCCCCGATCGACCACTGTCTGAGTACCGAGGGAAGAAGCCATCGGGGCAAGGATCTGGTCCTCTCCTCCGGTGGAATGCCGTCCAGACGGGCCCCGAGAAGCTGATGAGCCAGGCCCACACTGGAGGCGACCCAATCCGCGCACCGCCGGTCTCCCCGCAGCAGATACGCCCAGTCAAAATCCTTAGGCAGAGATTCCAGCACCACGGCGACGTCGCACAACCACAGGCCGCGGTACGCACCATGTCGCAACATATGTACGCACATGTAGCGGAGATGATCTTCGGTTCCCAATATCCGCACGTCGACGTCGCCCAGCCGTACCAGTTGGGATCGCTCGTAGACTTTATCCAGCGAAGGGCGGTGGAGCTGAGGGAGACCCTTGTGCAGATCGACTACGATCGTCTCGGCCCCCGGAGCAGCGAGCGCAGTCACCGCGACCGCATATTGCTCCGGTCGAACACACAGGTCGATATCTCCATAGGGTCGCAGCCCGCGTTCGGGGTACAGCCGAGCGACCGCCCAACCCTTGACCAGCAGCGGTTCGACCCCCGCCGACCGAAGTAGCGTGATGGCCTGAACGATCTGGTCCTCTTTACGGCCGGCCTGCAGCGTGTACATACGGTACGCCTGCCGGAGTTCGTGGGCAGCCGCGGTGGTGCCTAACTCGGACGACCGCATCCGCCACCACGCGAGGCTCGCCGCTCCCGTGCGGAGCAGCAGGGGTGTGACCTCGGTGAGGGCGGCCGGCGTGAGAGACGGGGACGGTGGTGATGGGGAAGCGCGCCAGGCTCCGGCGAGGGCCGAGGCTACCGCTTTGCCGAGGCGTCTGGGGTCGTTGTCAGAGAGCGGAGCCGCCTGCCACGATCTCACTTCAGGTATTTCACCCCCGCAGCCCCATCAACATTTCTTGGACGTGCAGGTTTGGCCTTGTCTCTCGCAGCACTGGCCTGGGTCCCCACAGATCGGGGCGCCCCCGCACGCACTTATGGGAAAGCTTCCGCAGACCGCAATAGAAATACACGAGGCTTGTGCCGCCGCGAGGGGCGAGACGATCGATTCGATCACCGGCAAGAGAAGCGAGATTCCGGCAACGCGCCGCAGGGTTCGTAACATTTCCCGCCGCGAGTATCGGGCTCTCTCTGCCGGTAATGTCACCGGCTCACTCAACAGGTGTGCCCTGCTCAAGCGGTCTAGTGCCATCCACACCACCGACTCGTCCGCGGGCGTGGCCGATTGCTCTTCCAGCAGTGCGGCTACCTCGGCCACGCTCGTTTGCCCGTCACAATGCCGCCAAACCAAGGCCGCCGTGGGGTTCAAGCAACGGGCCTTGTGACGCTCGAGGTCGTAGACCAGGGTTTCGTCCCGCAGTTCTTCGACAACCAGCTCGTCTTGCCTCGCCCGGGGCATCAGCGCTCTTGTCGTTTCCATGGGTACCTCACTGCGAATCGGTAGTGCGTGTTCGATACTACAACGATTCACTCTTCATGCGATGCGCACAAGCCACACACCCGTCCTCCGCGCCCCGCATACCGGTCTCCAGGTACTCTCTCATGAACCTCGGGCCGCCTGTTCCGCCCGTCTCAAGAGCTTTTCGGCGGTTTCGGCCGCTTCGCCGCGCACACCCTTCAGCACCAACGCGTCGGCGACGACCTCGCGCAACACGGTCAGAGCCCGTTCCGGCTTCCTCCTGACCGAGACCGTATGGGCCAGAAGCGCCATGACGGCGCGCCCCGGCAAGAGTTGGCGGGGTCGCCAACGTGCGGCCTCGCGGTAGCTCGTCGTGACGACCAAACCCACTGGGAGCGGTTTGACACCGGTTGTTCCACCCAAAGCTTCCGGGAGGATCTCCTTCGCGCGTCCTCCCCCGTTGTCCCGTATCGACAGAGGCTTCGGATAGGGATGCACCCGCCCACGCTCATCGAGAACGGCGTACTCATCCGAGTAATACGTCGCCCCTGCCTCGACCAAAGCTTTAACCAGGGTCGTCTTGCCGCTCATAGTACGCCCAGGGATGACGATTGCCCTACCCCGCCAGCCCACGACACCCGCATGGACAAACACCCTGCGGCGGGCCCATTCGGCGACGTATAGCTGCAGATCCCTCTCGAGCGCTTCGAGTACCGGCTCCGTGTCCTTCGACCGTGCCAGCCGCACCGCGTCCCCATACAGAACATTGATACGGCGAACGTGGGAGCCGGCCTTGGTTCCGCTGACGATCAGCGAATACAGACGCTCGACGCGTGGCCCGCGAGCCGGCTTGGCCTTCGGCGGAAGCAGTCCTTTGATCCGATCCATGATCTCCGGACTGCTCACGCGGATCCCAATGCGGAGCCCGTAGGAGACGAACGTAATCCCAGCCGCCCACCCGAGACGGTCGATTTTGTCCATTCACGAGGACCCCGGCACCAACTCGATCTCGTCGACGTTCTTCATCTGCCGGGGAGATCCAACGTCCTGTTTCGTTGGCAATTCGTCACTCATGGGACCGTGTGGGGAGGAGTCGTACGGTCAGCGCACATGCACAAAGATAGGCCCACGAGCCAAAAACAGGGAGATTGAGTTGCGCATCGTCACCGCCGCGCCAATGCCCGCCCTACCCACATGATTGAGCCGAGCGTCGCGGTCCCGCAGCGAAGATCCGCGGCGAAGCCGTGGCCCGCCACGCCCCCAACGTCCTTCCCGCCAACGCCCAACAAGCGACATGATGGAGGCGAGCGTCGTCGCGGTCCCGCAGCGACGATCCGCGGCAAGCCGCGGCACGCGGCGACGCCGTGGAGCGTCCGTTCCGCGGCAAAGCCGCGGCACGCAGCGCCGGCGCAGCGGGACCGCGACGACGCTCGACCACACCCTTCAGTCCGCAGTAGCCTCCTCAGCCACAAGCTCGTCCGGCGACCCCAGCGGAAGAATCTCCTCCTCGTAGAACGACTTCTCCACCATGAACTCCACACCCTGGAATCTGTGCACTCCGGTCCCAGCCGGAATCAGGTGCCCGATGATGATGTTCTCCTTGAGCCCCTTCAGATCGTCCCTGGCCCCACGAACGGCCGCGTCCGTCAGCACCCTCGTCGTCTCCTGGAAGGACGCCGCCGAGATAAAGGACTCGGTTGTCAGGCTGGCCTTCGTAATTCCAAGGAGGAGCGGCTCGGAGCGCGCGGGCTTGAGTGAAGCCTGGATCGCCTTGTGGTTGACGTCCCGGAATTCCACCCGGTCGACGTTCTCGCCCTCGAGAAGGATCGTCTCCCCCGGATCCGTGATCTTCACCTTCTGGAGCATTTGGCGAACGATCACACCGATGTGTTTGTCGTTGATCTTCACACCTTGGAGTCGGTAGACCTCCTGGATCTCGTTGAGCAGATATTCCTGGACGGCTCTCGGGCCCCGGATCTTCAGAATATCGTGCGGATTGATCGGTCCCTCGGAGAGTCGATCGCCCGCACGCACGCGGTCACCTTCGTGGACTCGCATGTGTTTGACGACGGGCACCATGTAGGCCCGCTCGTCCTCCTCGCCCGTGTCGGGCGTAACGATAACTTCGCGTTTGCCGCGCTTGATGTCGCCAAAGCGGACTTCACCGTCGATCTCCGTGATAACCGCGGGATCCTTCGGCCGGCGAGCCTCGAACAGCTCGGCCACGCGCGGCAACCCACCCGTGATATCCCGAGTCTTGTAAACCTCCCGGCTGATCTTGGCAATGGTGTCACCGGGGGCGACCTCGTCCCCATCATGGATCGTGAGAGCGGCTCCCACCGGCATGATGAACTCACGTAGCTTCTCTGACTTCTTGGTCTTCTTTCTGATCTGAATGGTCGGATGAAGCTTCTTGTCGCGATCTTCGATGATCGTCATCTGGCGACGGCCCGTGGCCTCGTCCAACTCCTCGCGCATCGTCTGATCATCGACGATATCGACGAATTTCACGACGCCGCCGGCATCGGCGACGATCGGCTCCGAGTACGGATCCCAATTGAACAACTCATCGCCGGGGTTGATGGTTTGCCCTTCCTTGATCACCAGTGTGGCGCCATACGGCACACTCAGGCGACTGCGAACCAGGCCTTCCTCCGTCTTGAGAACAATCTGGCCCTCGCGGGACGTCACGATCTGGTCATCGTCAGGCGTCTTGACCGTGGTCACCCGGTCCAGGCTCACCACACCCTCGATCTTCGATCGGCGCTGTGTCTGAGCCGCGATTCGTGCTGCGGTGCCTCCGATATGGAACGTACGAAGCGTCAGCTGCGTACCCGGCTCACCGATGGATTGGGCCGCCAAGATACCCACGGCCTCCCCGATATCGACCATCTGGTGCGTCGCCAGATTTCGTCCATAACACATCCGGCAAAGTCCCCGCTTCGACTCACACGTGAGGACCGACCGGATCTTGACGACCTGGATGCCCGCGGCTTCGATCGCCTCGGCCGCATCCTCCCAGATGAGCTCACCGGCCGCGACCAGAAGCTCCCCATCGATCGGATCGTAGACGTCTTCGAGTGCAACGTTACCCACGATTCTGTCGGGAAGCGGCTCGATGATGTCTTCACCCTCCTTGAGGGCCACCATCTCGAGACCGAGTATGGTACCGCAGTCGTCCGAGGTGATCGTGACGTCCTGCGCCACGTCGACCAAGCGCCGGGTGAGGTACCCTGCGTCAGCGGTTTTGAGAGCCGTGTCGGCGAGACCTTTTCTCGCCCCGTGCGTCGAGATGAAGTACTCGACCACACTGAGGCCCTCGCGGAAGTTCGCCTTGATCGGGCTCTCGATGATCTCACCGATGCCCCCGGTCAGCTTCTTTTGTGGCTTCGCCATCAGGCCGCGCATCCCCGCCAGCTGCCGCATCTGGTCGCGATTCCCTCGCGCTCCCGACGTCATCATCATGTAGACGGGGTTGAACCCTTCTTGAGAACGCTCCAAGCGCTTGACCATCGCATCCGCCACGTCGTTGTTCGCGTGGGTCCATGCGTCGATGACCTTGTTGTACCGCTCCCCATTGGAGATGTACCCGCTGGCGTAGGCCTCTTGGAACCGTGCGACCTGCTCGCTGGCCTCCTGGATGATCTGCGACTTTTCTTCGGGCACCTCCAGGTCCGCGATACCCACACTGACCCCGCCCATGGTCGCGTAGCGGAAGCCGAAGTCCTTGAGGTGGTCGAGGAATTCGGTCGTCTTGGTCAGCCCGACCGTCGTGAAGGAGTCGAAGACGAGGTCGTTCAGTTCCCCCTTTCCGAAGGTCTGATTCAGGAACCCCAATTCCTCGGGAATGATGGAGTTGAAGAGCACGCGGCCGGCGGTAGTGCGCAGCCACTTGCCGGGAACCTCCCCGTCCTCGCTCGAGTGCTTGGCAACCCAGTACCAACACGGGCTTCCGAACTGCAGGCGCTCGGCTTCCATGCCCATCTCCACCTCTCCGTACGTCGAGAAGCGGGGCATTCCCTCGTAGAGCTTGTCCAGAGCTTCCTCAGCACTGGCCCGGTCGTTCTTGTCCGCCTTGAGGTTGTACGCCACAACCTCGAGATCGGAGATCTCCAGGGAGGGTTTGGTCAGGTAGTAGATTCCGATCACCATGTCCTGCGACGGAGCCGCGACGGGCCGCCCGTTGGAGGGGAGCAGAATGTTGTTGCTCGAGAGCATCAACACGCGTGCCTCCAACTGAGCCTCGAACGAAAGCGGCACGTGGACCGCCATCTGGTCCCCATCGAAGTCGGCGTTGAACGCCGCACACACGAGCGGATGGATGCGGATCGCCTTCCCTTCCACGAGGACAGGCTCGAAAGCCTGAATTCCCAACCGGTGGAGGGTGGGCGCCCGGTTCAGCAGAACCGGGTGATCCTTGATGATGTCCTCGAGGACCTCGTAAACTTTCGGATCGTTCCGTTCGACGATCTTCTTCGCCCGCTTGACGGTCTCGGCCTCTCCCCGCTTCTCCAGCTCATGGATGATGAAAGGCTTGAAGAGCTCCACGGCCATCGCCTTGGGAAGGCCGCATTGGTGCAGCTTGAGCTCGGGACCCACCACGATGACCGAGCGGCCAGAGTAGTCGACGCGCTTCCCGAGCAGGTTCTGGCGGAAGCGCCCCTGCTTCCCTTTGAGCATGTCGGACAACGACTTGAGTGGACGTTTGCCGCGACCACGGATGGCCTTCGACCGCCGCCCGTTATCGAACAACGCGTCCACGGCCTCCTGGAGCATTCGCTTCTCGTTCCGAAGGATGACCTCCGGTGCCTTCATGTCGATGAGTTTCTTGAGGCGGTTGTTCCGGTTGATGACCCTTCGGTAAAGATCATTCAAGTCGGAAGTAGCGAACCGGCCTCCGTCGAGGGGCACGAGAGGCCTCAAGTCGGGCGGAATTACAGGGACCACGTCCATGATCATCCACTCGGGACGATTCGGCTCGTTCTCCGAGCCACCTGAGTTCCGGAGTGCGTCGACGACCTTCAGCCTCTTCAGTTTCTTCTTCTTACGGTGCTGCGAAGTCTCCGTCGCGATCTCGATCCTCAGCCATTTGGCCAGGCGCCCGAGTCCTTTGCCATCCGAGTTGCGGTCGTTGATCCGCCTCTCAGGGCTGTCGAGCATGGTGAGGAGCGTACGAACCGCCTCGGCGCCGATCTCGGCCTTGAACCTTTCGTCGCCCTCGTCCCGCGATTTCACACGGAGATCGTAGTACTCGTCCTCATCGAGCAGGTCGAGGAACTCCAGGTCCTGCTTACCCGGATGGGTCACCACGTAGGACGCGTAATAGATGACCTTCTCCAGATCCCGGAGCGTCATCCCCACCAGGTATCCCAACTGGCTGGGGAGCGTCTTGAAGAACCAGATATGGCAGATCGGCACGGCCAACTCGATGTGACCCATTCGCTCGCGGCGCACTTTGGACAGAGTGACCTCGACGCCGCAACGGTCGCAGACATGCCCGCGGAAACGGATCCTCTTGAACTTCCCGCAGTGGCACTCCCAGTCCTTGACCGGGCCGAAGATGCGTTCACAGAACAGACCGTCCCGCTCCGGTTTGAAGGAACGGTAGTTGATGGTCTCGGGCTTCGTCACCTCGCCGAAAGACCACGAACGGATCTTTTCCGGAGAGGCGATCTTGATCTCGATGTAATCGAAGTCCGCGGCGTTTTGATCTCTCGTTCTCGGGAAATCAATCATAGATCTATTCCTCCCGGCCGAGCTTGACACTCAAACCGAGCGCCTGAAGCTCTTTGACAAGCACGTTGAATGACTCCGGCATCCCTGGTTGCGGGAGGTTGTCTCCCTTCACGATGGCTTCGTATACCTTCGAGCGGCCCGCGACATCGTCCGATTTCACCGTGAGAATCTCCTGCAGCGTGTGCGCGGCGCCGTACGCCTCTAGCGCCCACACCTCCATCTCCCCGAATCGCTGGCCGCCGAACTGTGCCTTGCCAGCAAGAGGTTGCTGTGTAACGAGGGAGTACGGGCCGATGCTCCGAGCATGGATCTTGTCGTCCACGAGATGGCTGAGCTTGAGCATGTAGATGACGCCTACCGTGACCGGGAAGTCGAACTGTCGCCCAGTGCGTCCGTCACGCAGCATGATCTTCCCGTTCGGCAGGATCTTTGCCAAGTCCATGATCTCCAGCGAAGCGGCGTCCAAGCCTTCGTCCAGTTTCCTCTTTCGAGAGAGATGAGCGATGGCCGGGAAAGTCTCCGCGAACCCGGTCCCCTGCCGTTCGGCCAGTTCCTTACCGGCCCGGACCAAATAGTTCTTCAGACGGACGAAGAATTCCAGCTGGGCTTTCGAGAGCTCGAGTCCCAGGTAGGCGTCGACTGTACGTCCGATCCCGACCCTCCTGGGGTCACCGCCGTTTCCGTTTCCGTCTGCAGCGTGGGCTATCTCTCGCTTCGGCAGATCACGCGCCAGGTCGATCAACTGGGCGGTCGATTCCGCATCGAGCGGGGGTGGATCTGCCTTGATGTCGAGGCACTCATGTGCCCAACGAAGGCCAGCGAGCTTGAGGAGAAGACCGACCTCGTCCTCCGAGGCACCGTGGAACACCGGTGTCTTCGCCTCGAATCCAAGTACCCGTCCCGCCCATCCCAGATGAGTCTCGAGAATCTGCCCCACGTTCATCCGAGACGGCACACCCAGCGGATTCAGCACAATTTCGACCGGGGTTCCATCCGGGAGGAACGGCATGTCCTCTTCCGGAGCGATACGAGCGATGATCCCCTTGTTTCCGTGCCGGCCGGCCATCTTGTCGCCCACGGAGATCTTCCGTTTCTCGGCGATGTAGACTTTCGCCAGCTGGACCACACCGGGCGGAAGCTCGTCCGGCTGGAAGACCTTGTCGATGTGTTCTTCGGTCTTCCGCTTCACGCGCTCGATACGGTGCTGGGACTCGTCCACCACCCTGCGGATTTTCGTGTTCGCTTCTGTGCTCTTCACCTTCAGCGTGCTGAGGTCGAGCTCCGAAAAGTCCAGATCGGCGACCAAATTCTGAGTGAGCTTCGTGCCTTCCTCGAGGAAGGGGTCCACCGTCCCTTTCTTCAAGGCCAAGGTCACCGTATTGAGGTGCAAAATCTCTCGCAGCTCCTCGTCTCTGGCTGCCGAGACGCGGTGGATTTCGTCGCGCTCCAGCTTCCGGAGTTCTCCGATGCGGGCACCGTGTTCCTTTTCGAGTAGCGGATCGTCGATGCGGCGCGAGAAGATCTTCACGTCGATGACGGTACCGCTCATTCCGGGCGGGACCCTCAAGGAAGAATCCTTCACGTCCTTGGCTTTCTCTCCGAAGATGGCCGTGAGCAGCTTCTCTTCCGGAGAGAGCTCGGTCTCGCCCTTCGGCGTAATCTTACCGACCAGAATATCACCTGATTTGAGGCGAGCGCCCTCCCGCACAATACCGCGCTCGTCCAAGTCGACCAGGCTCTCCTCCGCCACATTCGGGAGTTCGCGCGTGATCTCCTCCATCCCCCGTTTCGTGTCCCGCACGTGAAGCTCGAGTTCCTGAATATGGATGGACGCAAACACGTCCTCCTTCACGAGTTTCTCGCTGATGACGATGGCGTCTTCGAAGTTGTAGCCGTACCACGGCATGAATGCGACGAGCACGTTACGTCCCAGTGCAAGCTCGCCGTTGTCCGTGGAAGGCCCGTCCGCGATGATGTCGCCCGGTTCGACCACCTCGCCGTTGGACACCAACGGTCTTTGGTTGATCGCCGTGTCCTGATTGGTCCGATAGAACTTCTTCAACCGATAACGATCGTACTGAGCCAGCTTCGCGAGGGGTTGATCGCTCTGCCCGGGCGTAACACTTCCGGTATCGACGACCACCTCATCCGCGGTCACACGAACGACCTTTCCACCCCGGCGCGCCGTGATGATGGCTCCGGAGTCCCTCGCTACTTTGAACTCGAGGCCCGTCCCCACGAGCGGGGCGTCGGGAAACAGAAGCGGCACCGCCTGCCTCTGCATGTTCGAGCCCATGAGCGCGCGGTTCGCGTCGTCGTGTTCGAGGAACGGAATCAACGCCGCCGCCACCGATACGAGCTGGTCCGGCGCCACGTCCATATAGTCGATGACGTCCGGCTTGAGCAACGGGAAGTCACCCCGCTCCCGACACAAGACCAACTCGTTGACGAAGTTCCCTTTCTCATCCAAAGGAGCATTGGCCTGAGCGATCCGGACGTCTTCCTCTTCGTTGGCCGAAAGCCATTCGATCTTGTTCGTGACTTTCTTGTTGACCACGCGCCGGTACGGCGTCTCGACGAAGCCGAGTTCGTTGATTCGGCTGTACGTCGTGAGCGACGTGATGAGGCCGATGTTCGGTCCCTCCGGCGTCTCGATCGGACACATGCGCCCGTAGTGGGAGTAGTGTACGTCTCTCACTTCGAACCCGGCACGTTCCCGTGTCAGGCCGCCGGGGCCCAAGGCGGAAAGACGTCGTTTGTGAGTCAATTCGGCCAGCGGGTTCGTCTGGTCCATGAACTGGCTGAGCTGTGACGAACCGAAGAACGCCTGAATGACCGCGGACACCGTGCGGGCGTTCACGAGGTCGTCGATGTTGATCTTCTCGGGATCCGTATTGATCGACATGCGCTCTTTGACCAACCGTGCCATCCGAGACAATCCCACCGAGAACTGGTTCGCGATGAGTTCGCCCACGGTGCGGACACGGCGGTTTCCGAGGTGGTCGATATCGTCCGTAGTACCACGCCCCTCACTCAACTCGATGAGGTAACGGAGGATCTCGATAAAGTCTTCCTTGGTGAGGACAGCGACATGCGCCGGGGTCTTCAAACCCAGACGTTTGTTGATCTTGTAGCGGCCCACACGGCCCAAATCGTATCGTTTCGGATTGAAGAAGACGTGCTCGATCGCCGCCCTCGCGGTCTCCATGTTCGGCGCGTCGCCGGGCCTCAGCAGCGAGTAGATGGCGGAGAGCGCCTCTTCTTCACTGTTGGTGGGATCCTTCTTCAAGGTGTTCTTGACGATCGGACTCTCTCGTCCGGTCTCTTGCTGGCTCGCGTAGATCTTCACCTTCTTTCGGCCATCCCGTTCCAGGAGCTCGGCCACGTCCTCATCGACCTCCGTGGATTCCTCGACCAACACCTCACCCGTCTCACGGTCGACGATCTCTTCTGCCAGGACGCTCCCGAGGATCTCCTTGTTGCCCTGTTTATCCAGGGCCATGGGATTGACCACCTTGGTCGTGAAGAAGAGCTGATAGATGTCCGCATCCGTTCCGTACCCGAAGGCCCTCAGGAGGGCCGTTGCCGGGAACTTCTTCTTCTTGTCGATGTGGACATAACAGATGTGGTTGATGTCGATGCTGAATTCGACCCACGAGCCCCTGAAAGGAATGATACGGGCACTGTGAAGCTTCGAGCCGTTCGGATGGATGTTCTCCTCGAAGACCACACCCGGAGAACGATGCAACTGGCTCACCACGACCCGCTCGGCACCGTTGATGACGAACGTGCCCAACTCGGTGAGGAGCGGCAGATCGCCGAGATAGACTTCTTTCTCGATGATATCTCCCGGACGCTTTTCCCCCTTTTCCCCCTTCTTCCCCTTGCCGTTCTCTTCCGGACGCTCCCACACGATCAACCGCAACAGCGCCTTCAAGGGTGCCGCGTAGGTCATGTCCCGTTCGATGCACTCTTCGACCGAGTACTTCGGCTCACCGAGAGACGCCGTTACGTACTCGAGAGTGAAGTTCTCGTTGACGTCGGAGATCGGAAAAATTTCTGCGAAAACGCGATCGAGGCCAAAATCCCACTGTTCCTTCACATCGACATCCTGCTCGACGAGCTTCTCGAAAGACCGGAGCTGGACGTCCAGAAGATTGGGCATCGGCATGACAGACTTGAGCTTCGCAAAGCTCACAACCGGACGGGCATCTTTCCTAATATCCAAGGGTGTTCCCCTTTGCCGGCCCGCGCCCCGAAGGGAGAGCCGAACAAGCATATGGTCGATGACTACGGGAATGGACCACCGTCAAACACGCGTGCGCTACCCCAGACCCACACGGGGTGAGTCCGTAGCGGCGGCGCTTTTCGAGTCCGATCCGAGATCTCTCGGCAAGACCGAGAGGAAGAGTCACAGGGACTCGCCTGCTACTTCAGCACTACCGTCGCGCCCTGCGCCTCCAACTTGGCCTTGATCTGCTCGGCTTCCTCCTTGCCAAGGGCCTCCCTGACCGTGCTCGGAGCACTATCGACTACGTCCTTGGCCTCCTTGAGACCCAGGCTCGTGACCTCTCGGACCACCTTGATCACCTGGATCTTCTTGTCGCCGATACCCTCGAGGACGACGTCGAACTCGACCTTCTCTTCGGCGGCCTCGTCACCAGGCGCACCGGCACCACCGGCTACCGCCACCGGCGCCGCCACAGCGGTCACGTTGAACTTGTCCTTGAACGCGTCTACGAACTCCGAGAGTTCGAGCACGGTCATGCTGCCAATGGTTTCGAGAAGCTCTTCTTGGTTGGTAGCCATGATGGTGGCTTTCTCCTGGGTTCACCCGGCCTGGGCCGGGGTGTGACTATGGATTCCTAGTTCTCATTTCTCGGGGTCAGGCGACTCATCCTCAGCGTCAGGCGACTCCGCCTCAGCTTCAGGCGACTCGGCCTCAACTTCTGACGACGCTTCTGACGACTCCGCCTCAGGTTCAGGCGACTCCGCTCCTTGGCCTTCCTTCTGCTCCCTCAACGCATCCAGGAGCCCCGCCATTTCCTGGATCTTACCCTCGAGGGCACTCACCAACGCGGCCATCGGCGCCTCCAGGGCCCCAGCCAACTCGGCTAGGAGTTGCTCGCGCGGCGGAAGCTTGGCCAGCCGCTGGATCTCGGCGACGGAGACGACCTTGTTGTCGACAATACCCAGCTTGAACACCGGTTTGTCGTCGTGCTCCTTGGCGAAATCGCTCACCACCTTGGCAGGCTCGACCACCCCCTGGTAGCCCAGCACGACACCGGTCGGGCCGAGTAATGCCTCGGAGATATCCGGTATATCCAAATCGGCGATGGCACGTTTGACCAGCCGATTCTTCACCACCAGGTATTCGGCCCCGGAGTCCCTGAGCTGCTGGCGGAGAAGGGTCATGGACTTCACGTCCAGACCGGAGAAATCCGTCAGGTAAAGCACCGGAGCTTCTTGAACCTTTTGGCGGAAATCGTCCACGAAGGCCTGTTTTTCTGT
Source organism: Gemmatimonadota bacterium (assembly GCA_022563405.1). Lineage (GTDB taxonomy): Bacteria > Gemmatimonadota > Gemmatimonadetes > Longimicrobiales > Gaopeijiaceae > UBA822. Next base: position 9,774 of record JADFNK010000037.1, on the reverse strand, counting down.
CCGGTTCATTTTGCGCTCCGGCGAAACAGGTTCGGATCGATAGCCACGCCCGGGCCCATCGTACTGGACACCGTGACACTCTTCACGTACGTGCCTTTGGACGCCGAGGGCTTGGCCCGCATGATCGAATCCATGATCGCATCCAGATTCTCGTCGAGCTGTTCTGGAGAGAAAGAGACGCGCCCAATCGGCACATGTACGTTCCCGGTCTTATCGACCCTGTATTCGATCTTTCCGCCCTTGATTTCCTTCACCGCACGCCCGACGTCGAAGGTCACCGTCCCACCCTTGGGCGTCGGCATCAAGCCCCGAGGCCCCAGGATCCTTCCAAGCGGCCCGACCTTTCCCATGAGGTCGGGGGTGGCCACACACACGTCGAAGTCCAGCCATCCCTCCTGGATCTTTTCCAGGTACTCAGTGCCCACATAATCCGCTCCAGCCTCAACAGCTTCGGTCTCTTTTTCACCCTGGGCGATGACCAACACACGTGTCACCTTACCAGTGCCGTGCGGCAGCACGACGGTGCCCCTCACGATCTGGTCGGCTTTGCGCGGATCGACGTTCAAGCAGGTGGCCATTTCGACGGTCTCGTCGAACTTCGCCGAAGCGAGGTCCTTGACCATCTGAACCGCCTCATCGGGTTTGAACTGGACACCGGGCGGCACCTTGGCTTGAGCCTCCCGAAATTTCTTGCCGTGTTTTGGCATATTCTTCGAACCGACTTGTTTCGTCCTCCCACCCCTGGCGGTCCTCAGCGGGTGGTTCGGCGGACTTCTTTTTCTTAGACGACCTTCTTCTTCTTAGACGACCTCTTCCCAGACGACCTCTTTCTAGACGACCTCTTCCCAGACGACCTCTTTCTAGACGACCTCGATGCCCATCGACCGCGCGCTACCAGACAACATGCGGACCGCGGCGTCCAGGTCCTTAGTGTTGAGATCCTCCATCTTGATCCCAGCGATCTCTTCGAGCTGCCTACGTGTCACCGTTCCAACTTTGTCGCGATTCGGCTCGCCGGACGCCTTTTGTACACCAGCGGCCTTCTTGATCAGGAACGACGCCGGGGGCGTCTTCGTGATGAATGAAAAAGAACGATCCGCATAGACCGTGATCTCGACCGGAATCGTGACCCCGTTTTGCTGCTGGGTCTTGGAGTTGAACTGCTTGCAGAACTCCATGATGTTCACGCCCTGCTGACCCAACGCGGGGCCGACCGGTGGAGCCGGGTTGGCCTGCCCCCCGGTGACGTGAAGCTTGATGAAAGCGATGACCTTCTTTGCCATTCTCTATCCTGGACCTTCGCCTATGGAATCCTAGAAGCCCTTCAACTGCGTGTAGTCCAACTCGACCGATGTGGGCCGACCGAAGAGCGACACCTCGACCTTGACCTTGCCCTTCTCGGGGTAGACTTCCTTGATCGTCCCCGAAAAATCGCTGAAGGGACCCTGGGTCACCTCCACCACCTGCCCGACGTGGAACGGAATCTCTTCGTGAGTCTCGTCGTCGTCCTTCTCGACCTTGATTCCGAGAATCTTGTTGATCTCCTCCTCGTGCAGCGGCTGCGGAGACTTCCCGGCGCCCACGAACTTGATCACACCTTGAATATTGTTGACCGTGTGCATGGTCCTTTCATTCAAGTCCAAGTTCACGAGCACGTATCCCGGATAAAGCCGCCGGGTTACGGTAACGCGTTTGCCGTTGCGAATCTCGACGACTTCTTGTGTCGGGACCACGACGTCACGGATTTCCCTCTCGTCCTCAGAACCGGCCTGTTCCTCGATACGCCGCTGAATCAGCTTCTGGACTTTGTTCTCGTGCCCGGAGTACGTCTGAACCGCGTACCATGTGGATTCGGCCATGATCGTCATCGTAGCGGCTCGCTCAGTAGCTGCTCGCTCAGTACCCGCTCGCTCACAGCGGTCCTCACGCGCCAAAGGCCCCCATGATGAGACCGATGATCCACCTGGACACAACGTCCATGATCCAGATGATGGCGGAAATCAAGATCACGAACGCGATCACGACCATGGTCGCGCTCTTGAGCTGATCCCGATCCGGCCACGTCACCTTGGAGAGCTCGTCCCAGCACTCCTCGATGAAGTCACGTGCCGCGGTGATTCTCGATACTATCGCCATCCGCCGATCCGCTATTTGGTCTCTTTATGCATCGTGTGCTGCCTACACCGACGGCAGTATTTCCTGTACTCGACCCGCTCGGGGTGCAGACGTTTGTTCTTCGTCTGACTGTAATTCCGCTCCGCACATTCGGAGCACCCCAAAGTGATTTTTTCTCGCGCCACTATTCCAAGATCTCCGTTACGACACCCGACCCCACCGTGCGTCCACCCTCGCGGATCGCGAACCTCAACTGGTTGTCCATCGCGATCGGCGTGATCAACTCCACTTCCATCTGCACGTTGTCGCCCGGCATCACCATCTCCACACCCTCCGGTAGCTTCGCTGCTCCCGTCACGTCCGTCGTACGGAAGTAGAACTGCGGCCGGTACCCGTCGAAGAACGGCGTGTGGCGCCCTCCCTCTTCCTTCGTCAACACGTAGACCTCACCCATGAACCTCGTGTGAGGCTTGATCGAGCCCGGCTTCGCCAGGACCTGGCCCCGCTGGATCTCGTCCTTCCCCACTCCTCGCAGCAACAGTCCCGCGTTGTCCCCAGCCCGTCCCTCGTCCAGCAGCTTCCGGAACATCTCCACACCCGTTACCACCGTCTTGCGGTCCGCTCCCATCCCCACCAACTCCACTTCCTCTCCCTGCTTCACGATCCCGCGCTCGATCCGGCCCGTCGCTACCGTCCCGCGGCCCGTGATCGAGAACACATCCTCCACCGGCATCAGGAACGGCTTGTCGATCTCACGCACCGGCTCCGGGATGAAGGTGTCGATCGCCTCCATCAACTCCTGGATGCACTCCACGTCCGGGCCCTCGCCCTCCGCTTCCATCGCCTTCAGCGCGCTCCCTTTGATCACCGGTGTGTCGTCGCCCGGGAAGCCGTACTCGCTCAACAGCTCCCGTACCTCCAACTCCACAAGCTCCAACAGCTCTTCGTCGTCCACCATGTCCACTTTGTTCAGGAACACGACCACGTGCGGCACGTTCACCTGACGTGCCAGTAGGATGTGCTCCCGAGTCTGCGGCATCGGTCCGTCCGCCGCGCTCACCACCAGGATCGCTCCGTCCATCTGAGCCGCACCCGTGATCATGTTCTTCACGTAGTCCGCGTGACCCGGACAGTCCACGTGCGCGTAGTGTCGGTTCGCGGTCTCGTACTCCACGTGAGCCGTCGCGATCGTGATCCCCCGCGCCCGCTCCTCCGGTGCCTTGTCGATGTTGTCGAACGAAATCGCGTCCCCACCGAATTTCTTCGCTTGCGTCATCGTGATCGCCGACGTCAGCGTCGTCTTCCCGTGGTCCACGTGCCCGATCGTTCCCACGTTTACGTGTGGCTTCGTTCGCTCAAATTTTACTTTTCCCATCTCTCTCGCCTCGCCGTGTTGGAAATCGCTTACTTCGCCGCCGATCCCCCTACTTCTCTTCAGAGCTCCGACCGGGACTTGAACCCGGGACCTCCTCCTTACCAAGGAGGCGCTCTACCACTGAGCTATCGGAGCGCCGCCTCGAAGGCTGTCCAACAGCCTTCTTTTTTACTAGAGCGGGAGACGGGACTCGAACCCGCGACCCTCAGCTTGGAAGGCTGATGCTCTAGCCAACTGAGCTACTCCCGCAAAGCCTTCGTTCAGTTTCATGGTGGGGGTAGGATTCGAACCTACGAAGGCTAAGCCAGCAGATTTACAGTCTGCCCCGTTTGACCGCTTCGGTACCCCACCGGCCATCGATCCGGGGCAATGCAACCCCGTGACCCACCCTCCCCGGAACACAGCAAGCCGCCCATTGGGCGGCCTTTTCCAAGTAAGCTTGATAAGTTAACGGCTGCTCAAAGCCTCATCAAGCCCTGAATTGAAGGGTTTCTGACCTTCCAAAGTTACGGTCCAGGAGGGGCTGGAGATCTGGATCTCGCCCCATGAACTCACGAAAAAGGTCCTCGGGTTCTTCGCTGTCGCCCCTGGTGAGGATCGCATCGAGATAGGCCTGACCGACCTCCCGGCTGAAAATCCCTTCGTGGTGAAATCGTCCGAAAGCATCGGCATCGAGCACCTCGGACCATAAATACGAGTAATACGCTGCCGCATATCCCCCGGAAAACAGGTGTGTAAACGAGGTCGTGGGGTGCATCCCAGCAAACGTGGAGTTTGGTGTGTACTCTTCGAACAGCCCCTCGATGTAGGGCATCAGGTCATGGGTCACCTCATCGGGGTGATCGCGGTGGAGCCGAAGATCGAGGTGCCCAAACGAGAGCTGTCGCATCAGCCTCGAACCAGCCATGAACGTGCGTGCGCTCCGGAGCCTCCGGTAGAGGTCTTCGGGCAGCGGCTCACCGGTTTCATGATGCCCGGAGAAGAGCGATATCGCCTCTTCTTCCCAGGCCCAATTTTCCATGATCTGTGAGGGGAGCTCCACGAAATCCCAAGCGACGTTGATGCCCGCCATGGGAGCGATCGGAACGGTGGAGGTCAGGTGATGAAGCAGATGTCCGAACTCGTGGAAGACGGTCTCCACCTCGCTGTGCGTCAGCAGAGAGGGAATGTCACCTTTGGGCGGCGACAAGTTCCCGGCAACGATCCCGACGTGTGGCTCGAACCCCCCGTTTCGAGGCCCGCCTGTCCTCAGGCTGTTCATCCAGGCGCCCTGCCTCTTGTCGGGGCGCGGATGCCAGTCGGCATAAAAGAACCCCAACAACGTGCCGTCCTCTTCCCGGAGGAGCTCATAATGATGAACGTCCTGGTGCCAGACTTCGGCGATCCCCCGCTCCCGTATGACGAGGCCGAAGACTCTGCGCACCACCTCGAACATGCCGTCCAGAACCCGACCGAGCGGGAAGTACTGACGAATGACTTCATCGTCGATCTCGAATCTCGCGCGCCGGAGACTCTCGCCCACGAAAGCCGTGTCCCAGGGTTCTACCTCTGAGATGCCCAGCAAAGACGCGTGCTCCCGTAGCTCGGCCAAATCGCGTTCCCAGTAGGGCCGCGTTCTCCGGGTCATATCCTCGACGAAGCCAAAAGCCCGCTCGCCCGTCTTGGCCATGTGGTCTTCAAGTCGGTAGTCGGCGAAATCCGCGTATCCGAGTAACTCCGCCAACTCTCTGCGGAGATGGAGCAGCCGGGTAATGATTTCGCCGTTGCTGAACTCACCGTCGCGGCAGCGTCCGATGTAGGCCGCATAGACCTCCCGGCGAAGTTCACGATCCTGGGCGTGTTTGATGATCGGCTCGAAGGACGGGTAGTCGAGGGTGAGCAGCCAACCCTCTTGCCCCTTCTCGGCCGCCTTGCGCCGTGCTTCCTCGCGGTCTGGTTCCGGGACACCTTCAAGACGCCCACCATCCTCGATCAGAAGGGAATAGGCGTTGGTCGCGTCGATTACGTTTTCGGAGAACTTCAGTTCGAGACTCGAGAGCTCGATCCGGATGGCGCTCAGCTGCTCCTGACCGTCGCTCGAGAGGTCGGCGCCGGCCCGCCGGAAATCCCGCAGGGTCGCGTCCAGATGCCGTCTTTCCAGCGGGGGCAGAGCCCCAGCCTCATCGGTACCAGCAAAAGTCTTGATGCGACCCCAAAGCCCTTCGTTCAGTGTGATCCGGGTCCAGAACTCCGTGATCTCCGGGAGGACCTCGCTGTACGCCTTCCGTAACTCCGGTGTTTCCGCCACGGACAACAGGTGCGTGATCGGAACGGTCCGTTCCTTCACCCGCTCGAGCACGTCGTCCAGCCGGCCGATCGTATCGGCATAGGTGGGGGTGGATTTACGGGACACCAGCTCCTCGATCTCCGCTCGGGCGTGTTTCAGAATCTGCCGAACGGCATGCACCACGTGCGCGCCTTCGATTTCGCCAAAAGGGATACGGTCGTATTCGAGTAGCAGAGGATTCGCGTTCGTAGGCATAGGCAGGGGGCAGGGGGGCATAGGCGTGTGAGCTGCAACCGCCTTTACTCGCGTGCGAGCCGAAGATAGTGCGTTCGCTCACCGCTCGCGATTACAGGACCGCCCGGCGGGGGGACTGAAGGCGGCGAGCTGGCCCGCGGCTTGCCCCCGACGCCGGCTATGGGGCATAGTGGCTCGGGGCGCGAGACCCAAGCCCATCGAATTCAACCCCGGAGGTCTCCTTGACCGAACGGCACGACCGTCGTGCGTTTCTCCGCCGCCTCACCGCGCTCGGCCTCACCGCGGGGACCGTCCCGATGCTCGGGTGTAACCTCGCCGATATCCAGAACGAAGACGAACCGCCTCGACTCCCCGACCTGGCCATCACGCGCCCGGTCTTGCTCCCGTGGACCGGGGATGCCGTACGGATCAGGGCACCCTTGACCGAGTTGCCGGTGGCTTACGTCTCCAGAGGATTACGCAGGATCTTCATCGGTTTGGACTCGCGAATCGAGGTTTCGGTGATGCTGGCTGCCCACATATCGGTCAGCACCGCCCTGTGGCGAATTCCCCTTCCAGGAGACGATCTTCGGGTTGGGGTCGTGGCCGGAGATGAGCTCCGCGAATTCGAGGAGACTCACATCGGTGAGTGGGACGCAAGAAGGGATCCTACGGAGGGAGATTTCCGGATCCGGCGCGGCCTTCGTGAGAACGTCAGAGTCGCCTTCGACTGCTTGCCCATGGCGAGCCGAGAGGGTTGGTACAGCGCAGGACCCTGGGATATCGAGCAGTGCACGGGCCGGGGGTCGGATCTGTGCCGGGAGGACTTCGTGGAGATCGGTACGGGCTCGCACTATACCGGCCGGCCGATGGGCGCGTGCAGCGAACCTGTGGGCGCCGTGCGGTACGTGACCTGGGCGTGTCCGGCCTCTAGCTGCTTGTCGAGACTGGAGGCCTGTTGAGACCAGAGGCTTCTACAGCCCCTCGACCTGCTGAAAAACGTGGACGTCTCGGTCCTCGAGGTGCTTGAGAACGGCATCGAAGCAGTCGGCATCGCGGCCCACGACCTCGGGCGGAGCTAGGCCCGGCTCGGTCCAGAGTCCCTTGGCAATCAGGTTCACCATGGCCGTGCAGGTGTAGCCGGTGGTGCGGGCCATCGATGAGGTTTCGGTGTCGGGGTTGTAGTAGTCGAGCAGGTTGTACGTGTGGCGGAGCGACTTCCCGTCTTGTTTGCCCTCTATGACAATACGCATGACCGTCAAATCCGGCTCGCCCTCCTCGAACTGCCACGCACTGAAGAGCAGCGCCTCGGTCACGTCAAGGGGGCGGACGAGCCCGGAGGCGGCTTGGATTTCCTCAGTGGAGAAGAAACCTGCTTCCCGTAGGATTCGCATCCGCACCGCGTGACCCGGATAACGCATGGTTTTCTCCACCATATCCGGAGTCTTGCAAGTACGCAGCAAGGAGCGCAGTCCGTCCGTGTTGAAGGCCTCCAACGAACCGAGCCCGGCGAAGTGCACCAACTCGACTTCCGAGAGGGCCGGCAGGGTGATCTCCACTCCGTCCCTGCGTAGCCGGGCGGGCTTTACGTACTCCTGGATCACGTCACCCGGCGAAAAGGGCGCCTTGTACTCCCACGGCCATGTCCGCTCGACCGGAAGCCCGCCGACGAGGCAGTGGAACGACATCGTCTCGTCCAACTGTTCCTCCATGCGGCCGAGGATGAGGTTGCTCAGCCCGGGCGCGATTCCGCAGTCGAAGAGGCAGCACACCCCGGCCTCCTGCGCAAGGCCCTCGAGTCCGAAGGCATCCTCGGGGAAAAACGAGATGTCGACGATCGGCCGTCCTTCCTGGAGCACCCGTTCGACGGTCTGATACCCCATGAATCCGGGCACCGCACCGACGACGAGGTCGGCGTCGGCGACCGCTTTGGACACGTTGCTGAGCTCTGAGAGATCCGCGACCACGCCGTCCGCCCCGAATTCGGTCATGCGCTCGACCCGTACAGGGTCGAGATCGACCACGAGCACCGAAAAATCATCTTCTGCGGCGAGGTCGCGCACGATCGCGCTGCCTATGCGGCCACCGCCCAATACCACGATTCTCAGGATGACGCCTCCGGTCTGGTGTCGCGGGAAAATGCCCCCCAATCAGTCCAGACTGGTCCGCCTGTGCAAGGGGGCTGCCACGATTATCTGAACGTTGGCCCGGTTCTTGGGGTATATTGAAGCGTCCCACGTGAGTACACGAGGGCACGGTTATGGGCGGAGTGAAGTCGGAATCCGCAGAGGAACAGCCGGATATGGCTGAGGGGGAACAGTCAATATGGCTGAGAAAAACCAGAGGACACGTCTGGACGACACCGTCCGAACCGAGCAACTCAAGCTCGTCTTCGCACAAGCGCCGCTGGCGATCATCATCAGTCCCGTGGCCGCGGTCACCCTCGCCCTGGGGATATGGCAGGTAGCGGATCACGGCGCTGCAATCGCTTGGGTCTTGGTCATCACGGGGATGGCCATCTTTCGAATGGGCCTGGTCGTCGTTTTCAAAAGGCGCCGGGCCGCTCTCACCGTGAGGGCCTGGGAGCGCCTCTTCGCTTACAGCTTCATCCTGGCAGGTCTGTGCTGGGGCCTAGGCGGATGGTGGCTCCTGCCGGAGGAGTTCGCCTACCGGGCGATGATCTTCTTTTTCCTGATCGGGATGGCGAGCGCCGCGGTGGCTGTCTATTCGGTCCACGTGTGGGCGGTCACGCTCACCATACTCGTACTCGTGGTTCCTGCCACGCTGGACTTCGCGCTCCGAGACAGCCTGCCGGAACGTTTGATGGCGGTCGCGGCCGTACTTTTCATGATCGTCGCCTATCGTTCGTTGAGGATCACGAGCCATTTCGTCCAGCGTTCCTATTCGCTGTCGTACGAACTGCAAGAGGCCAAGGAGCACGCCGAGACGCTTGCGCGCACCGACTTCCTGACCGGCATGAACAACCGCCGCTCTTTCTACGATCTGTGTGAAACCCCCTTCAGGGTCGCCCGAAGGCACGGACAGGATTTGGCCGTCATCCTGTTCGATATCGATCGCTTCAAGAACATCAACGACGCGCACGGTCATGCCATGGGGGACGAAGTGATCAGGACCCTGGCCCGTATCGTTGCCCGCACAGGCAGAGAGTCCGATGTAGCCGGACGTGTAGGCGGAGAGGAATTCGCCATTCTCTTACCGCACACGGACGCAAGAAACGCCCATGAACTCGCGGAGCGTCTCCGGGAGCAGATGGAGCAGTCGGTCGTCCATCTCGGCCGCGCCGAGGTCGAGTTCACGGCGAGCTTCGGTGTCGCACAAATGGACCCTGGGTGCGAGTCCCTCGAGGCCCTCGTTGCGGCGGCGGACGGCGCCATGTACGAAGCCAAAGAGCGAGGAAAGAATTGTGTCTTCGTCGCGACGCCTCCTACACGGGAAGACGCGCAACTGTAACCGGTCTTCCGGTACCAGACTCGGCTCCCTTCGGTGGCGAATCAGGAACGCCGACACTTCGGCGGGAGCGGAGCTTTCATGCCACGTGAGAGACTACAAGCGGAAGGAGCGGAGTGACCGATGACGCTGACCCCCGAGCAACACCAGGAACTACACGACGCCAAGGAGCGCGCCGGTTCCTTCCTTGGCGCGGCCAAAGTAGCCGCCTTCAACGGCTGGTCGTTCGCGTTCTTTGCCGCCGTGTCGATCCTGTTTGGGCTCTTCAGCCCGACCAGCTTCGTCATGGGAGTAGGGATGGGTGTCGTTGCGCGTA
>JADFNK010000036.1 GCA_022563405.1 Gemmatimonadota bacterium | reverse complement strand
GCAGCAGCCTCGGCTATGACCTGGTTCCCGGCGATTGCAGCAAACGAAGATATGATGGGTAAATTCAGGCATTGATGCGTTCCGATTAAGGGGACCATTCTACGCCTAGCGGTCCGATCATCCAAGCCGATATTCCAGCAAAAAACAGCCTTTTTTGTAGCTCGCCGTAGCCTGCTACCGAATTGGCTATGAAGAACATAAAATGCTATCCACTATGAGCTTGCGACTAGCAACAGGCCTCTTATGAGAGAACCCAACCAGCCATGAAACAGCTTCTCAGCCAAGACCAGCTTCGCCAAGCACTACCACGAGCTCACGCAATTGGGTGATCTGCTGCCCGGTGTGAAGAACATGAACGTGGCCGTGAGGGAGGTGGGCGACGAGATCGTCTTCCTGCGCAGGCTCGAGGAGGGCGGGGCCGACCGTTCGTACGGGATCCAGGTGGCGCGCCTGGCCGGTCTGCCCGAGGACATCATCGCCCGAGCGAGGGAACTTCTGACCGAGCTGGAGGGAACACACACGGGAGGGGGAGAGGGTCTGGGACGGTGGGGTGACCATCGTCCCGCCTCCGAGCCCCCACTGGATCAACTCTCGTTCTTCGCGCACGGAGAGCACCCGGTGGTGAAGCGCCTTCGGGCCGTTGATCCGAACACCATGACGCCTAGGGAGGCCTTGAACCTGCTGTTCGAACTGATGGACGAGACCCGATGACCCGTTCCGGCGTCGCCGCGATCCTCGCTTCGCTCCTGATGGGCTGTTGGGGCGATCAGGAGATCGAGAGCCCCTCTCCCCTCCGTGCCAGCGTCGCCATCCAATACCCTCTGGCGCTGTGGGACCAGGGCATCGAAGGGACCTGCCTGCTGAAGGTCCGAGTCACCGCGATGGGCGCGGTGGACAGCATCATCGTCATGGAGTCCAGTGGGCATGCCGCCTTCGACTCCGCGGCGATTCGCGGGGCTCGAACGCTCAGGTTCAGCCCCGCCAGGAAGGGTGGCAAGCGCATCGAGGTCTGGGCGCACGTCCCCGTGCACTTCTCCAAGAAACCCCGTCCCTGACGCCCCGAGAGAGGCAATGAGCGAGAACAACCCTCGCCCCTACGACAACGTCACGCAGGTGGTCGGGTGGACACCCATGATCCGGCTCAACAGCGTCACCGACGGTGTTCCCGGGACCTTCTACGTGAAGTGCGAGTTCATGAACCCCGGCGGATCCGTGAAGGACCGCATCGCCTTGGCCATGGTCGAGGCGGCCGAGCGGGACGGGTCGCTGAAGCCCGGGGGCGTGATCGTGGAAGCCACCAGCGGCAACACGGGCATGGCCCTGGCCATGGTAGCGGCCATCCGCGGCTACCGCTGCATCTTCACGATGCCCGACAAGATGAGCCAGGAGAAGGTGAAGCTGCTGCGTGCCTTCGGCGCGGAAGTGGTCATCGTGCCCACTGCGGTCTCGCCCGACCATCCGGAGCACTATATCAACAAGGCCGAGGCCATCGCTCGTGAGACTCCGGGGGCGATGCTCGCCAACCAGTTCTACAACCCGGCAAACCCGCAGGCGCACTACGAGACTACCGGCCCCGAGATTTGGGCGCAGACAGAAGGAAGAATCACTCATTTTCTCGCCGGTTCCGGCACCGGGGGGACGATTACCGGTGTGGGCCGGTACCTCAAGGAGCAGAACCCGGACGTCCAGATCGTGGGCGTGGACCCGGAGGGGTCGATCCTGAAGGCCTTCTTCGATACGGGAGAGATGACCGAGGGCCAGCCCTACAAGGTCGAGGGGATCGGCAATGACAAGATCCCAGGCGCGTTGGACTTGAGCGTCACGGACCGCTGGGTGACCGTGACCGACGCCGAGTCGTTTGCGATGACGCGACGCATAGCCCGGGAGGAGGGTCTCTTCGCTGGAGGTTCAGCCGGACTTCAGGTGCACGCCGCACTCGAGGTTGCGAAAGAAGCCGGCGAAAGTGCGGTGGTCGTGACCTTGCTCCCCGACTGGGGTGAGCACTACCTCACCAAGGTCTACGATGACGACTGGATGCGGGAGAACGGGTTCATGAAGCGGGCCCACCCCAGCGTCCATGATCTGGTGGCCGGAAAGGACCATGGTCTTCCGGGGCTCATCACGGTTGAGCCCACCACGCTGGTTCGTGTCGCTCTCTCGACGCTCACGTCTCACAACGTGTCGCAGTTGCCGGTGTTCTTCGAGGGCGAATGTGTAGGCTCGCTGACCGATGGCGAGTTGATGTCCTCTGTGATCGAGGATCCGGCGCTCCTCGATCAGCCCGTCGAGTCGATCATGGACGCGCCCTTCCCGGTCGTGGACAGCCACACGGACACCGAGGGGGCCGCGCGATTACTGACTCGGAAGAACTCGGCCGTCCTCGTTCGGGACGACGGTGAGATCAGCGGGATCCTCACCCGGTACGACGTGATCCGCGACCTCACGGGTTCGACCGCGTGAGGGGAGTGGGCGGATCCGTCGAGTCCAGGAGCGGACGCATGCCCCGGCGATGAGGGTGGTCGTCCTGCTCGGTGGCGAGTCCGAGGAGCGCGATGTTTCCCTCGCGTCCGGTTGCCAGGTGGCCGACGCTCTGAGAGAAGCGGGGCATGACGTGGTTGCGCTGGACCCCGCCGGAGGGGCTCTGACCCGCGAGGACGAGTCCAAGATCCTCGCCGAGGGTGTGGGGATCTTGCCTCCGGGCGCATCAGTTACGGACGCCGCGTCAGACCATTCCGGCCCCGCTGACGGCGCGAAACTCGAGGATCACCAGGAGATCGGTTCTCTCGGTCGCGGCTTGGTGCTCGACGACGTACGACGTGCTTCGGCTGACGTGGTCTTTCCGGCTCTCCACGGGGGCATGGGCGAGGATGGCACTCTCCAGGCCCTACTCGACCTCGCTGGTATCGCATACGCGGGAACCGGCATGCTCGGCAGCGTCCTTGCCATGGACAAGGACGTCACAAAACGCATCCTTCGGGACGCCGGAGTCCCGACCCCGGATTGGCTGGTGGACCCCACCGCCCAGGAGGCGGTCGAGCGGCTTGGTCTGCCCCTCATCGCCAAACCGGTGGCGGGCGGCTCGTCGGTCCGCCTGTACCTACTCGACGACGCGGCCCAAGTGGAGGAGAGGATCAGGTTGGAAGCCGTCGGCGCTTCGGAGACCGGTGAGGCCTCGGACATGATGTATGAGGCTTTCGTCGCCGGGCGTGAGTTCACCGTGGGTATCCTGGGGGAGGAGGCTCTGCCAGTTGGCGAGATCGTTTGTGAACACGGGTTGTTCGACTACGAGCGTAAGTACCAGGCGGGAATGGCCGACGAGATTTTCCCGGCTGAGATCCCGGACGCCTTGGCCCAGACGCTTCAGGAACGAGCTCTCCAGGTGCACCGCCTGCTGCGACTCAGGGATTTTTCTCGGGTCGACTTCATGGTCGATGGGGAGGGCGAGGCTTGGTGTCTGGAGGCCAACACGCTGCCGGGAATGACGGCGAACAGCCTCCTTCCCAAGGCCGCGCGCGCGGCGGGCATGACCTTCCCGGAGTTGTGCGATAGGATCGTACATATGGCGGCTGAGCGCTCCAGAAGAGGCTCGACCTAGAAGGGCCGGTCGGCGCTCCTCGGAACCTGCTCACAAGGAGGGGGGTTTGAAATCGAGGCCGCGGGTCTATCTTTTCGCTGTACTCCAGGTTTTCGCTGTACTCCAGGGTGGAGAAGGACTTTGAGAAGTGCCGGGTATTACCGTGATGGGGGAATGACCTTCAGCTACCAATTGACCCCATGGGTCAAGCGGCTGCTTATCGCGAATACGGTCGTATTTGCGCTCACCTGGGTTGTCGGCCGGGAATTCGTCCTCGACTGGTTCTCTTTCCAGCCCACCAAGATCTTGCTTCGCCCGTGGACCCCCTTCACATACATGTTCCTCCACGGTGACTTTTGGCACCTCTTCATGAACATGTTGTTCCTCTTCTTCTTCGGCCCTCCTATCGAATCGAAGTGGGGGTCGAGGGAATTCATCCAGTACTATCTGGTGTGCGGCCTCGGAGGGGTAGCACTCAGTTTTCTCTTCGTGACGGTTCCGATCATCGGTGCGTCGGCGGCGGTCTACGGCGTCATGCTGGCGTTCGCCGTTGTGTGGCCAGACGCCCCCATTTATGTGATGGGCATCTTCCCGGTGAAGGCGAAGTGGCTGGTGGGCTTTTTCGTTCTCATCTCCTTCATGAACGCCTTCGGCGGAGCGGGCGGGGGCGTCGCCCATTTCGCCCATCTCGGCGGATTCGCTGCGGGCTTGATCTATCTGAAGACCGACTGGCGTGCCTCGCAGGCCATAAAGGGGATAGGCAAGGCCGCTCGCGCTAGGCGACGGTTCGCGATCGTTCCCCGCGAAGAACGGGAGGCGGCCACGAGTGGCCTGCACCGGGGGAGCGACGACGGTGCCGAAGAAACGACGTTGGACGCCGTCGATCGAGTGTTGGACAAGATTTCGGCAGAGGGGATGGCGTCCCTCACGGAGCAAGAAAAGCAGCTGCTCGACCAGGTATCTAAAAAACACCGCTCGAACTGAGTGGCGCCGGAGCCCCGCCGGTACACCCTCCTAGCCCCGTCTCATCTGGACGAGATCGGCCGTTCGGCCTACAATCACCGTCCCTTGGAAAGAAAAGTGAGGCCGCGCACATCGGGTAGGAGGTATACATGGCGTTCGCCACAGAGTATACGACGGATAAGATCAGGAATGTTGTTGTTCTGGGCCACGGCGGGGCTGGGAAGACCAGCCTTATCGACGCGCTCTGTTACACCGCTGGTTCCTCGCGACGGAAGGGCGACGTCGGCGAAGGAACTGCACTCACAATGTACACGCCGGAGGAGGCGAGCCACGGGATCTCGCTTCAGTGCACGCCGGCCTTCTGCGAGTACTCTGGCGCCAAGATCAACCTGCTCGACACTCCGGGCTTCATGGACTTCGTCGGTGAGACGCTGGCGGCGATCCGGGTGGCGGACTCCGCGGTTATTGTAGTGAGCGCCACCTCCGGCGTGGAGGTAGGCACTGAAACCGTCTGGCAATACGCGGAAGACCGGGGAGTCCCCCGGTTCTTTTTTGTCTCCATGATGGACAAGGACCACGCCTCCTTCGAGCGTGTGTACCAGGATATCAAGGCGCGGCTTACGCAGAAGGTCGTGCCCGTCGAGATCCCCATCGGAGAGGGTCCCGACTTCCGGGGCATCATCAACCTGTTCAGTGAGCGAGCCCACATCTACAAGGCCGGGACCGAGAAGGGCGAGTACGACGAGGTCGACGTGCCCGAGGAGCTTCAGGCCAAGTTCGAGGAGTGGGAGACCGAGCTCCAGGAGACACTCGCCACCACCGACGAAGCGCTTCTCGATCGTTATCTGGAGGAGGGCAAGATAACCCGGGAAGAGGCCATCGAAGCCATGCACAAGGGTGTGGCGAGTGGGGACATCGTACCGCTCTTCTGCGGATCCTCGGAGCACTCGTACGGGATGCAAGCCCTGCTCAAGGGGCTTGTGGACCTTTGCCCAAGCCCCGCCGAAGCCGGCGGCGAGACCGCCCAGCGCGCCGGCATGGAGGAGGAGGTGCACCTGTCGGCCTCCGACGACGAGACCTTCTCGGCTCTCATTTATAAGACGGCTTCGGAGCCCCGCATCGGGGAGTTGTCCTACTTCCGCGTCATGAGCGGCTCGGTCAGCAACGGGCAGGAAGTCCAGAACGGGGAGAGTGGAGGCATCGAAAAGCTGAACCACCTCTCGATACCCATGGGGAAGGACCGCTTCGAGGTCGCCAAGCTCCACGCCGGGGATCTCGGGGTGGTCGCGAAACTCAAGAATGCCCACACCAACGACACGCTCTGCGACATGTCCCGCGCGGTGATCCTCGAGAAGATCGACTTCCCGAAGCCGGAGATCGCGATGGCGATTCGGGGTGAGGGCCGTGGAGATGAAGACAAACTGGGCGTGGTCCTTCCCAAGCTTCACGAAGAGGACCCGACATTTCTGGCCGAGTTCGACCCAGACCTTCACCAGACGATCATCCGGGGGATGGGCGAGCTGCACTTGGCGGTTCAGATGGAGCGTATGAAGCGGAAGTACGGGGTGGCCGTGACGATGGAGCAACCGAAGATCGGCTACCGGGAGACCATAACGAAGGAGGCCGAGGGACAGGGGCGGCACAAGAAGCAGTCCGGCGGACGCGGCCAGTTCGGCGACTGCTGGATTCGGCTCAGACCGCGCCCGGCGGGCGCGGGGTACGAATTCGTAAGTGCCATCAAGGGTGGGGTGATCCCGACCAAGTTCGTCCCCTCGGTGGACAAGGGCATCCAGGAGGCGGCCGATCGAGGGGTCCTCGCCGGTTTCAAGTGCGTCGACTTCGAGGCGCAGTGTTACGACGGCTCCTACCATGCGGTGGACTCGAGCGACATCGCCTTCAAGCTGGCCGGCTCCACCGCGTTCAGGAATGTCGCGGCGAAGTGCCGCCCAGTGATTTTGGAGCCCATCATCGAGGTCACGGTGACCACACCCGACGATTACTTGGGCGACATCATGAGTGACATCAATCAGCGGCGCGGAAAGGTGCTGGGGATGGAGCCCACCGCGGGACGCACCACGGTCAAGGCCTTGGTGCCCGAGGCGGAACTTTATAAATATTCCACCTCGCTCCGTGCCATCACGCAAGGACGGGCGCACCACAGCCGCAGCTTCTCGGGGTACGAGGCCGTTCCGGAACAGGAAGTACCCAAAGTGATCGCGGCGTCGAAAGAAGCAGCGGCGGCTTCCTGACCGTCAGGAAGCCCTGGCCCGACTCACAGGGGCCGGCGGCGGAAACCGGAAGCGGGTCCAAAGAGGAATAAAAAGCGGGTCCGAAGGGGAAGCTAAAGCGGGCCTGGAGAGCAAGTGAAAGAAGGAGGCAGTTACCGTGTCTGGACATAGCAAGTGGGCGACCATCAAGCGCAAGAAGGCGGCGACCGACGCCAAGCGCGGCAAAATCTTCACCAAGCTGATCCGAGAGATCACGGTGGCGGCCCGGGATGGCGGAGGTGACCTCAACTTCAACCCCCGCCTTCGCCTTGCCGTGGACAACGCCAAGTCCGGCAATATGCCCGCGGACAACATCACGCGGGCCATCAAGAAGGGCACGGGGGAGCTCGAGGGTGTCAGCTACGAGGAAATTGCTTACGAGGGCTACGGCCCCGGTGGGGTGGCCCTCTACATCGAGACCCTGACCGACAACCAGAACCGGACCGTGGCCGACGTGAGGCACATCCTGACCAAACTCGGGGGCAGTCTGGGCACGACCGGTTCCGTGGGCTGGCAGTTCGATCGCAAAGGGCAGATCTACGTGGAGGCCTCTCGCCACAGCGAAGAGTCGGTTTTCGAAGCCGCGATCGAGGCCGGGGCGGAAAATGTCGAGATGGCGGACGATGAGTTTGTCGTCACGACCGACGCCGGTGTGTTTCACGAAGTGCAGGCCGGCATGAGGTCTGCCGGGATCGAGTTCGAGCGAGCCGAGCTTGTCTGGATTCCCCAGAACGAGATCCGAGTCGACGGCAGGGATGCCGAGAAACTCATCAAGCTCATGGATGCGCTGGACGACATCGACGACGTTCAGCAGGTCTCGTCCAACGCGGATATCGACGAAGAGATCCTCGCCCAGGCGATGTAGGTGACCACAGAGCTGATTCTCGGGATCGATCCCGGAACGGCCATCACCGGGTACGGCGTTGTTGCCAAGGAGAGCGGCGGTGCCGTTTCTCTGGTGGAGTGCGGGGTGGTGCGTACCTCGTCGGGCGAGGTGCTGGCAGTGCGGATTCGAGAGATCTACGAGGCGGTCACCACGCTGATCACCCGTCACACGCCGTCGGTCGTCGTCGTGGAGGACGTATTCCTGGGAAAGAACGTACAGAGCGCCCTCAAGCTCGGACACGCCCGGGGGGCTATACTGCTCGCCGCGGCGCTCGGCGACATTCCGATCGCCGAGTACTCACCCAGGGAGATCAAGAAGGCCGTGGTGGGAAACGGTAACGCGACCAAGGATCAGGTAGGCTTCATGGTGCAGCAGCAGCTCCGACTCAAGTCTCCGCCGTCGCCGGCCGATGCCGCCGACGGCGTCGCCGCGGCGCTCTGCTACTGTGTCATGGGGGCGTTCCGTTGATCAGCCGTCTCAAGGGTACGCTCATTTCCCGGGAGCCGGATCACGTCGAAGTGGAGACCGCCGGGGGCGTCGTCTACGAGATCAAGATCCCCCTGTCGATTCTCCAACGCCTACCGAAGCCGCCGGCCCCGGACTTCGAGATCCGTACGCTCCAGCTGGTCAGGGAGGACTCGGTCACACTTTACGGCTTCATCGAGTCGTTTGAGCGCGAACTTTTTAGAAGGCTCTTGGGAGCGCCGAAGGTGGGGCCCAAGGTGGCAGTGGCCATGCTGTCCACGTATTCGGCGGGGCGCCTCGCCCAGTTGCTGGCCGAGAAAAATGTGAACGCCCTCACGCAGGTGAGCGGCGTCGGGAAGAAGACCGCCGAGCTCATCGTGCTGGAGCTGGCCGACAAGGTCCGGGACCTGGCGGTAGAAGCTGGCGGACCGGACAGATCAGGCGGAGGGGCAGGACCCGGCGCCCAGGAGGCGGTGGCGGCGCTCGTGGCGTTGGGGTATTCGTTCGTGGACGCCGACGCGGCGGTCCGGCGCGCACTCGCCGAGGACGAGGGGGCGGGCACGGACGAGTTGGTTCGGCGCGCTTTGGCTAGACGTTGAACACGGCGATGACCGTGGCGAGGGGCGTGGCGAGGGGGTGGCGAGGGGCGATGGCTGGGGGCGAGCAATGAGGGTGAGACGATGACCGGTAGAAGCGAAATCACCACGCCGGAGGTCCTCGAGGAAGATACCGTGGCGGAGCCGTCGCTACGGCCTCAGCGCCTCGACGAGTTCATCGGTCAGGACAAAGTCCGTGAGGCTTTGAGCATCGCCATCGAGGCGGCCAAGCAGCGCCGGGAACCGTTGGACCACTTGCTCTTCCATGGCCCGTCGGGGCTCGGAAAGACCACGCTGGCGTCGCTGATCGCGCGCGAGATGGGCGTGAATTTCAAGTCCACGTCGGGGCCCGTGCTGGAAAAACCGGCGGACCTCGTGGGTATGCTCACCAATCAGCGTGAGGGAGATGTCCTCTTCATCGACGAGATCCACCGGCTCCGGCCCATCATCGAGGAGTTCCTGTATCCCGCCATGGAGGACTACCGCGTGGAGATTCGCCTGGCCGACGGCCCCCGGGCGCAGACCATGACGATGGACATCGAGAAATTCACGCTCGTGGGCGCGACCACCCGCTTCGGGCTTCTCACGGCGCCCATGCGGGCCCGTTTCGGGATCATCCAGCGGCTCAACTTCTATCCCCCAGAGGAGCTGGCGGTGATCGTGGCGCGGAGCGCGGAGATCCTGGACGTGGAGTGCTCGTCGGAGGGGACGCAGATCCTGGCGCGCCGCGCACGGGGAACACCGCGAGTGGCCAACCGCCTGCTTCGCCGAGTTCGTGACTTTGCCCAGGTGAGGGCCGAGGGGGTCATCAACGCTGATGTGGCGGAGGAGGCGCTCAAGGTCCTGGACGTCGACGAGTACGGCCTCGACGAGATGGACGCCCGTGTGCTCCGCACGCTGATCGAGAAATTCGAGGGTGGCCCTGTCGGTCTCGAAACGCTGGCCGTCGCCATGGGCGAGGATGCCTCCACGCTGGAGGAGGTCTACGAGCCGTTCTTGATCCAGGAGGGATTCCTCATGCGGACGTCCCGTGGGCGGGTGGCGACGGTAAGGGCGTACAAGCGGTTCGGGTACGAGCCGCCCACCGACGGCGGAGCCGGGGGCGAGCGTGAAGCGGGGGGTGGGCAGTCGTCACTCTTCGAGTGAGGGGGCTAGGCGTTCCCGCGGGAACGCGTCTCGTGCTCTTCGGGCGCTCCGATATAGCGATCGTCGGCTGACCGGGTGGTCGATCGGTGGCGAACCGGGTGAAGGACGGCTCGAGGGTCTCCGACTACGAGTACGAGCTCCCTCCGGGGCGGATCGCACGGTATCCGACCGAGCGCAGGGACCAGAGCCGCTTGTTGGTCGTGCCGCGGGGCGGTGAGCCGTTCGAGCATCGGGTGTTTTCGGACCTGGTGGACTTGCTGAGCCCCGGCGACGTCCTGGTCGTGAACGAGAGCCGGGTCAGCCCGGCGCGGCTGCTGGGGCGAAAGCCGACCGGGGCGCCCTCGGAGATCCTTCTGTTGCGGCCGGTGGCTGGTACGGAGGCGCCCGAAGATCCGGGAGTCGAGTCGAGTTCGGCGGGTGCCGCCGGCCATGACGAGGCGACTCTCTGGGAGGCGCTGGTGCGACCCGGCGGGAAGCTCAAGCCCGGGCGGCTGGTGAACATAGCGCCGGGTTTCGACGTGGAGATCGTGGATGGGGCACCGGGGGGTGGCCGCATCGTGAGGCTCGTCGTCGACGGTTCGGTACGGGAGGCCCTCGAGGCACATGGCCACGTGCCACTGCCGCCCTATCTGGAGCGGGACGATGAGCCCCTGGACCGGGAGCGCTACCAAACCGTGTACGCCCGTGTGCCGGGCTCCGTGGCCGCGCCCACAGCGGGACTGCACTTCACTCCGGAACTGCTGGACAAGATCGACGAAATGGGGGTTGAGCGCGTCGCAGTCACCCTGGATGTAGGGGTGGGGACGTTCCGCCCCGTGGAGGCCGAGGATCCGGCCGAGCATGATATGCACAGCGAGCGGTACTTCGTGTCTGCCGAGGCGTCAGCGGCGATCAACCTCGCGCGCGGGGAGGGGCGCCGCATCTGGGCGGTGGGCACGACCGTGGTGCGCACGCTCGAGAGTGCAGCCCACGAGGGGGTTGTCGGGGCCGGGGGTGGGGTGACGGACCTGTTCGTCCGCCTGCCGTTCCGCTTCCAGGTGGTGGACGGGCTGATTACGAACTTTCACCTGCCGCGGTCGACGCTCCTGATGCTGGTGGCCGCGTTCGGGGGCTACGAGAGGACGATGGAGGCGTACGGCGCGGCAATGGATGAGGGGTACCGGTTCTACTCGTATGGGGATGCGATGGTGGTGGGGTGAGAAGCCGAAAGAGGTTGGAGTGCAGCGATTCTCGCCGTCGGCTTCAACCTCGCTTGCCGGATTGGGCCACTATGCGCTCTACCGCCTCGTGCATTCTCACCTTGGTGCTTTCGATATCTTCCCGGGTGTCCGCCGCCGCGGCCTGTCGGTTGAGTACTTGCACCAGGTCCATGAACGACTCGACCTCCCTGCGCAGGGGTGTAAAACGGCGCGAGCTCTTGAAGAATGGGTGGGCCGCGAACCAAATGCCGACCACGAGGATCCCTAGCCCAAAGGTGACGAACAGCAGCCTGCTGAGGTCGTTGGGGCCGTAGATGAGGACGACGCTGCCGATGATGAGCGTGATGCCCAGGATTGCGGTGATCACTGGTATGTAGCTCACGGGCGCGCGGGTGCGGGCCTTCCGTTTCCCAGTGCGCTCCACCTCGCTTCGAGGGGGAGTTTGCTCGTCCGTTTGAGTCTCTAGCATCGTACTCCTTGGGCTTACGATACTTCTCGGGAAATCCCGTACACGGCCGCCTTGGCCACCCCGGTCACCCCCTTGGGGGACGTCCTTCATATCCAATCTAAGCCACGTTCTCCGGTGCCGTGTAACCTTATTTCTCTCGTTTTTCGGGTTCTCCCTTCCATACCTTAGATGAGTAGAAGAGAGATGTCTCCTCCTCCCGCGCCAAAGGACCCATGGTGTGACGACTTCAGGACCGTTCCAGGCACGAACGACATCCCTTCTCGCATTCGTATTCTTCTTTTCCGGCTTTGCCAGCCTGATGTATCAGATAGCCTGGCAACGGCTTCTTACAGTCCATTACGGTGTTGGAGCGATCTCGGTCACGCTCATCGTGAGCGTGTACATGTTTGGCCTTGGCGTGGGCGCCCTCGCCGGAGGCGCCCTGGCGGAGCGGGTACGTGATAAGCTGTCACTGTATTTTGTCGTTCAGCTGCTGCTCGCTTTCTTCGGGTTCTTGAGCGTCCCGTTCCTCGCCTTCATTGGCCAGCACACTGCCGGGAGCAGCTACGTCCTATCGCTCTGGTACATGGCGTTGTTCTTGATTGTGCCGACTGTGCTGATGGGTGTGACGTTGCCTCTACTTACGAAGATCTTCAATGGTCTCGTCGACGAGTTTCTGTCGACCGTCGGCTACTTGTACTTTCTCAGCACGGTTGGTGCCGCCTGCGGCGCACTGTTCGCCAGCTACCTCTTCATCTCATTCTTCGGACTTCACGCCACGGTTTATTGTGCCGCGGCGATCGACATGGCGCTGGCTGTTCTCATCCTGCGCGCCCGCTTCCTCCCCCTGCCCGAAGCGAGCCACCAGCAGGAGCTTCATCTCCCGCTCCAAGCTGACCGTGAGGGGTTGCTGGGTAGGCTTGCGTACCCGGTTGTTTTTGTCACCGGTTTCTTGGCGATCGGTTACGAACTCGTCTGGCTGCGTGTGATCGGCGTGCTCGTCAAGGCGTCGCCCTATGCTTTTTCCACCACCGTGGCTGTCTACTTGATTGGGCTCGGCGTGGGGAGTTTCGGCATCACACGCTTGTGGCCACGGCGGAGCGTCGTCGCGACACGAAACCTCTTCTTCGCGCTGCAGTTTCTCGTCGGTCTCTACGTGGCGACGGCTTTCATAGGCTACTACTACCTCACGAGCTTCACGCCGCTCGGTGGCATTACTCGCGCCTCGTTCTCGTCTTTGCTACATCCCACCTTCGTTTTCCCCTCCGTCCTGTCAGTAAGTCAGTTTTTCCATGATGTTTTCATTCTGGTCGACGTCGTGTTCTGGCCGCTCGTGTTCGTCTTCGTCCCGACGGTCCTGATGGGCGCCAGCTTTCCGCTCGTTGTCTATTTGTCCCAAGTAGAGGAAGGCAAAGAAGGCAAGACGGTGGGCCGGGCATGTTTCTTCAATATTGGTGGTAACGTGCTTGGCGGCATTCTTACGGGGTTCGTTCTGTTGCCGATCATGGGCACGTCATCCACGCTGCTCGCATTTGTGGCCATCGGCCTACTGTTCGGGTTGTTCGTAACACAAGTTTCTGGCCGGGCCTTGCGACTCGGGCCGAAGATCGGCGTCGCTGCCACGTTGGTGGTGGTCACTTTGGCACTTTTTCCCAAAGGAGACCGCCTTTATGCGGTGATGCATGACTCACCCAGGGAGGGGTTCGAGACGTTCATCGAAGAAGGCATAGATGGAGTCGTGGTCACGCTGCAAAGCCAGGATACGACCTACCATTACATCAACGGTCTCGGCCACGGCGGCCGGCCCCGACCCGGGTTCTATTACGAGGCCATCGAGGGACTGAGCTTGGCGCGACAGGTGGAGAACGTATTGGTCATCGGCTTTGGCACCGGGTCCACTACCGAGATGATTCTCAAAATGGATTCGGTGAAAAAGGTGACCATTGTCGAGCTGAATCGGGCGGTTCTCCGGAACCTGGAAAAGATACCGTTGTTCGCAGAATTGCTCGGCGAGGACAGGGTCGAGGTGGTCATTGAAGATGGGAGGCGATTCTTGTCGAGATCGGACGAGAAGTTCGACCTCATCCAGATAGACGCGTTGAGAGCGACCACTTCCTACAGTAACAATCTCTATTCACGCCAGTTCTTCGAGCTAGCGAGCCAGCACCTGAACGACGGAGGGGTGTTCATGGTGTGGATGGACGAACACAGGGTCATACCGAAGACGATTCGAGCGGCGTTTCAGCACGTACGCGTTTATGACTTCTTCTCCCTGGCGTCAAACGAAGTGCTCGTGAGAAACGACGAAGTCCGGACGGCATTGCTGTCGAGTTTCTCTCCCGCCGAGCGTGTAGAGATTGGCACCCAAGGAACGTATGTGGGAGACGAAAGCTTCATCGAGGACGTGACGGCGGGATACAGTATCAACGAGGACTGGAAGCCGGTCACGGAGTACTACCTCGGCCTGCGAATCGAGAACACCCTGCGCCGGCGGTAAGCCAGCGGCGAGACCCCCCACGTGGTGCTAGGGGCCACCCATGCCCATACCACCGCCCATGCCACCGCCCATGCCGCCGCCCATGCCGCCGCCCATGCCACCGCCGCCGACACCCGGGCCATCGCAACTCATGGCGCCGCCTACAGTGGCGGGAGCGTAGATCGAACTCACCGTTCCAATGAAGATGGCACAACGGGTGCCCGGCACGCCACGGTGGGTGGTCCGTGCGGTGAAGCCGTCAGTCTCTCCGAGAAGCTCTATGGTGATCCCCTCACTGACTATGAAGGGTAGGGCACTGACAATGTTGGCGTACTGATAGTTGTCGACGACCCATCGTGCCTGCTCCGACGTAAGGTTCTTGAGGTCGGCCTTCATCACAGTGAGATACGCCTTCTCGCGGGCCCCCATCATGTTGACGCCGATGGTGGCGAGGATGCCGATAATGAGCACCACGACGATCAACTCCACGAGGGTGAACCCACCGGTCGTGGGAGGCCTGTGACTTGGGCCGTTCCTGGATATCCAATGTGGCATTTCTTTGGCACTCATGTGCCCGTCCTGATTGCGGTCTGCGTCGTACATCCTCAGCGGGGACGGGTTGAATCTCCAATCTAAGCCCCATACGATGGTGGCCCCCAAGGGTTTATTTTCACTTACATCTCCCGAACGTCACATTCCAGGCGGGTGATGGTGGTGTGGTATGGCATCGCCTGCCGGGAATCGCAGCGCCGCTGCCCGTAAGCTGCTGGATGCGGTGTAGGAGAGAAAACTCTAAGTTGGCTACCACCTCAGGAGCCGAAAATGGACAGGCGAGACCTCCGGCGCGCGCCGCCAACAACGCGGTCGATATGATCGACCGCGGGGAACTCTGATGGTCAGTCGACGGGAGGCGTTGCGACGCATGGGCGGTTTGGCGGCCGGGGCAGCCGCGATGGGTTGCACTGGGGAGACCGGTGAAGCCGCCGGGGCGGCTGCATCGAGCGAATCCGGCACGATGTCCCTGCGGCCACTAGGCGTTCAGCTTTACACGATCCGCTCGGAAATGGACAACGGGGTCGAGCAGGCGCTCGAGCGTGTGGCGGCGATCGGATACGAGGAAGTCGAGTTCGCGGGCTACTTCGGCCACTCTCCGAACGAGATCAGGGACATGCTCGTGAGGACCGGGCTACGTGCCCCGGCGACCCACATCCAGCCCGCTTTCCAGACGGACGCTTGGGCACGGATCCTGGATGATGCGAACGGAGCCGGGCACGAATACGTGGTGGTGGCGTCGATTCCGCCAAGCATGAGGACCGACCTCGATGCCTGGCGACGCACGGCCGAGGCCATGACCGGAGCGGGTGAGCGAGCCCGGGCGGCGGGCCTACAGTACGCCTATCACAACCACGATTTCGAGTTCATCGAGATGGACGGCCGCGTGGCCTTCGACGTTTTCTGCGAGGAGTCCGACCCCGACCTGGTGCAGATCGAGCTGGACCTGTACTGGATCATTCACGGGGGCGGTGACCCCGTGGCGTTCTTCAACCGGTGGCCCGGGCGCATCCCCCTGGTCCACGTGAAGGATCGTACGGCCGCGGGCGAAATGGCGGACGTGGGAGCCGGCGTCATCGACTGGGCCGGGCTCTTCCAACACATCGATCACGCCGGGATGAAGCACTTCATTGTCGAACATGACCGCCCGGACGGAGCCTTCCGATCTATCGAGGCCAGTTTCCGATATCTGAGTGGGCTCGAGATCTGATTTCGATGTATCGAGGGACGCACCAGAAGGCTGTTGAAGAAGTACAGCGGGTCGCGCACATGGCGCTTGTGCGCGTTCAGACAAGGACCGACGACGAGGCGTAGCAAAGCTACTCCGAGGAGGAGAGACGCAGGATCAACCGCACAACCGCCATGTGCCCACGAACATGAGGGGAATGACCTTACAAGTTGAAGGGTTGCGGTGGCACGACCCCGACCACGCTAACGCGCGGTGCCCCGTTGTTGGAGCTCCTAACCATAGCGAACGCTATGGCGTCGTCGCTCCGCCTAGGAGCTGGGGCCGTGGCATCCGCAACGCGGCCCACTGTACTCCTCCAACAGCCTTCTGATGCTCCTGTCGGAAGGAAGGATTGGCTATCTTACTGATCCACACCTTAATGATCCACATCAACGGACCCCAACTTCACCTGGCATAGATGGCAACTAAGGAGCAAGAGATCTCCCGAACTCAGGACTTGGAGGGCCCGTCCTCCGAGTGGCTCCTTGACGCATACCTGACGATGGTCACCTCCCGGCGCGTGGATGAGCGGGAGATCACTCTCAATCGTCAAAACAAGACCTTCTTCCAGGTCTCCGGTGCCGGGCACGAGGCGATACAGGTTGCGATGACCGCTCACTTGAGGAGCGGGTACGATTGGTTCTACGGCTACTACAGAGATCGAGCGCTGGCGCTGGCGCTCGGGCAGACACCTCTGGACCACTTGCTCGGCGCGGTCGGGGCCGACGACGACCCCAACAGCGCTGGTCGGCAGATGCCCTCGCATTTCACGAACCCGGCGCTTCACCTCGTGACGATGTCGTCCCCCACGGGTACACAGTTCCTGCAAGCAGTCGGCGCGGCGGAGGCGGGATATCGGGTATCGGTCATCCCTGAGCTGCAAGACAGGATGGATGACTTCGAGGAGGATGAGGTCGTCCTGGTGTGTTCGGGCGAGGGCGCCACGTCCCAAGGCGAGTTCTGGGAAGCCCTCAACACGGCGTGTAACCTCAAGCTTCCTGTGGTTTTTCTCATTGAGGACAATGGATACGCGATCTCGGTGCCGGTCGAGGTCAACACCGCGGGTGGAAGTATCTCGAAGCTCGTTTCCGGGTTCCCCGATCTCTTGATCGTCGAGTGCGACGGCACCGACCTCATGGACAGTCACCGGGCGGCCGGTAAGGCGGTCCGTCACTGCCGGCTGAGACGGGGGCCTGCGCTGCTACACGCTCACACGATACGCCTCCATGCACATTCGCTGTCCGATGACGACACAGCGTATCGGACGGCCGCCGAGCGCGAAGAGGAGCGGGCGAGAGACCCGATCCCCCGGACGCGGGCCCTCCTGATCGATCGGGGCGTGGCAACCGACGAGGAACTCGACCGCCTGGAGGAGGATGTCGAGAGCGAGGTCGAGGCTGCTGCCATGGAGGCGAGCACCCACCCACAACCTGAACCTGGGACGGCGCTGCTCCACCTCTACTCCGAAGAAGTGGACCCGACTTCAAAAGCGTTCGACACCGAAGACTCACCCGAATTCGAGGAGGAACGCCTCCTCACGATGGTCGATCTACTCAACACCTGCCTCCGGGACGAGATGGAGCGGGATCACCGCATCGTGCTCTTCGGGCAGGACATTGCGGACGCCTCCCGAGAGCGGGTGCTCGAGGAGGCGAAGGGCAAAGGGGGGGTGTTCAAGGTCACACACGGGCTCCAGAGTCGTTTTGGTGGGCACCGAGTGTTCAACTCGCCTCTGGCCGAAGCCAACATCGTCGGGCGGGCCATCGGCATGGCCCAGCGAGGCCTCCGGCCAGTCGTCGAAATCCAGTTCTTCGATTACATCTGGCCGGCGTTCATGCAAATTCGGGACGAGTTGGCCACCATCCGGTATCGCTCCCATGGGCAGTATTCCGCGCCGGTCGTGATCAGGGTCCCGTACGGTGGTTACCTGACGGGGGGTGGACCGTACCACTCTCAGACCGGCGAGACGCTGTTCACTCATACGCCCGGCCTCAGAGTGGTCCTTCCGTCGAGCGCCTCAGACGCGAACGGGCTCTTGAGAACCGCCATCCGCTGTGACGACCCGGTCATCTTCCTCGAGCACAAGCACCTCTATCGGCAGATTCACAACAAGGGCCGGTATCCGGGGAAGGACTTCATGATCCCCCTGGGAAAGGCGAAGACCGTGAGGGAAGGATCCGACCTCACGATCGTGACCTGTGGAGCCCTCGTCAAACGCTCGATGGACGCCGCGAAAATCGCCTCGGAGGAGCATGGAATCGAGTGCGACGTCATCGATCTTAGGACACTTTCACCTCTCGACATGGACACCATCGGGCACTCGGTGAAGAAAACGAACAAGGTCCTGATCACACATGAGGACTCTCTGTCTTGGGGGCTCGGCTCCGAGATCGCCGCCCTCATCGCGGATGAGCTCTTTCCGTGGCTGGACGGGCCCGTGCGTCGAGTGGCATCGCTGGACACGTGGGTCGCCTATGCGCCGAGCTTGGAACGTGAAATCCTCCCCCAGCCCTCCGACGTGCTCGCGGCCATCCTCGACCTGGTCAATTACTAGTACTGGAAGGCTGGACCTCTACCGTCCCTCCGGGGCCCCCGGGACCTTGTCCGCACCGGATTCTCCGGTCGTATCCGGCAGAATCAGGCGAACCGCTCGCCGGTAGAAGACGTAGTTCCAGGCCCAATTCACGAGGACGAGCATACGATTGCGAAAACCCATGAGGTTTACGACGTGAATAACCAGCCACAACGTCCAAGCTGCGAAACCAGTGAATGAACGCCCCCACAGACGCGCAACCGCCGCGTTCCGGCCGATCACGGCCAACATGCCCAGATCCTTGTAAGTGAAGTCTTCGGGGGCCTCACCCCCGATCATCCGAGCGACGTTCTCGGCCGCTCTACTCCCCTGTTGGAGCGCAACCTGGGCGATCTGCGGCAGCAACTGACCCTCGACCTCCAGATAGGCGAGATCACCCACGACGAATACCTCCGGGTAGCCGGGCACCTGGAGCGTACCCTCCACCGGCACGCGGCCCGCTGGGCCGACGGGTAGGCCCCAGCTACCCACGGCTGGATCGCCCTGGACACCGGCAGCCCACACCACCGTGCGCGTGGCAGTCCGGCTGGTATGCTCGTTCACCGCACCACCCGGGTCGGGCCCGCTGGTGTCACCGAGGTCGCTTGCTAGGGTGTCACCCCGGTCACCCCTCGCTGTGTCATTGGTGTCGTTTGTAACCACGCTGTCGGACGTTACCTCCACGACTTGTGATCCAGTGAGCACCTGCACACCTCCCCGTTCGAGGCGAACGCGGGCGTATTCCTGCAAGCGTGGGGGCATGCCGGCAAGGAGCGCTCCTCCGCCCTCCAGCAACCGTATATCGACCTCGTCTCGTGTGATACCACCGAAGTCCTTTAGGAGCGGCCCGTAGATCAGCTCCGCCAGCGCCCCGGCATACTCCACGCCCGTGGCTCCGCCGCCCACGATCACGAAGCGCAGCAGAGATTCCCGCGCCGAGGAGTCCGACGTCTGAGCGGCCCTCTCGAAGCAGTTCAAGACGTGGTACCGGAGCGGGATCGCGTCGTCCATCGTGCGAAGAGGGAAGGCATGACGGGCCGCCCCCTTCACCCCGAAGAAGTTCGGAACACTTCCCAGAGCCATCACCAGATAGTCGTACTCCAGTCGAGACCCATCCGCCTCGACGATTCGGGCGTCGAGATCGACGCCATGGACGCCGGCCCTTCGGAAGTCGACGAGCGGATGCCTCCTGAAGAGGCTCCGGATGGGGTAAGCGATCTCGCTCGGCCCCAGCTCCGCCGCCGCCACCTGATAGAGGAGCGGGAAGAAGGTGTGGTAGTTGTTCCTGTCGATCAGCGTGACGCCGATCCCACGGGAAACGAATCGGCGCACGGCCCACAGCCCCCCGAACCCCGCCCCGACGACGACGACCCGACGCGCCGTCGGGTCAGTCAGTATTTCGGAAGGCTCGGGTCGATCTCGTCCACCCATGCGTGAATCCCACCCACAAAGTTGAACACGCTGGAAAAGCCCTTGTCGGCCAACAACAGAGCCGCACTCTGGCTACGGGCGCCCGTACGGCAGTACACGACGATCTCCCGGTCCGTGGGAAGCTCGTCCAGACGGTCCTGAAGTTCGGCGAGGGGAATCATCACCGCCCCATCCGTCTCCAAATTCACGATGTCCCACTCATGTGGTTGCCGCACATCCAACAGAAACGGCGGCTCCGCAGACGACAAGCGCTCCTTGAGCTCCACGGCTCCGACCTCACCGATAGAATCTTCCATGCCCTGCTCCTTTCCTTTGGAGGGCGCTTTCAGCCCGCAGAAATCTTCATAGTCGATGAGTGCGGTCTGTGTCGGCTCGTCGCCACAAACCGGGCAACTCGTGTTCCTGGTGACCGCAATCTCTCTCCAGTTCATTTCCAGCGCGTCGAAGATCAGCAACCGCCCACTCAATGTGTTTCCCTGCCCGAGCAGAAGCTTGATCACCTCGAGGGCCTGAATCGACCCTATGATCCCTGGTAGGACCCCGAGTACGCCGCCCTCCGCACAGTTCGGGACCAGACCCGGTGGAGGAGGCTCTCGAAAGAGGCATCGGTAACACGGTCCGCCGTCGCTCGCGAACACCGAGGCCTGGCCCTCCCAACGGAAGACCGATCCGTAGACGTTGGGTTTTCCCAGCAGTACACAGGCGTCGTTGACGAGGTACCGGGTCGGGAAGTTGTCGGTCCCGTCGGCCACGACATCGTACGAACCCAATATTTCCAGCGCATTGCTGGAGTCGAGCCGGACGTCGTGTGTTACCACAGACACGTTTGGGTTCACATCGGCCAGCCGTTCCCTGGCCGAATCCAGCTTTTTGCGCCCTACGTCCTTGGTGCCATGAAGGATCTGACGTTGAAGGTTCGTGGCATCGACCTCATCGAAATCGACGAGGCCAAGTGTGCCGATCCCGGCCGCGGCGAGGTAGAGCGCGAGGGGCGAGCCGAGCCCTCCGGCGCCCACCACGAGCACCCGTGCCTCCTTGAGGCGCAACTGCCCCTCCTTGCCGACCTCGGGCAAGGACAGATGCCTCGCGTACCTACTGAGTTCAGCGGAATCCAGCTGAGGTGTTTCGCGCTCGACCAACGTCGGATCTCTCCCGGAAGACGGGCTTGGGTTCTCGACCGAGTTGCACCCCCGCGCCCGACCCGGGTTCCCCCGAATGGGAAAAACCGCAGAGGCTCAGAGTGGGCAAGCCGCCCTTGTCGCCCCCTGTTACCGCGTCTCGACGTACCGGCGGCCTCCCAGCGCGGTGATCCGCGTCGAGGCCGCGTCCTCGGCAAGCTGGGAGATCTCGTCGATCGGCCGGAGCCCGACCGCGGCGGCATCCGCCAACTGGGCGAACAAGAACTGAAACTGCATTGGGATGCTGAGCGTACTGCGATCTTGCCAGATCTCGCGGTCCTTGATTCCCCGGTAGCGATACACATCTCGCACCAAAGTCATGTTCCGTTCGAGATCGAACCACTCGGCCCCCGCCCCGGGGGTCCCTTGGACCCAACCGTCGGGAGGATCCGCCTCCAGGTCTCGCATTGCCAGCTTGGTCGCAAGGCCATGCCGGACTCCCCATGGCTCCAAACCGAGCGACTGCATGAGTCCGGCGGAGCTCGCAAAATAGATCGGCCTCAGCGCGGCCGAGTTCTGAATCATGCTGAGAGCGATCCGGACCGCCCGATCCATGTAGGCCCCGGACGGGTAGGTGACCACGATACCGTCGATCATCAAGCTGAGATTCTCTGGAAGTCTGCCCGCCATTACGGCATTCAAGACCTCATCCGTGGCCAGGGAGACCGATTGGTCCGGGGGCGCCTCGGCTGAATAGATACCCGCGGCGAATCGCTCCTCGAAGGGCCTCTGCCGCCCGGGCGCCGTCCGGTCTCTGATCTGGCGCGGGTACCAGTCGGTGTAGAGATACTGGAGGACGATGACCGTCACATCCTTGCGCACCCCTTCGATCTCTTGAGCATACCAGAGTGGGAAGGTGTCGTTGTCCCCATTTGTGAACAGGACCCCATACGGCTCGACACTCATGAGCAGGTCGTACGCCCAGTCGATCGTGGCATAATCACCAGCCCGGCTCGCCCATGCCCAGTTGTAGGCAAGTGGGATGAAAGTGACCAGGAGGATCGGCATCCACTTACGGTAGGCGGCACCCTCGCCCCATTGGTTCGAGAGGGCCGCCCAGAATCCGGCCAAACCAATCCCGGCCAGATTCCCCCAGACCATAAAACTCGCCACGAAAAAATAGTCCCTCTCACGAACCTCGTGGGCAGCCCGGTCGACGACGTCCGGAGCCAGCGAAAACCCAAGTTTGAAATTCAGGTAGATGACCAAGCCCACCGTGAGCGTCGCCGTCAGCGTGGCCAAGTAGGCGAAGATCATGCGGTCGGTACGCCACAACACGAGCAAGCCCATGAAACCCATCGCCATGAACAGCATGGTCGCGGGGAGTCGCGCTCCCATGGGCGCTACGCTCAACTCGGCCCCGCGGGCCCACTGCCAATCGAAGTACTGAAAATAGTGAAGAAACTGGTACCTGAGCGGCGCCTGACGATCGCTGAGCGGGGGCTTCGCGTACTGCGCACGTGAGAGATTGCTGGCCAGTGCCGGGCACCCCGCCTTGCCGTTCGTATACACCGCGACCACGGCACCTGCTACGGATTCGCAGACAGGGTCCCCTTCATTGATGATAGGGTCCTGAGCCGCACGGATCGGCAGAAAGAAATTGAACGAGATCCCGATGATCACCAGGGGAATAGCTCGGGCCCAAAAACGCGAACTCAGCAACACTGCCGGGCCCGCCAGCAATACGAACAAGCCTAGAGCTGGAGCGGGAAGGATGGACATGAGGTGATTACTCGCCCCCAGCACCATCAAGTAAAGGGCGACAAGGAGGGCCCGGACTCCCGCCGGCTCTCCTCGCTGATCGTACCATCTCAGCGCGAGCCACGAGACGGCGGCGATCACCGCCACACTGACCGTGTAGACCTTTTCGTTCGCGGTGGATTGGTTCCAAACCGTGTAGGCGGTCGCCCCCATCACCGCCCCGCATGCGGCGCCGATCGTGAGCATCCACCGCTCTTCGATCACCCTGGACAGCACTCGATGCCCGATCAAGAAGAAAAAGAACGTAGCCACCGAGCTCGTAGCAGCGGCCAGGAGGTTGATGCGCACGGCTACCGGCAAACCCAACGGGGCCAACAGGAGACTCCATACCCGCGCGAGTGCGACAAAAAGAGGATTGCCCGGGGGATGAGGAATACCCAGGAGATGCCCCGTAGTGATGTACTCGCTGGCGTCCCACCAAGCCGTGGTGGGCGACAAGGTCACGATATACAGGCCGAAGATCACCAGCCCCAGCAGTGCCCCTTCCCGGTACGGCGGTCGGTATTCAGTCATTCTGACCTTGCAAGAAAATTCGTTCGCCCAGGCGTCCGCCGCAGGCCGGCCGCAGCTACTTTCGTCTCATTCAACCATAACTATACTTGCGACTCATCACTCACGACTTGCCACTCACACGTGCGAGCCTGGCGGTCTGGGCCGGGCCAATTATAAGTTCCCCCTCCATGACGACGGTGTTGAGAACCACCAGAGCCCTCAGGAGCTGGCTCACCGGAAGGTCGCCGGTAGAGGAATACGAAACCGTCTTATCCAGAGGGGATCGCGAGGTTCCGGCCTCGATCACGTTGCCGGGTGGGGGAGGCCGTAACCTGCCGGGTTGGGTCGTTCTACACGGGGTTACCCGACCCGGGCGGTTCCACCCGACCCTGCTGCGCTTCGTTCGCGCCCTCGCGTCTTCCAGGGCTGCCGTGCTCGTCCCCCAGGTTCCCGAGTGGGTCGACCTGAAGCTGGAGCCCGAACTGACTCTTCCAACGGTGCGGGCCGCGCTGGATGGCCTCCGGTCACTGCCGGACACGTCAGACGGGCCGTACGGGCTGATCGGCTTTTCCTTCGGCGCGCCACAGGCGGTGATCGCCGCGGCTCACCAAGACGTTTCGGAGCAGTTGGCGGGGGTGGTCGGGTTCGGCGGTTATTGTGACGTCGCGAGCATGGTCCGGTTTCAGATGACCGGCCGATTCGAGTGGGGAGGTGCCACCCATCGTCTCCGACCCGACCCCTATGGGCGTTGGATCATGGGAGGAAACCACCTCACTTCGATCCCTGACTATCAGGACGCCCAGGACGTCGCCGATGCCTTGCGACACCTCGCGATCGAAGCCGGGGAACGGCGGATCCTGGCGTCGGACCCATCCTACGACACGCTCAAAGAGCAACTCAAGGAACAGGTATCGCGGGATCGCAGGGAGATCTTCGACCTGTTCGCGCCTCCGTCGGACCGCGAGCCGGCGGAGACCGAAGCGGAGCGGATCACGCCGCTGTTGACCCGCGCCGCCATGAAGAGGACTCCCCTCCTGGACCCACTCCCTTTCCTGAGCCGCATCGACACCCCTGTCCAACTCATTCATGGACGAAATGATCGCCTGATTCCTTACACCGAGACGCTCCGGCTGGAAGCGGCGTTCCCCGAAGAGAAGCGCGTCGATACGACGATCACGGCGCTTATGGAACACTCGGAGCAGGGGGGGCGGCTGGCCTCCATGGGCAAGGAGATCAGCGAGGGCGTGAAGTTGCTTCGTACGCTCGGGCGCCTACTGGGAACGGTCTAGGAGGGTGACGGAAAGGGGGGCGGACCCTCCCAGGCTCACGTTCCTGCGAGAAGTTGTCGAGCGGCCGCGCTGACCTCCGGATCCTTGTCGGCCTTCGCCTTCTCGACCAGGCTCACGGCGTAGGGCGTGCCTATGGAAGCCAGTGCGGAGAGGCCCGCGATGCGCACACCCGGGGCTGGACTCGAGAACAAGGAGCCCTTCAGCCGCTTCTCGATCGCGGGCACTGCGGACGCGTCGCCCAACCCGCCGAGCGCCCGAAGAACCTGCTCGATCACTTCGTCTTCATCTCCCCGCTTGAGAATCTCTAGGAGCTGCTTATAACCTCGCTCCGCCTTGAGCGCGGAGACCGCACGGGCGGCCTCGGCCCGCACCTCGGGATCGGAATCCCCCAGCATGCTCGACACCAACAATCCAGCATTCTCACCGCCGACCTTGGCGAGTGACCGCACCGTCTCTCGCCGAACCCCGGCGTGTTCGTTCGCCAAGCTGCCAGTCAGATGTTCAATCGCACTCGCTCCCCCCACCACACCGAGAACAGCAACACCATTTCGGACGACGAACCAACGGGAGTCCTTCAACATTTTCTCGATCGCCTGTGCCCCGTCGGACCCAAAGGCCGCGAGGGCGGCCACGTACGTCTTACGGGCCATGCGGTCTTCCGTGTCGGTAAGGGCGTCGGCGATCGAGTCGGCGATCGGCCCGCCCAGCCTCACATAAGCTTCAATGAGCGGTTCGCGATCCACTTCGTCCATCACGCGCCCGAGCCGCGCCACCATCCGCGCCAACACGCCCGCGTCGGCGAACTCGCCGGCCAAGTCCGCCACGTCCGGATCCCCAGGAGCTTGGAGAAGCAGGAGGTCTACGTTCGAAGCGATCTCGTCCAAAGCACCTGATGCACGCGCCGCTTCGACAGCCGAGCGAAGTGCGCTCTCGGCCTCTCCTCGCTCACCAACGGGCGCCTGCAGGTAGTCAGACGCGGCTTCACTCAGGACGTTTCCTACTTCGGGCTGTTTTGGAGCGAGCTCGCCGGGGATCGGCTCGGGGTCGCCCGGCGTCTCCTCGGACGAAGGGCCTGGTTCAGACGTGAGATCCGGCTCAGCACTGGCGTCCGGCTGACCCCCGTCCTCAGGCGCGACGTCGACCTCTGGTACGGACGAGGCCGCCCCACCCGACGGATCGGCGCCCGACGGGCCGGTCGGAACTCCCTCGACCCCCTCCGCTCGCGCAAAGAGAGAATCGATCGATCGGCCGATCTCGCTGAGTTCCTTTGGGTCGTCTTGGTTCACTTGAGTCCGATCTCGAAGGCATCAGGTTGCACTTCCGCCAATGTAGGCCCCGTATCCCCCACAGGCGAGAGAAAAACTGCCCCATGACGAAGCTCATGCCCCGCGATAAGGAAGGGGACGGAATGGACGGCGAGCGTACACGGACCACCCGAGCCGTCCGACCGGCGTTGTCGAATGTCCGGCCACACCGCTAGAATCTCTACGTACGGGTCGCCCCGACTTGCGATGGCCACGGGCTCAACCCTTTCCTTCCCGACGAGGCACACATGCGGCGTCGCTCGAACGGTCTCTGCCGTTTCCCACTGATGGGAACGATCAGAGTGCTTGGCGCATGCGCCGTTCTTTTCAGTTGGACCGCGTCACCCTCTAAGTCGCAGGTCGCGGAACAGGATGTATGGTCAGCCCTGCGGTACCGGCACATCGGGCCCGTGGGCAACCGCGTGACCGCTGTGACCGGCGTGCCCGGAGATCCCAACACCTACTTCTTCGGTGCAGCGTCCGGCGGGATCTTCCGTTCGAGCGATGGGGGCCACAGCTGGACGCCGATCTTCGATGCACAGGACGCCGCCTCGATCGGAGCGATCGCGATCGCTCCCTCCGCCGACAGTGTGATCTGGGTCGGCACCGGAGAGGCGTTCATCCGCAGTAATGTCTCGATCGGCGACGGCGTGTACAGATCGACGGATGGCGGCGATACCTGGGAGCACAGGGGCCTTTCCGCAACGGGCCGGATCGGGCGGATTGTCGTACACCCCACCGATCCCGACATCGTGTATGTGGCGGCTCTCGGCCACCTGTATGGCCCCCAGGAAGAGAGAGGGATCTTTCGCACCACCGACGGAGGCGACTCCTGGGCACGTGTCCTCTTCGTCGACGAGAGCACCGGAGGCGTCGACGTGGTCATGGACCCCAGTAATCCGCGGGTCCTTTTCGCGGCTACGTGGCAAATGTTCATACAGCCGTGGGGCCGCTGGAGTGGCGGACCGGGAAGTGGGATCTACATGTCCCGTGACGCGGGGGACACTTGGGAGCGTATGCAGGGGCGGGGCCTTCCGAGTGGTACGATGGGCAAAATCGGCCTCTCGATAGCCCCTTCGAACTCGGACCGCATCTACGCTCTCATCGAAACGAACTCGAATCGTGATTATGAGCCCCTCGTTGAACACGAAGGTGTTCTTTGGCGATCGGACGACGGGGGTGGCAGCTGGACCATGGTCAACGCCGACCACACGCTCGCACAACGTCCTCTGTACTACAGCCGCGTGGTCACGGCTCCGGACGACCCCGACGAGGTTCACTTTCTCTCCACGCGCTACAGCCGCTCTCTGAACGCCGGCGAAGATTTCAGAGTCGGAAACCCCGGCGGCGACAGTCATGACATGTGGATCGATCCGCTGTTGCCCGACCGCATGATCGTCGGCCACGACTCAGGGGTGAGCATCTCCACCGATCGGGGTGAGAGTTGGTGGCGGCCCCGGCTGCCTATCGCGCAGATGTACCACGTGAACACCGACACACGAATCCCGTATTTCGTGTACGGAAACCGCCAGGACGGCGGGACACAAATGGGCCCCAGCAATTCGCTCACGAGCGGAGGAATTTCCATCGGCGAGTGGCAGTCCGTGGGAGGCTGCGAGACCGGTTCCTCCGTGCCCGACCCGGTGGACCCCAACATCGTGTGGGCCGGTTGTTACGACGGGCGCCTCTCACGGTACGACCATCGGTTGGGTTTGGCCCGCAGCGTGAGCGTGTGGCCGGCCAACCCCGAGGGATGGGCCGCGGGTGATCTCCGATACCGCTTCCAGTGGACCTTTCCGATCCACATTTCACCCCACGATCACGAGCGCATCTATGTGGGTAGCCAACACGTCCATGTAACGACGAACGGTGGCCAGAGCTGGGAGGTGCTGAGCCCGGACCTCACGACGAACGACAAGTTCAAACAGCAGCGCACGGGAGGGCTCACGCTGGACGACGCGGGGCCCACATACGCCGCCGTTCTCTTTGCGATCGCGGAATCGCCTCAGCAAGAAGGCGTGATTTGGACCGGGTCCAACGACGGGCTCGTGCACGTCTCGCTCGACGGAGGACAGACGTGGACGAACGTCACGGGGAACATCCCGGACCTTCCGCCGTGGGGCACCGTCTCCAATATCGAGCCGTCGCCCCACGACGCCGGCACGGCGTACTTGACGGTGGATCTCCATCAGCTGGGCGACACCGAACCCTACGTCTACAAGACCACCGACTACGGAGGCTCATGGACATCGCTGAGCCGAACGATCCCGAGAAGCGTGTTCAGCTACGCACACGTCATCCGGGAAGACCCGGTGCGGCCAGGCCTTCTCTATCTCGGCACCGAGAACGCCCTCTACGTTTCACTGGATGACGGAGAGAACTGGACGGGGATGCGAAACAACCTGCCGCCCGCTCCCGTGCACGATCTGACGATCCAGAGCGACTTCAACGATCTGGTGGTAGCAACGTATGGCCGGGGCTTTTGGATCATGGACGATATCACGCCCCTCCAGGAGTTGACCGAGGAAGTGATCACGTCGGAGGTCCACCTCTTCACTCCGAGAACCGCCTACCGCTTTCTCACGCGCCAACCCTCGCAGCGCCAGCCTCAGGACCCCGGCACGGGAACCAACCCAGTGTACGGCGCGTCCATTTCGTTCTACCTGGGGAGTGTTCCGGAGGGGGGGGTGCAACTCGAAATTCACGATGAGGCTGGTCAGTCCGTTCAACTCCTGGACACGGACCGGCTCCGTCCCGGCATCAATCGGGTGCACTGGGATCTTCGGGAGGCATCGTCCAACACGCCGAAGCTCAGAACCAGGCCGTCGGAGCACGCCCATGTGGAGTTGTCGGATGATGAGTGGAGGGCCTTGGGTGAGGGCGGCCGGGTGAGGCCGTTGGCCCCTCCCGGTTTGTACACGGTGACACTTCGGGCTGCAGGATTGCAGTTGGTACAGCCGTTGGAGCTCTTGAAGGACCCCAACTCAGGAGGAAGTGAAGCGGAAATCCAAGAGCAAGTGACCATGGTGAGGGGAATTCGGGAATCTGTGGATTCTGTGGTCGCATTGATCGACCGGATCGAGTGGATCCGCGCGCAGACGCAGCTCGTGCTGGAGCGTAACACCGACCATGAGGCCGCCGAGCAGATCCGTCAGGCCGGTACGGCACTGGACGCGCGGCTCATCGACCTGGAAATGCGTTTGTTCGACGTTCGCCTTACCGGAGGTACCGCACGACAGGATACCCTCCGCTGGGCCAGGCGTCTCTACGCCCGGCTCACGAGCCTCGCCGGTTACATCACCGGAACCGACGACCGGCCTACGGATCAGAGCACGGAGGTCTTCGATATGCTTCGAAGTGAGCTGGAGGACTACCAGCGCCAAATGGTGGCAATCGGAGAAGACCTCGCGACGTTCAACAGGCTCCTCGATGACCGTGGGATTGAGCCGATCGCCCTGAATTAAGGGGGCCCTGGGCGCGAGTGGCGACTCCTTAGTTCTTGCATGTGGATAGGGAGAGGGATCGACGGTCCCCCTCCCTCTAGCATGTCTGTGGAGCCGAACACTGCCCGCCCGGGCTTGGGGGGGCACCACCTCCCA
Source organism: Gemmatimonadota bacterium (assembly GCA_022563405.1). Lineage (GTDB taxonomy): Bacteria > Gemmatimonadota > Gemmatimonadetes > Longimicrobiales > Gaopeijiaceae > UBA822. Next base: position 49 of record JADFNK010000036.1, on the reverse strand, counting down.
CCTCCACACCACCTCGGCAGAACCGGACACGGGGGTCCTCACACGCTTT
>JADFNK010000123.1 GCA_022563405.1 Gemmatimonadota bacterium | reverse complement strand
ATAATGCTGTTCGCGGACCAGGTCTTCCGCCCTACGCATGGTCTCCTAGACGTCCCTGCGGAGTGGGTCCATAAGCGAGCGACGTACCGAAATCTCGAACCGGAGAGTCGACTCTGGGTTCACGAAGCGCACCACGACCGGGTCGGGGGCAGGTACGTCGGCGGAGCGCGACAAGGCCAGAAAATTGAAGGAAAGCGAAGCTCCGAAAACTCCTCCCGCCATGATGATCAGCGCTGGGAATACGTCGGTGCGAGAGAGCCTCATGGTCGCCTCCTTGGATCCGGATTGGGGACTGATTGAATACTCCCCGTCCGGGCAAGAGGGTCCCAGGTCACTTCCTCGGTTACCCCTGTAGATCGCTTGCCCGCCGCGGTCATATGAAGACGCGGCCTCCGACGCTTGAAAAACTTCTGGCCCAACCCACCAAACGCTTCCTAAATTTCTTATTGAGCCCCTGTCAGTAGTGCGGCTCGAGTGTGATCACCGCGTTCCCCCCGGAGACATGCCGAAGAAACTGAAAATTGTGAGGGGCTGGGTCTGGCCCGGTCTGCTCTTTCTCCTGCTGGCCATCCTGTTGGCCACCTTCGGCGCGGATGCATCCTGGCTCGCGGCGGCGACCGGCGTGTATCCGCGGCTGGTTGTGTACACCGCCGCTTTCGTGCTCGCCTGGCGCTTCCGCCGCAGCCGCGTGGCTGCGATCCTGCTCGGCCTCTTCATGATGGACCTGCTCCTCCGACCCTCGAGTTCAGCGTTTCAGCCTGGTGTCGGGTCGATCTGGGATGCCAGCGGCGTGTTGTTCCTGCTCATGATGCCGGTGGTCGCAGCGATGAAGGATCGGGGTGTGCCTTCGCGCCGGGGGTTCACCCAGGTCGCGATCGTCCTGGCAGGATTGGCCAGTGGACTCCTGTTTTGGGCGGTGCGTCCCGAGCTCCTGTCGTGGACTTGGCAACCGTTTCTGCCCTGGGACCTTTCCGAACTGGGACTGTCGGACGCGATGCTGGTCGCGGGTCTGTTTGCGCTCCTGCTCACCGGAGGACTCGCGGTAGGCCGGGGCCATCGCCTGGACAAAGGCTTCTTCTTCATCGCGATAGCGTTCTTGTTGGCTCTGCGAGGCGGATCCGACTCGGTAGAGTCTACGGTCTATCTGACGATGGCCGGTCTCATCCTGCTCGTGAATGTGATGGAGAAATTGTACTCCTTCTCCGCTCGTGACGACGTGACGGGCCTTCCAACACGAAGAGCTCTACGGCAGGAGATCAAGCGCGCAGGGGGCACTTACGCCCTGGCCTTCGTGGGTGTCGATCACTACAACGATCTCTACGACCGTTACGGACGGGACACGAGCGACCGCGTCGTCAAGAGAATCGCCATGCACTTGGGCAAAACCAGTGTGACGGGGCCGGTCTTTCGCTACGACAACAAGGAATTTGTGATTGTCTACTCAGGGAGAGGGCGCGACGAAGTGCTCGGCGACCTCGAGATGTTGCGGGCCGACATCGAGGACTTTCGGTTCGCCCTGCGCCCCAAGGCACACGGAAATGGCCAAGGCGAGGCCGCCCAATATCCGGCCGTACGGTGGTCCTTGACGGTCAGCGTTGGCGTGGCCGAGCGCGGAGAAAAGAAGGGTTGGGCAGCCAGATTCGGCGCCATCACCCGGGAGGCGCGCGGAGCCCTCCACCGGGGCCAAAAGGCCGGCGGGAACATCGTCTCGAAGTAGAACCGGTTCTGCACGTGTTTCCCTGAACCTTCCGGCCCTCTCTTGCTCGGCCTCCGCGGTGGCGTCAGTTTAGCCTGCTACTTTGGTCCACCCGGAGCACCTCATGGTTCATAATACGTTCAGCCGTCCCGCCTCTGGAAAAGGCTGCTGGTGAGTAGGGCTACCGAGCGGTCCACGATCACGGCGATTCTCAAGCGTATCGATCACAAGGTCCGCTTCAACCAGACGCTCTTCCACTTGTCGGTCGCCTCGTGTTTGGTGCTCGGCGCCCTGCTGTTCATCGAGCTGGCTCCCCGGTTGGTTCCGGTCAATATGCCGCCGGGTAGCGTGATCGTCAGTCTTGGGTCGGCTGCGTTTCTGGTCTTCCTCTTCTGGTCTCAACTCGGAGGTAGGCGACTCGAGCACGCGGCCGGCGTCGCGGACATGCGCGCTGGACTGAACGACGAAATCAAGAGTGCCTATTGGTTCATGAGGCAGGCCGACTCTTCACCCTGGATCGATGTCTTGGTCGGACGTGCCGCGGGAACGGCTCGCCGGCTGAGTCCGAGGCGCCTGGTACCGGTGGTTGTCCCGAGGCGTTTTTGGGTCGCACTGGGGCTCTTTGGCCTCCTGCAGGTTCTGGCGTTCGTCCCGTCGAACGGCCCACTCCTGACGTTTGCGGTTGCATCCGACTCGGTCCGGTTCGAGCGAGCGCTCGATGCGTACGCCAACGAAATTCGCGATCTGATCGATGGTGAAGGCGACCAACTTCTGGATGAAGAGGCCCTCTCCCTGCTCGAGTCGGCGCTGGAGGAGCTCGAAGCCGAGGACACGTCCTTCGATGAGCTTCTCCGCGACTTGCGGGAAGCCCAGGATGTGCTGGACGAAGGAAATCTGGAGATGACCGCCACTCGCGACGCCCTCGACGAGCTCATGGACGAGTTTTCCGGATCCCAAGAGCTGGCGGACTTCGTCAACGCTCTCAGAAACCAGGATCTCAGCGACGCGGCCGAACGTCTGCGTGATCTCGCTGAGCGACTCATCGACCTCGACGGCGTCGAGCTGGCCGATTTGGCCGATCAGCTGCGAGAGGCCTCGAGAGTGGATGAGCCGGTCATCGAAGAGTTGCTCGAGGCGCTACAAGAGGCCGCGGCAGCCATCTCGGACGATCGGATTCCCGACGCCCAGGAGGCTTTGAATGACGCGGCGGATGCGATCGACCAAATCACTGACCAGCAGGCCCGTCAGGAAGCGAACAATGAGGCTGCGGAGCGCGCCCAGCGGCTTCAGGAAGCACTGTCGCAGCAGTCCATGAGTGCCGAGGGCCAAACGCAGATGGCCCAGGGCCAAGCCGGCGAGGCCCAGCAAGCCGATGCGTCGATGGCCACGCCCTCTTCCGCGATCAACCGGTCCGAAGGGTCACAGCCGCCAGGAACCGAGAGTGGGCCGGCGGGCAATGCGACGGGAGATCCGACAGACGCGCCGCTCGAGCTCGGCGCCAGCACCACGTTGGAAGCGCAGCTCGCCCTCGAAGTGATCGATGGCACCGCGCCCGAGTTTCCCAGAGAGGACCAGGAGTTGGATCCCAAGGACCTCTTTCAAGAGGCCAGTCGTCAGCAAAGCTCCATCGTGCAGTACCAGGATGTGCGTGCGCCTTCGCGTTATGCCGAGGGTTCGGCGTTGAATGCCGAGCAGATTCCTTGGCGGTACCGAAGCCTCGTAAAGAGATATTTTCTGGCCATTCGACCTGGCCCCCACCGTTCTCCCCGATACGACTTGGGTCGGGCCGGTCCAGACGAGAGAAAATGACGACTACGGCACAAATCGACAGTCAGATCGGTGAGTTCACCGAGCAGTTCCAGCGGGTCAAGGACGAGATAGGGAAGGTCATCGTCGGGAATGACGAAGTCATCGACGGAACCCTGATCAGCTTGATTTCCAAGGGACACGTGCTGCTCGAGGGTATTCCAGGCATCGGAAAGACCAAGATCGTGGCGACGGTCGCCGACGTTCTGAATCTGACTTTTTCACGCATCCAGTTCACGCCCGACCTCATGCCCGGCGATATCGTGGGGAGTGACGTGGTGCACGAGAGCGACACCGGCGAAAAACATCTCTCGTTCCAAAAGGGTCCGATCTTCACCCACATCCTCCTGGCCGACGAGATCAACCGTGCCACGCCCAAGACCCAGTCGGCGCTTCTCGAGGCGATGCAGGAGCGCAGCGTCACGGTGGGTACGACGACGCACCGGCTCCAACCTCCTTTCTTCGTTCTCGCCACTCAGAATCCGCTCGAGATGGAGGGAACCTACCCGCTGCCCGAGGCACAACTCGACCGTTTCTTCTACAAGCTGAAGATCACCTATCCAGAACCGCACCACATGCACGAAATCATGGATCGAACCACCCGGCGTGAAGAGCCCGAAGCGGAGATGGTTCTCGACCGTGATCAGATCCTGGTCATGAGCGACACGGCCCGGTCCGTGCCGATCGCTCGAGCCGTTCAGGATTACGCGATCCGCTTGACCCTCGCGACCCATCCCGATTCGGACCAGGCGAACCCGCTGACGAAGCGGTACGTACGGTTTGGGGCCAGTCCGCGAGGAACCCAGACCCTCGTGATCGGCGGCAAGGTGAGTGCGCTGCTCAACGGCCGCGTCCATGTGTCCTGCGAAGATATTCGTGCCTTCATGCTCCCCGCGTTGCGTCACCGTGTGCTGCTCAACTTCGAAGGTGAGGCGGAGCGGATCGACACCGACACGATCCTGGAGGCTATCATGAAGGAAACCCCGGAACCCTCGGAGTAAGTCGGCGAGCCCGGCGTTCATCGGATGAGTGAGAAGGGAACGCTCTTCGACGACGAGTTCTTGAAGCGGCTCGAATACCTGAGCCTCGTCGCGAATAACATGATCCCCGGACACCTGCATGGGGAGCATCGGGCCAAGAAGACGACCAGTTCGGGGATCGAGTTCGCGGATTACCAGCAGTACGTATCGGGTGAAGACACCAAGAATGTCGATTGGCGTACATATTTGCGGCTCGACAAGCTCGTCGTGAGGCTCTTCGAGGAAGAGGCGGACCTGCCCATCTATATATTTTTCGACGCGAGTGCGTCGATGGGCTACGGAGTGCCCGCGAAATTCGACTACGCCCGAAAAGTGGCCGCTGCGTTGTGTTACGTCGGACTCCTGAACCAGGACCGCGTCAACCTGGTTGGCTTCGCCGACGGAATTGCCCAGGAGCTCTCCGCACGACGGGGGAAACACCAGGTCTGGCACGCGTTCCGGTTCCTGGAGTCGGTCGAACCCCGAGGGATCACCTCGATGGAGAAGGCGTTTAAGGGCTTCTTCTCCACTCGCCGGCGCCGCGGCCTGGTGGTGGTGGTATCCGATTTCATGGATGAAGCGGGTTTCTCGAAGGGGTTCGACATGCTCCGCTACTTCCGGCAAGACCTCTTTGCCGTCCATATCCACAGCCCGGAAGAGGTCCGGCCCGATCTTCCCGACGAGGTGCTTCTCGAAGACGCGGAGCGCGGGACGTCCCAGCGGGTCAGGGTCACACCGGCGCTCCTCGACGCCTACGCCGAGCAGTTCGAGGAGCACTGTGAGGAAGTGAGCGGTTATTGCCGCAAAAACGGTTGGGGCTACGTACGCAGTACGACGGACGTTCCGTTCGAGGATCTGATTCTCCAGGTGTTCCGCCAGGGTCGGTTCCTCAGATGATTTTCCTCGGGATGAGCCCCGGAATGATCGGAGTCCTCCTGGGCGCGACGGTAGCGACCGTCGTCTTCCTGTATTGGCTCAAGCCGCCGCCCCAGCGGGTGGTTGTCCCGTCGACGATGCTTTGGGACCGCCTACTCAAGGAGAAAAAGAGGAACACGTTGCTCGACCGACTGCGGTGGTGGATTTCGCTGATGATTGCGCTGACGATCGGTCTCTCGGTCGCTGCCGGGATCGGGCGCCCCGAGCTTTCTTTCTTGGGTAGAGACGTCCGCAACATCACAGTGGTGATCGACAATTCTGCCACGATGGCCACCCGCACGGCGGACGGGTTCACGCGGTGGCAGCACGCGGTGGCGCACGCCGGCCAAGTCTTGAGGCAAGGAAGCGCGAGTGGGCGATTCCTCATTCTCGACACGTCCGGTCAGGCCCCGCCGGGGGGGAGCCCGGCGACCGGCGGTCGGCCCTGGAAGTGCTCGCCGGGCTCACGGTGTCCCTCGGCGGCGAACCCGAGTTCCCTGATCTACCCGAGGGCGAGTCCGAGGTCTTTTTCATTTCGGACGGCGTTCAGGTGGACGACGCGCCGCCGGAGGCCACGCTGATTTCCGTTTTCGAGCCTGCCCACAACGTCGGTATCACAGCTTTTCAAGTCGAGGCGTTGCCTTCGGAGCCGACGCGTTATCAGGCTTTTGTGCAGGTGAAAAACGCGTCATCCGTCGCGAAACAGATCACACTTCGCCTGAGTGGCAGCAACGAAGGAGGCATCCGGGACACGCTGACGCTCCAGGCGGGTGAGACGCGCGGGCGGTCCATCGATCTGGGCAGCTTCGAGCGTGGCCCCGTACGAGCCGTGGTTACGGCGGACTCCGACGCGTTCTCGGCCGACGACTATGCGTATGGGTTCTTGCCGATCCGAACTCAGACTCGGGTTCTACTGCTCACGCGGGGCAACGTCTACCTGGAAAACGTACTGGCGGGCGAGCCGCGATTGTCGCTGGACGTGGTGCACCCCGATCAGTACGACCCCCAGACCTCGGCGGACGTCTACATCTTCGATCGCTTCGCTCCGCCGGAGCCACCCGATGGCCCCGCGCTGCTGTTCTTGCCGCCCGATGTGGAATGGCTGAGCCGGACACTGGCCATCGTGGAAGCTCCCGAGGTGTCGGGTTGGAATCCTGCTCATCCGGTGCTCCGTTTTGTGGCGCTCGAAGATCTACGTATCGATCGAGCCGCGCGTATTGCCATGCCTGCACAGGGCGGGTCGACGGCGACGTCGTCGGACGGTGAGGTGGGAAGGGAGCCGGCCGCCGAGGTTGTGGTCGGAAACCGGTCGCTTCCTCTGGTTTTGGTCAGTGAACAGCCGGAACGGATGGTGCGGGTGTCTTTTGCGCTCGAGGATTCGAACTTCCCGCTCCACCCGGGGTTCCCGATTTTCCTCTCAAACACGCTGGGCTGGTTGATGGATGAGCAGGTTGCCCTAGTTCGAGCGCCCGGCCGGATCGAGGTGCCGCTCGCTATGGCCACGGTTACGGATCTCGAAGGAAGCGACGTCGTCGCTTGGCAGCTGTCGGATCGCACGGTCTTTACGGCGGATCAGCCGGGTCTTTATACGGTGACTCGGGGCGACAGACGGCTCCGGGTGGCCGTCAACCTGGCCAGTGTCGCACGCACTTCCGTCAACGATTCACGCTTGGCCTCAGACGAGATCGCGGCGGCCGCGTCGACCGTGTTGGTGAATGCGGAGCCGGGTCCCCGCGAGGAGTTGTGGATCTTTCTCCTCCTTCTGGCTCTGCTGTTGGTGATTGCGGAGTGGGTCACGTACCACAGGCGGCTGACCGTATGAGTATCGAGTTCGCTCGCTGGTGGCCGATTTTGGGGTTGGTGGCCATTCCCTTCATTTGGCGGCTGTCCAAGAGTTCGACGCTGGGTTCGTCGCCCCGGCATCGTGCGGTGGCCGCCGCGCTTCGGATCTCGGTCGTGGTGCTGCTGGTGGCCGCCCTCATCGAGCCTGTCTGGAACCGCTCCGGGAAGTGGATGTCCGTCGTCTACGCCCTGGATGTGTCGAGCAGCATCGATCCGGCGTTCATCGGTACGGCCATCGATTGGATCGCATCCACCAACGCGCAGGGTGATCCGGCACATGCCGCCTTCATCGCCTTCGGTGGTTCGGCTCGAGCCATGGCTACCGTCGAGGGGATCCGCTCGGTCGAAGTCTCGGCCGATGGAGCCAACCGCTCGATCAACCAGAGTGTCACGAATCTCGAAGCTGCCGTGACGCGTGCGTTTCGGAGCTTCGATTCGCGCTATCTCAAGCGCCTGGTGTTGATCACGGACGGCAACGAGAACGCGGGAAATGTGTCCCGCGTGTTGGGGGAAGCGCAGGAGAATGAGGTGCGCGTGTTCACGCTTCCGGCCACGGTTCGGGGCGAGGGGGACAGCTGGATCGAGGCGATCGATCTGCCCGACCAAATCCGGGAAGAGGAGCCGGTGACGGCGACCGTGCGTGTATTCAGTCGAGTGGCGACGACCGCCACCGTAGAACTCGTCAGCAACGATCAGACGCTCGAAACTAGGGAAGTGAGACTCGAGCCCGGGCTCAACGAGATCGACTTCGAGGTACGGCTTCCGGCCGGAGGCGCAGGGACGTTGTCGGGACGGCTCCAAAGTGAGAACGACCCGTTCGCCCAAAACGACCTTC
>JADFNK010000122.1 GCA_022563405.1 Gemmatimonadota bacterium | reverse complement strand
CAGGTTTGCCAGAGGATCCTCCAGGAACGCGCAATCCTCCGGCAGACGGGCGTCGGCCTCGTCGGCCGTTGGGGCGTACTCGTTGAAGAGGGCCAAGAGCCCACCCATCACTGCCTCGGCCTCCTTGCCCGTGTCGAACGGCGGATCGCCTCCCCCGAAGATCCTGGGCAGCCACTCCGATGGCACCACCATCTTCGGCGCACAGGCGACGGTGAAGAGGAAACCCTGCATCTCCCGGTAGGTCAGCATCCCCTCGGGATGCCCCGCGCGGTCCATGAACTCCTTCAGGGCCACCCTGCGCTTGGGCGTCAGGGGCTTGATTGTCTGCATCAGTTCTTCTCCCGGTCAAGCACAGGCGCTCTGATCCAATCCCTTCAGCTGCCCTTCCACCCCTCGCCGGGCAGACCGGCAACCACGCGCTCGAGCACGGCGTCCATCGCGAGATCGAAGTCCCACGCTGGGTGAGAAAGTGGAGCGCCTTGCCGGGCAGCGACATGTGCGGAAGGGAGAAGGAGAGAGCTACTACCGGCACTGTCGCTCGGTACTCCACGCACCACGGCAGATTCAAAAGATGGCCCGACGCCGGAGAGGGGGTCAACGAAGGAGCGCGTCGAGGATCTGTGGGGCGACGGAGTACGGGGTCCGCCCGCGGTCGAGAGAGCGCTCGGACCTCACGGCAGAGTTTGGAAGCCGGCCTGCGTGAAATGATGGTCTGTGGTCAAGGCGACTTTCCTGCGGAGCTCGCGCATGACGACGAAACTGGTGCAGTCAGTGAAGGAGAAGCTCTTGTCCTTCCAGCGGAAGAACCAGCCTCGCGCTTTTTCCGCGCGCATCGGCCCGATCCACTCCCAGTGGACCCGGGCACTTCTATCGACCTGGCTCCACCACTCAGATGCGGCGTTCAGGCCGAGCCGCATACGGATGAGCGTTAGGGTCTCGTCCATCACGTAGTCGGTCGTGACGAGGACCCCTCCGCCTCGCAGCCATTCATCACGCGCAGCACAACACGCGCTGTGCGCGGGATCGGCGGAGTCCGCCATGGCCATCCAGCCCGCGGTGTCTACGAAGAGCCCCTTCAATCTCTGGGCGTCCCATAGAGGAGCTCGTCGTGAGCTGCCCCGGTCTTGCCGTCACCTGACGTGCCCACGGCCCTCGCTTCGTACAATGGGTCCTCGTCCAGGCTTCCGACGTCCACATCCGCAGCATCCACAGGGACGATCTCGAACGCGGGGCGACTCCGATACAGAACGGTGAAGCGGGCGCCTTTACGGACGCTCTTGACGATCTTGGCCAGATCGCGGCGTAGGGTCTTCGCGTTGATGACCTTCGACATCGTGATCTCCTTCCGGGGTCAACTCAAGATAACCCTCATGCACTCGATAGCGAACTCAACGGGACGAGAGCTCCCCCAGCCGAGCGATGGCCTCCCTTCCCCGCTGCCGCTAGCCGAGCCGGTCGATCCCCGCCAGTGCCCTCAAAACGGCCGCCGCGCCCAGGCCCGTGCGGGCGGGATCGTAACCACCCTCCAAGGCGGCCACCACGCCGGCTCCGCCGGCCGCACCCGCCATCACCTCACGCGTGAGCGCGTGAAGATCTTCGGGCTCCAGGAGCATCCCCCCCAACGGATCGCCAGCCATGACGTCGAAGCCCGCCGAAATCAGGATGAAATCCGGACGGCACGTCTCCAGCCCCTGCTCCAGCGCGTCCGAAAAGTGCTGCCGATAATCGGCCACCGACGTACCCGCGGGTAGCGGAACATTGAGTGTCCAGCCCTCTCCGGCACCTGTTCCGGTCTCATCAGCGGGGCCGGTACCGGGATAGTGCGGCGACTGATGTAACGACAGATAGAACACGGTCCCGTCGGCGTAAAACGTGTCCTGGGTGCCGTTCCCGTGGTGCACGTCCCAGTCTACGATCAGCACACGCTCAGCGCGGCCCGTGGCCTGAAGCCAGCGCGCCGCGACAGCCACGTGGTTGATCAGACAAAAACCCATGGCGCGCTCCGGCGTCGCGTGATGTCCGGGAGGGCGCGTCGCCACGAACGCCGAGGACAACGTCCCGTCCGCAACCTGCCCGGCCGCAGTAAGGAGCGCCGCGGTCGACCCGGTGGCCGCCCCCCAGGAGGCGGCTGACACCATCGTATCGGCGTCGAGCGAAACGGGGGCGCCTTCCTTTTCGGCTCGGTCCACGTGAGCGCGAAGCAGCGCCAAATACTCGGGAGTGTGCACACGAAGGAGGTCCTCCTCGGCCACCTGCCCGGGCTCGACTTGTATAACCTTTTCGTGCAGTGCCAGCAGATCCCGGCCTACGGTGGAGGCCAGGGCCCGGAGCCGGCCCTGGTGCTCCGGATGCCGCCAACCGGTATCGTGGAGCGGTGCGTCTGGATGAAGGAGAAACCCCACGGGCGGGGCGGAGTCAGTCACCCGCCTCCACCGCCGCCATGGCTCTCGCGTCGGCGATACGCTCCTGGAGCGTGCGGACCTGGTACTTCCTGGAGCGCAGAGCGATCAAGGCGTCACACGCGGCGCTCGTCGCCGACATCGTCGTGAAGTACGGGATGTTGTGCGTGATCGCGGCCCTGCGCATGGCGTAGTCGTCGTACTGCGACTTCTTGCCCATGGGCGTGTTGATGAGCATGGCCACCTCTCCCGACACGATCTGGTCCACGATATTGGGCCGTCCTTCCCCGACCTTGAAGACCCGCACGGCGGGGATCCCGAGGCGCTTCAGATGCTCATAGGTGCCTTTGGTCGCGCGGATCTCGAAACCCATATCGTGGAGTCTCCTCAGAATCGGCGTGACCGTTGATTTGTCCCGGTCGTTGACGGTGACGATCAGCACACCGCCCTTCACGGGGAGCAAGTTGTAGGACGCGGCCTGAGCCTTGGCGATGGCCATCCCGAAGGAGTCGTCGAAGCCCATGACCTCCCCCGTCGAACGCATCTCCGGTCCGAGCAGGATGTCGACCTCGAAGCGGTTGAACGGGAAGACTGCCTCCTTCACGGCCACTCCGGCCACGGGTGGCTCATCCGGGACGTCCATGTCCGCCAGCTTCTCACCCGCCATGAGGCGGGCGGCGAGGCGAGCCAGGGGAACGCCCGTCGCCTTGCTCACGAAAGGCACCGTTCTCGAAGCGCGTGGGTTGACCTCCAGAACGTATACGACGCCGTCGCGGATGGCATACTGCACGTTGAGCAGCCCCACGACCCCCAGCTCCAGCGCAAACCGGCGCGTCTTATCGCGGATCTCCTCCAACTCGGCCGCCCCGAGCGCGTAGGGAGGGAGCACACACGCCGAGTCCCCGGAGTGCACTCCGGCGTTCTCGATGTGCTGCATGATGCCACCGATCACCACGTCCGTACCGTCTGACAGTGCGTCGACGTCGGCCTCGAACGCGTCCTCGATAAAGCGGTCGATGAGAACCGGGTGATCCGGAGAGGCCCGAGCGGCGCGCTCGAAGTAGTTCTTGAGCGAGGCCGCGTCGTAGACGATCTCCATTCCGCGGCCCCCGAGCACATAACTCGGGCGCACGAGCACCGGGTACCCGACCTCCTCGGCCACGGCGAGGGCCTGCTCCTCGCTGGTAGCCATTCCGTTCTTGGGCACCGTCGCCCCGACGATCCTGCAGACCTCCTCGAAGCGGCCCCGGTGCTCGGCCCGGTCGATAGCGTCCACCGACGTTCCGAGGATCGGAACCCCCGCCGCCTCCAGCCGTGCGGCCAGATTCAACGGCGTCTGCCCACCGAGCTGGACGATCACGCCGAAAGGCTGCTCCCGCTCGACGATCTCGAGAACATCCTCGAAAGTGAGCGGCTCGAAGTAGAGCTTGTCGCTCACGTCGAAGTCGGTCGATACCGTCTCGGGATTGGAATTGATCATGATCGTCTCATACCCGGCGTCGCGGAGCGCCATCACCGCCTGCACGCAACAGTAGTCGAACTCGATCCCCTGCCCGATACGGTTCGGTCCACTCCCGAGAACGATGATCTTCTTCCGATCCGACGGATTCGACTCGTCTTGGTCTTCGTACGACGAGTAGTAATACGGCGTTTCTGCGGGGAACTCGCCGGCACACGTGTCCACGACGTTATAGGTCGGGCGAATGTCCCACTCCCAACGCCTGATTCGCACCTCGTCCTCTTTCTCGGAACGGAGATCTGCGAGCTGGACATCGGAGAACCCGTTTCGTTTCATGAGCCTGAGCTCGGTGGGGCCCACCTCATCCAGGCCCCGGTACCAGACCTCCTGATCGACGATCTCGAGAAGTTGATACAAGAACCACGGATCGATCCCCGTCGCTTCCTGGATCTCCTCCATCGAATCCGTTCGGCCATCGGACTCCTGTGCGACCCTCTCCAGCGCCCGTTTGAGCTGGAACGGCCGCTCCGCGGTCGGGCGGCGGAGCGCGGCGAGCAAATCCTCCGGATCGTCCGACTCGAGTCCGTCGTCCTCGAGCCGGTCGCCCACAACCCAACCGCTCCGCCCGATTTCCAGACCGCGAATCCCTTTCTGCCACGCGGACGCGAAGGTCCGCCCAATCGCCATGGTCTCCCCGACCGCCTTCATCTGCACGCCGAGCGTCGGATCCACTTCGGGGAATTTCTCGAAAGCAAAACGCGGGAACTTCACGACCACGTAGTCGAGCGCCGGCTCGAACGAAGCGGGCGTGGTCTTGGTGATGTCGTTGGGTAGCTCGTGAAGCAAGTAACCCACGGCGAGCTTCGCCCCCACCCGGGCGATCGGAAACCCGGTGGCTTTGGACGCGAGTGCCGAGGAGCGGGAAACCCTCGGGTTCATCTCCACGACGAGCATCTCGCCGGTCTGCGGATTTACGGAGAACTGGATGTTACAGCCCCCGGCTTCGACACCGATCTCCCGTATGATCGCGATCGCGGCGTCGCGCATGCGCTGGTACTCGACATCCGTGAGCGTCTGGACCGGGGCCACCGTGATGGAGTCTCCCGTATGGACCCCCATCGGATCGAAGTTCTCGATCGAGCACACGATGATGACGTTGTCCGAAGCGTCCCGGACGACCTCGAGCTCGTACTCCTTCCACCCGATCACACTCCGGTCGATGAGCACCTCGGTGATGGGGGAGGTGTCCAAGCCGCGAGTGACGGCCGCCGTGAACTCATCCGCGTTGTAAGCGATGCCGCCACCCGTACCCCCGAGAGTGAAGCTGGGGCGGATGATCGACGGATAACCCGTCTCTTCGATGATGATCAACGCTTCGTCCATGGTGCGCGCGAAGCCACCGTGCGGAAGCTCCAGCCCGATGCGCGCCATGGCCGCGGCGAACTCCTCGCGGTCCTCGGCCATCCGAATGGACCGGGCGTTCGCCCCGATCAACTCGACGCCGTATTTCTCCAGAACCCCGCTCTCATCCAGATCCATGGCGATGTTGAGCGCGGTCTGTCCGCCCATCGTAGGCAGTAGGGCGTCGGGTTTCTCTCGCTCGATCACCCGCTCCACCCAGTCGGGCGTGAGCGGCTCGATGTAGGTGCGGTCCGCCAGATCCGGATCCGTCATGATCGTGGCTGGGTTGGAATTGACCAGCACCACGCGATAGCCCTCTTCCTTCAGGGCAGTCACCGCCTGCGTTCCCGAGTAGTCGAACTCACACGCCTGACCGATGATGATTGGGCCCGAACCCAGGATGAGGATGGACTCGAGGTCAGTGCGTCTAGGCAACGGAAAATGCGGGGGCTAAAAAGGTGATCAGCAAGGGCGGTGGGCCGCTGGGTCGGCTGATCCACACTGTAACAAGCGGAGCAGACATCCTACACCATCTCGATCGTCGTGAGGAGCGTGAGCGACTCTCCTACCGGCTCCGGCTCGCGATACTCACGCCGCAGCTCTGACTCGCGCTCTCCCAATCCAACGCACGGCGCCGGGCTCTGTCTTCGGCGGCACGCGACCGTTCGAGAATCTCCTCCGGGATCTCCCCACCCGCAATGAGCCCGAGGGGCTCGGTCCTCGCGAAGTAGATACGAGCGTTCGCCATCTCGTCGGTCGTCGCCGGTCCGCCCGACACGTCGACGGTCGGATCGGGGTTGTACTCGTTGTCGGCCGAGTTGTCGTACCACCATGTGATGTACATGGTCGAGCCGGCCGGGATCAGATACGGCTCCTCCAGCTCGTACTGGAACTGCCAGTTGAAGTCGTAGTCCGGCACCCACAGCAGCGTCTCACGGAACGGTCTGTCGGGACGCTGGAGCTCGATCTTGACCGCCTTACCCCGATAGTGCGCGTGCGGGCCCATCGACAGAAGATAGATGTCCTCGTCGAAGTGGGTCTCGTTGTACACCGGGTAGTTCGGGTGCCCGGCCGGGATCGTGAAGTCCATGAAGGCCTGAATATTCGTCTCGACGACGTAGTCGATCACGTCGCCGTCGTCATAGAACCTCATTCCGCCCTTGGTGTTGTCGAAAACTGCCGTCCCAGGGCCAGCCTCTTTGTGGTAGTGCATGCTGATGCTGACGTACGGATCCTCGGTCAACAGGATGGCCCAGCCCTCGGGGAACTCGAAGGGACCGCGACCCGGTACGCCCACGCCCAGATGGCTGGACACCGTGTGGTGCACGCTCGGGCCCGTGTTGATCTCCATGGAGCGAATCCACTTGGGCTCGGTGATCTCGCCGTCGACCACCTGCATCGGAAGCCGCGGCTGCCAGTCCTCGATCTCCTCGCAAACGAGCACGGGCTCCTCGAATCCGAACGTCACGTCGGGCACGCCCGCCCGCCACAGCGACCCGTCCGGCGCCACCTCCGCCGAACTGGTGACCACGTCCGCCAGGTTCACCACGGCCACGGCCTCGGAGGGGTCGCCCATCGGCGCGCCTGCCTCGGCCCACGAGATCAGGGTCTGTTTATCCTCGTCGGAGAGGTAACGCTCGTCCTTGAAGACGCCCTTGTGCTGCACGTCGGCATCCCAAGGTGGCATGTAGTTGTTCTTCACGGCCGTAGCGATGCGGCTGGACCACCGTCGGGCCACCTCGTAGGTCGTGAGCTCCATGGGAGGTGTGATGCCGCCGAGGGCCGCCGCATTCGGGCCGTGGCAACCCACGCAGTTCCTGGTCAGGACGGCCTGGACAGCGCTGTAGTACGTCGCTTCAGAGGTGACCTCGTCGGTCCCCGCCTGGAACGCGCCCTGGGCTACCGCATCACCCGTGAACACGATCCCGGCGACCGCCAAGACAGCTACCACGGGTGCCGCACCTTGCAGCGAAATTCGCACTCTGTCCATGCCGACTACCTCCCTTACAAGTGGCATCCCACACGATGGGACGATACTCACACGGATTCTCTGAGGCAAGTGAGCTCGGGCGTGGGTAGGCCCTCAACTTCCCTTGTCGGACTCCTTGCGGACCGCGGTGAACAGGGCCAAGAGAAATCCACCCCAAACGAACCCGAGAATGAGCACCATCGTGATTACAGCAGAAGTCGTCATACGCCCATGTTCTCAACGGGAAAGGCTGGGCGCAAGGCGGTCATCAATTGAGTTGGACCGCAATCCCACTGAGGTCTGTGATCACCGAGTTGTTGTCGTCCACGGCCTCGACGACCACTGCGGTCAGCGGGGGGCTGCGGACATCGTCCACGTCCACCTGAAATCGGATTTGATCCGGGTCGGCCGTGACCAGCACAACCCGGTACACGTCGGTCGCGGGCTCGGCAAAAAAGACCCGAGTCTGTCCGGACTCCGAGAACCCTCGCACCCCGGGCCCGCTGATCTCGAGAACGATCGCACCCACGGGAATCGCACCCGACGTAACGATGCCGCTGAGTTGGCCGTGACCCCTCGGTCCCCAATCACACGCGCTGAGCGCCAGCACAACACCCATGACCGTAACCAGCCTCGCCCACCTCATCGCTCGGTCCCCTCGGACAGGGGAATCACGATCGCGTCGGCGGGCACCGGGGCGCGGGCCGCGAGCGCTGCCCCGGCCGGCGTGTCCACCGGGTGGTTCGGATTGGCCAGAACCCACGAACGAAAGTCGCCGAGGTCGTACGTGCCATCGGCGTCGCCCTGGAGGTCGAGGAAGGTTTCGAGCGGAACATTCGTCGTACCCACACCCATAAACGGCTCCGCCATGAGCTGAAGCCCTGCGTCCGGCGGACCCACCGTGAGGTCGACGTCGACGGCACCCGTCAGGCCGATGGCATCGGTGGCCTGAACGTTCATCACGAAGTCACCCATGACCACCGGCGCTCCTCTCAAAGCCTGCGCGCTCCCTCCTACGAAAAACAGGCCCGTGGGCAGGCCA
>JADFNK010000121.1 GCA_022563405.1 Gemmatimonadota bacterium | reverse complement strand
CCAGTAATTTTTTCGGAGGCTTATCGGGGTCCGGGCCGGAACGGCTACATATTATAGAGAGAGAGGCTGCGGTTTGGAGCTAATCGTCAACTTGGGAGCCTCTCGTACGGAAAAGAATCATTGCACAACGGGGCCGTCATGCCACAGGATTGAGCATGGAACACATTCGCCGGGAGCCTAAAGCTCCATCCCAGTCGCCGGCTCCTCGCCAACTGGGTTTCACCGTCCCTGACCGGATCAACCACAACCCTGAGGTTGAAATCAATGAAGTCGCGTTTCTCAACCGGGCTCTCAAGGAAGCGATTACGCAGGGTGCCACTTACGTCCATATCGAACCGGCGGACGACGGTGTCGCCGTGCGATTTCGGATCAACGGTGAATATCAGGAGTTCGTACGGGAGGCTCGTGACGTTGCGGCGGTGATGACGCGGCTTCGGGTGTTGGCCGGACTACCCGTGGTAGCACCGTTCGGTCAGGAGTGGGGCGTCATCGAATTCCAGAGCGAGGGAAAGACACATCTGTTCGGCACCCAGATGCTGTCGAGCGTCTCGGGCGAAAAGGCCGTCCTTCAGGTACTCCGAGAGACCCATATGGACTCTCGCCGCCTGAACGACTTGGGCATGTTGGACGGTCAGCTGGCCACGTTGAAGTCCGCCCTCGAACAGAGGTCCGGACTCATAGTGCTGTGCGGTCCCCCCGGCAGCGGCCTGGAGACCACCGCGTACGCTTCGCTGCTGAGAATCGACCGTCAAGCTCGTAGCGTTGCGACCATCGAACTCGTGGCCCGAGGTCACGTCCCCGGCGTACATCAGATGGAGGCTGGGGATGTCGACGAAAAGAACGCCATGCTGAGAGCCGTCATGCGGACAGACACCGACGTCGTGTACGTACGGGACCTCACCGGTGTCGAATCCGCGGCGTTAGCCCTGAGCGCGGCGAGCGAGCACAACAAGCTGGTGATCGCCACGCTCTATAGCTCCTGTGCCGCGGCGGGGCTCATGCATTTCGTGAAGCTGGGGATCGAGCCCTGGCTCGTGGGGACCGGCATCGCGCTGATTCAGGCGCAGCGGCTCCTTCCCCGTCTCTGCCCCGAGTGCCGGAAGAACGCGCTGGACCTGGGAGCACCGCCGGACGAGCAGCCGGCCGGGAAGAAGAAGAAAAAGAGACCGCCCGAGCACTTGATGTCCCCTCGGGCCTCGGAGTGCGACAAGTGTGATGGCCTCGGGTACACGGACGGAAAAATCTTGGTATGTGAATCGATGCCCTTCTCGGGCCATATGCAGCAATGGCTCATCGAGAAAGCGTCAGAAAGTGAGGTTCAGGCGGCGGCGGTACAACAGGGTATGACCACCCTGCGCTCCATGGCTCTATCTTTGGCCCGCGAAGGGGTGATCTCCATCGACGAAGTCTACCTCCACACCCCGCCCGAGTAACACGCCAAAGATCTCCCACGTCGCTGACCCGACCTCACTGACCTCACTCGCTGAGACGAGTCTCGCCGTCAGCGTAGGCTCAGTGTGAAGACGCCGGTTGCTCCGCCAAGAGACGAAGCCACCACACGATACAGGCCGTCGGCCGGGAAGGAGACGTCGAGACGGGAGTTCAGACCCTCACCGCCATCATCGTTCGACAGCGGCTCTGCTAGACCCGGGCCGACAATGAACAGGTAGCTGTCGAAGTCATCCGACATCAGTTCGACGGTCACGAAATCTCCGGCGCGCGCCTCAAAGGCCCAAGCTTGCACAGGTTTACCGTCGATCACCGGATCCGCCGCCGTCAGCATCCCCCTGGCGTTCGATCCCCTCATGAGCATCCGGCCACCGGTTGAGAGGTCGTTCATGTCGATCGGCTCGCTGACGGTCAGTGAGTACGACCCGGTGGAACCGGCACTCAGCGCCGAGGCGCCGATCGTGTAAGTGCCGGTCTCCAGAAACAAGACCGTCAACTCGGCGTTCAAACCCCCACCGCTGTCGTCGTCCGTCATCGCTTCGCTCATACCCGGACCGTAGACGAAAAGGTATGCATCGAAGTCGTCGGACTCGAGCCGAATGGTAGCGGTCTCGCCGGCCAGCGCCTGTAGAGCCCAGGCCTGCACCGGTTGGCCGTCCCTGATGGTAGCCTCGGCGCCAGAAAGACGGCCCCGTGCGGGCTCGAGCCACGTCAACCGTCGCCCGTCGGTCGGAAGCCCAGTCAAATCCGATCCATCCACGCCGCCACAAGATCTCTCCGCCACAGGACCAGGCTCCTCCGACACCCGGAGTCGATAGGTGCCTGTCTGGCGCCAGGCCGTGGAGCTCGCGACCACGTGAAATACGCCTCGGTCGAGGATCGTGAAGTTGATTCGAGCATGACAGGCGCCACCGCTGTCGTCGTCCGTAAGGGTTTCGGCGAGACCCGGACCGACCACATACAGGTAGCTGTCGAAATCGTCGGATATGAGATCGATCGAAACCTCCTGCCCCGGACGTCCCTCCAGAGCCCAAGCCTCCACATAACTGTCGCCCGACGTGACGAAGTCGGACGCAGAAAGCGCGCCTCGAACCTCATCACCGATCTCCAACTTTCGTCCATCGGTGCTGAGGAGGGTCAGGACTGAGGTTCCCTGCGCCCATGCGTCGGCGGGTGACAAGAGGACCAAGAACACAAGGCAGACGGTTGCCTGCCGCACTCGAACGAGACAATGGCCTAAAGAACCAGACACGAGTCACCTCAGGAAAAATGTGACGTACGCCGATCAGGTATGATCGAGACTGTTCCCACTCATTAAAACTAGGGAAGGCCTTCCGCCGCACTCAACACATTTCTCAGTCGCCAGCGCTCGTCCCAAAAGTTACCGTGAGGCATGACTCACATTTCAGTGGTCGCGGCGATCATCCGGAAAGAGAACAAGATGCTGCTGGGGCGGAGGCCCGACCACAAACGTCACGGAGGCCTGTGGGAGTTCCCCGGGGGGAAGATCGAGGAGGGAGAGACGGAGGTCGACGCGGTGACGCGTGAGCTCCTGGAGGAATTCGGAGTCGAGACGGTGTCGGTCGGGAAGGTCGTGTACGAGTGTCGAGACCCGGGCTCTCCGTTCCTGGTCCGCTTTCTCGATGTGGTCATCCGCGGAAAGCCCGAGCCGACCGAGCACACCGAGATGAGCTGGTTCGAGCCCGAATCACTACCGACGGTTCACCTCGCTCCTTGTGACGCCCGCTTCGTCTCGGAGTATCTTCTTGGGCGTCCCGCCTGAGCCTTCTCCGGCGTCCGACGAGGTGCGGCTCGAGGCCAAGGCCAAGATCTTCGCGAGCCAGCGGGCCTGCACCTTGGGGATTTCATGACGCACGGTCTCTCCCCGCACGAGGCCCCGCCCTACGACATGCCCATGGAGTCCCAGTGGCGCAAACCCGGATTCGACACCCGGAACCGAGACGTCCTCACCGTTGAGGAGCGTCGCCCATTGATCCATTGAAAGTGAAACGAGTTTGGGCAAGACCGCCTGCTCCAGAAGCCGAAAGAGATCGTTGGTGGGCCGCGGCCGATTCCGGTAGTCCGGAACCATCGCCCGCAGACCCACCGAGACCACACGCCAATGTTCACTCTCACCCCAGCTTCCCAACGGCCAGCTTTCGCAGCGATGGACCCAAAGATCCTCGCCTCGTACGAGCCACCCGAAGTCGCTTCGGACGTCCGCGCCAATCCCGAACAACGATTCCAGCCGATCGAAGGCGGCCTCGATGGTTTCAGCCGCATGAGCGGGATCCGTGCGCCCGTCCGGGAATGCCTCCGGGACCGGACTCCACCCGGGTAGCTCGGCGGCAGCTCGGCGGGTAGCTCGGTCGCGTCAACGACCTCGGAGCCAGCGGGTTCGTCCCCACCGAGCCGCTTGAGGCGCGCCAGGAACAGTCCCCCCGAGTCGAAGTGGTGGGGATAGATCCGGCAGGCACCCGCGAGGCTACGGTCGAACTGCTGATCCTCGAAGGACGTCAGTCCAGGAGCATGTGGAGCGTCGAGGGTGATTGGATCGAGAGTGACGGGAGAATCCTTCAGCACACGATCGACGACGGCCTCGTTTTCTTCCGGGGCGAACGTGCAGGTGGAGTAGAGTATCGTGCCGCCCGGGCGAGTGAGGGCGATGGCTCGCCGCAGCAACGCCTCCTGCCGCCGCGGCACATGCTCGTGGACCTTGGCCGTCCGCCCTCTCGACTTCCCGTGTTTCCTGCGCAATGTCCCTTCGGCGGAGCACGGGGCGTCCACCAGCACCCGGTCGAAGAGCGCCCCGACCGGCAGGGATCTGCCGTCTCCGGCCACCACGAGCACGTTCGGGTGCGCCGTACGGTACATATTTCCGAGGAGGGCTCGGATGCGGTTTTCATTCCGGTCCACGGCCACGATGCAGCCCCGATCCTGCATCAGGTCCGCAATGTGGGTGGTCTTCCCCCCCGGAGCCGCACATAGATCCAACACACGCTCACCCGGACGGGGAGCGAGGAGGGGCGCGGCCACCCCGGTGGAGGCTTGTTGGATATAGAACAGGCCCAGCCAGTTTTCGAGCGTGTCGGACACGGCGTGGGGACCATCGATCACGCGCAAGAAATCCGGCACCCCCTCTATATAAGAGAGGACGAAACCCTGGGCCTCGAGCCGCTCCTTGAGACGCTCGGTCGAGATCCGTCCCGTCCGAACCCGGAGCGTGGGCGGATCTCGACGAAGCATGGTGTCCCTAAAACGCTCCCAGTCCGGGATGATCGTTCGGTACCGCTCGAGTGAATTCATCGAATCAGTCGGCGAGCGGTTCTTGCCTCGGTCTCTCCGCCGCCACCGTGCGTTCTCGCTCCCTCCCAGGTTTCCTTGGACGAATGCGGAGGAGCATCAGGACCACCATCACCGTGATGGCCACGATCGGCCAGTAAGTATCCGCCTTCACCTGCCAGTAGAAGTGCAGCAAACCCAGGCCGGTCGACAGGTAGACCAACCGATGGAGCCTTTGCCAGTTCTTCTTGAGTCTCCGGATCCAGCCTTTGGTCGAAGTGATCGCCAAGGGAATCAGCAGCAACCACCCAGTGAAGCCCGCCAATATATAAGGACGCTCGATCACGTCCTCGATGATGAACTCTAAGGCCAGCTCCTCATCAATGACCGCATACCAAAGGAAGTGCATGGTCAGGTAGAAGAACGCGAAGAGCCCGATCGGCCGCCTGAGCGGAGCGAGGATATTCCAGCCGGTGAGGCGCCGAACGGGCGTGATGGACAGCGCGACCAGGAGGGCGATCAACGAGGTGTCGCCCAGCCGGTGTAAGACTTCCTCGATGGCGTTGGCGCCGAGGCGATCCGTAAACCCGCGCCATACCAGCCACACGGCAGGCGCGAGGCCCAGGAGCCAGACCAGCCCCTTGAGTAGGAGAATGCGGCGCTTCTTGTTCAACTCTTGCTCAGCGAGTCGTGTGCGAGACCGTGGTCGCGGCTGTGACCGCGGGAGCTATAGACCACGAGCCGATCGTCCCGATTTCAACCCGCCCGACTCGCCTCAACCGGATCCGGCTCGCTCAGTAGTAGACCCGGAGATCCATCCCCGCATAGAGGCCGGCCACCTGGTCGACGTACCCGTTGAACAGCATGGTCGGTATCTGCTCGCAGCGAAACACGCCGCAATTGGGACCGAGCCGCCGCTCCCGCGCCTGGCTCCACCGAGGATGGTTGACCTCCGGGTTCACGTTGGCGTAAAAGCCATACTCGAACGACGCAGCCCTTTTCCACGAGTTAAACGGCTCTTGCTCCATGAACGTCATGCTCACGATGGACTTGATGCCCTTGAACCCATACTTCCACGGTATGACGAGCCGGATGGGCGCCCCGTTCTGGTTGGGGAGGTCCTGACCGTAGACGCCGGTCGCCAGAATCGTGAGCGGGTGGCGCGCCTCGTCCAGGCGCAAGCCCTCCACATAAGGCCAGTCCAGGACCCTCGCTCGCTGACCGGGCATCTGCTCCGGATCGAGGAGCGTCTTGAACTCCACGTAACGGGCGCTCCCGAGCGGTTCGGCACGGTCGATCACGTCCTTGAGCGGGAAACCATACCAGGGGATCACCATGGACCACCCCTCTACGCAGCGCATCCGGTAGATGCGATCCTCCATGGTCCCGGGCCGGATGAAATCCTCCAGCCCGTACACGCCCGGATTGGCGCACATTCCTCCCACCTCGATCGTCCAAGGCCGGGGCCGAAGGGTATGTGCGTTACGAGCCGGGTCATCTTTCTGGGTTCCGAACTCGTAGAAATTATTGTAGGTGGTTATGTCCTCGAAGGAGTTCAACTCCTCGCCCAATTCCGTACGCACAGTGCTCCAGTCTCTCTGGCCAACCTGTGCCGTCTGAGCCGCCGCCCGCCCTGGCCATCCCGCTGCTGTTGCGCCCCCGATGGCGCCTGCACCCGCAATCCCCCCTAGGGCGATCCCGGCGCTCTTCCCGATGAAGTGGCGGCGATTGATATAGACATGCTCGGGTGTGATCTCGGACGACGGGATGTCGTTGGGCTTACGGATCAACATTGTCGCGTTCTCCAGTGGGGCGGGTAGCGGTGTGTGCACGCGCCGCAGCGTGACGTCCTTAATCCCGAAAACAGGCTCGGAAGTTCCATGATACTCGTTCTATGTTCCTCGTTCCATATCCCTCGTTATAACTCGTTCCGTACCCCTCGTCCATCGAGGATTACTCGTCCGTGAAGGCGAGGCGAGTGATCCTTCCGCCGGGGCCTACTGCCCATCCCGCACCAGGCGAGACGAACGCAACAGCCCAGTACGTGACTCTCGCGGCGGCGCGCCAGGTCAGGCCACCGTCGAGCGAGTAGTCGGCGCCGGCCGGCCCGACCGCCAGCACTGTTGGCGTATCCGCACCCGGTACCCAGGATGAGCCGTAGACCGGTCCAGCCATATCGGGCCGCCCTCCCAGCGTCCACGTCCGCCCCCCGTCCGAACTGAGCGTCACGTTATCGACACGCGATGTGTCCTGTCCGAGGATCCCACCGAGCGCGATGCCCCGCACATCGTCGAGGACGCTGATCGTCGTTAGGCCGGCCCCGGGTCCACTCGCCACCGCCACGGGGATCGACTGCCATGTGCGCCCCTCATCCTCGGTGCGGAGCACACGGGCACGCGCACCATTCCCGGTAGCGATCCACGCCCTGCCCCCGCTGCCCGTGGCCACACAACTCCCGCTTGCCGCGAAACCTCCCTCCCCTTCTTGTGCGGGCGGCAGCCCGCTCTCAGGCACGCGGACCCAGGACGCGCCGCCGTCTTCGGTACGCAACACGAACAACTCCCCCTCGATCGCATCGCCGTAGGCGACACCCCGCCTCGAATCCCAAAACGCCATGCAGTCGAGAAATCCGTCTGGGTGCTCGTTCAAGAACTGGAGGTTCCACGTATCCCCCCCATCGTCGGTTCGGTAGATCCGAGAGAGAGATCCGGGGCCCGAGCTCATGAGGTACGCCGTACGAGCGTCGAACGCATCGACGTCCCTGAACTGCAAAGTGTCCGCACCGGGCATGACCCGCGCCAGCCAGTTGAGTCCTCCGTCGGTGGTCCGCAGGAAGGTCCCACCGTGGCCGCTGACCCATACGACCTGATCGTCGACAGGACTGATCGCCTGCAGGAGCACCCGAGTACCACTTTCCTGCTCGGTCAGCCGCAATCGGACTTGTCTCTCCGCCGGGACCTCCTCCGCGGCGATCTCCTCCGCGGCGATCTTCTTTGCGGAGCTCCCCTTTGCTGAGCTCTCTCTTGCTGAGATCTCCTTTGCGTCGATCGAACCCGAGAAGGTCCATAAAGTCAGGGCCCCGATGGCGATGATCACCAGAGTCGAGAGATCCGGAAGAGAGCGAAATCGGTCGGTCACGGCAGTCCGGTCGGGTCCCGGGGCGTATCCCTGACACCCCGGAGCGTGTCCTTATATAAAGGTCCTGAGATAAGGTCCTCCTGCGACCTCAACGTCCCCTTCACCAAACGTGCCCGTCAAGCGACCACTCCGATCCGCCCTGGCCCGTCCACCTTGCACGGTAATGACGTGCCCGGCAGGTTGCGAGCACACAGACACGACGAGCCCCATCCTGTGGGCGTTCGGTGAAGATACTTCCCCCCCGCGACGAACATAACCGACACTTCGCCAGCATGACCGACACTCTGAGACTCATGGCCGTCCTGGCCCACCCGGACGACGAGTCATTGGGGACGGGAGGCTCCCTGGCCAAGTACGGTTCGGAGGGGGTGCGGACATACGTCGTAACCG
>JADFNK010000120.1 GCA_022563405.1 Gemmatimonadota bacterium | reverse complement strand
CTTGCGGGGCTTTGCTTACGGAGTGGGTAGAGGTCAGCTGCCGTCGGCGGCAGGCCGTGTCCGACGCTGCTCGCGTTCGGCTACCATCCGTTCGAAGTCCTCGTCCGGGATCCAGGTGATCCCGAAACGGATGTGCGCCATCTCGCTCACGCTCCTCCTTCCGTAGACCACCCATTGGTCCGGGTCGGGGTTGGACGGATTGTCCGCCGTATTGTCCAACAAGGAGGTAGCGATGATAACCGTGCCCTTGGGCAACAGGGGCTGCGCATCATCCTCATAGATGTGCGTGGTGTGCCACAGATGGTTCCAGTCGATCTTGTTGATCACCTCCCGGCGGCCGTCGGGATAGATCGCTTCCATCATCTGATACCCGCCTCGAAGGTGCATGTGACCTCGAATCGAGTGAACTCGCGCATTCTGCTCGAGCACGAAGTTGCCCCGCAGCATCTGGTATCCATGGGGCGGAATGAGCAGATCGGTGTACCGCGGCAGGCCCAAATCACGACTCTCCCCCGAATTGAACAAGATCTCATCGTTCGTGGTGTACTTGGGGTCTTCTCCCTCTGGGTAGAGCCAAACGCCTATCTGGATCTGCGCGTCGACCACTTCCCTCCCGATCGGGAACAGATGCATCGAAAAGTGGATGTCGTCGCCGGGAAGGATCAGCTTACCGGCATCCTCCGGATAAATGTCCGTTCTCTTTCCGACTGCAGCCGAGGAAAGTCCCCCGCCGCTCCGCCGCCCGTCAGCCGTCTCCCGACGCAGGGTCGTGTTGGCATGATGAAAGACGTATCCGCTCTCAGAGTCCGCGGGCCTCGTCTCTACCGCTCTGATCCACCGGCCTTCTGTCAGCTGCGTGTTGACTACATCGGCAAGGGCTGCGTCCGGCTCCCACCACTGATCCCCGCTGTTCGCGGGAACCGTGAAAGGTGGCGACGTAATGATCAAGTCCGGTGGCCCCCAACCTTGCTCATCTTCGAGGGCCCAATACTCGTGGTCTCCCTTCCACTCGACCGGCTCGGGAAGCTGCGACGGGTCGCCCGCGGGCATGCCAGAGTCCACCCAGGCAACGATCGTCTCGATCTCCTGATCCGAGAGCGAGGGGTCGTTCTTGAAGTCCTGGATTCCCACGGTCCGGTCTATGTACCAGCCCGGGGGCATCATCCGGTTCTCCACCGCGGTCTTGATCCTCGACCCCCACCGCCTCACTTCCTCGTAGGTCAGGAGCGCCATCGGTGCCGCCGTGCCCGGATGATGGCACCTCACACAGTTTTCTTGAAGGACGTGCGCAACGTCACCGGCGTAGGTTACGTCCTGCGCGGAAGCGGCCGGAGGCAACGCCAGAGCTGCAACGAGCACGGCCCCAGCGCGTGCCAGCCAGATATTCTGAAGACCCTCGATCGTACTCATCTGAACTCTCCGGTCAGTTGGTTACCGTGACCTCGACCCACCCGTTGGTCCAGCAACAATGATACTCAAAGCTGTTACGGAGGGTTTCAATCGACTGCACGAGCAAAACATAGTCCCCCGGTTCGCCGAACGTAACAGTCGTCGTACCCATTCCCTCGCCCTCAGTCAACGCGACCTGGATCTCGTCTTCGTTGAAAACCACGTTGCCGGGTCCTGAATAATGCACCCAGTACAGCCAGCTCGTTGGCCGCTCGTAAAGAGTTTCGCCCGAATCCACCCAGACAGAGATCTCGAGTGGTTCGCCGACTCTCGCGGTGAGCGGACCCACCCGTGTACCGAGGAGGCCCTGCACCCACGGTTCGGCAGGGTCGAAACGCATGAACGGCGCATAGCCGCTGGCGGTTCCTTGCTGGTACCTCGCAGGCGCAATCGGGTTCTCTATCATGTAGTGCGGCGAAGTGATATGCCCGGGCGTAGAATACGTCTCCCCGTGGTTCCTCAACGTCCAGACGACCCGCTGGTCTCCAAAATCCTCAGGAACGGTGATCATGAGAGTGTTCCAGGGCCGGCGAATGAACCGGTGGATTTCTTTGAAGTAGGTGGGCTGGCCCCCGTCGAACTCGCTCGGCTCGATGAAGTTGTCTTGCCCAACCGGGATATGAAGTGCTTCCTCGAGGTTGAAGCTGGCGTAGCCGAAGGAGAGGGTGTAGGTACCGTCCTCATTCTGAAACCAACCCTCGAAGATGGGCACGATCGGGCGACCCGAGTCCCGAATCATCTGTGGCGACCAGGTCGGGGAGTTCGCAGGGTTCAGCCTAAAACGATCGAAGCCCTCGCAGACGGATCGCGGGTCTCGACATCGCTCCGGGTCCTGAGCCTCCAGCGGCTTCCAGGGCTCCGCGCCGAACGTGACTCCCAGAAAGACGGCTACGGCTACATAACGGTAACGGGCTCGGTGCATCGCCTTGTCCATTCTCCCACTCAAGGTCGTCAGCCACTCAAGGGTCGTCAGCCTCACGTACGCATAGTAACCGACCGGCCGGCCGAGGCGCAAAGTCAGTCGGCCTGAGGCGACTGAGAAGACGCCCAACCTCGGGCTGCCAGGTAACCCCGTGGACGGGCACGAGCGGCCCGGCTTCCACGCGGAAGGCCCGCCATTGATGCCTCCGGCTCGAGTTTCTGCTATCATGGCTGCCTCAGTTTCCCACGGACTCTCCGCTCCGGGCCAGACGGTCGGGGTATGAGCGTCCGTGGTAGTCGTGTAATGCAGGCCCGAACCCGATGAGGGACAATTCATGAAACTGCTATCGCTGCTGACCCAGACCTACCTGACGGTGGCGCTCCTGAGCGTCCCCCTGACTGCAGCGGCACAGGAGCTGGGAACCGCATCAGGCGAGTGGCCGTCGTACGGCGGCGACCTCACGGCCCAACGCTACTCGCCGCTCGACCAGATCACAGCGGAAAACTTCAGCGAGCTGGAACTGGCGTGGCGATTCAGCACCGACAACCTCGGTCCGCGGTCCGAGGGTAATTTCCAGTCCACGCCGTTGATGGTGAACGGCATGCTCTACTCGACGGCCGGCTCTCGACGTTCCGTGGTCGCGCTCGACCCCGAGACGGGCGAATTGCTGTGGATGCATCGGCTCGACGAGGGCGAGCGGGGCCGAACGGCGCCGCGCCAACTGTCCGGCCGCGGGCTCGCGTACTGGGAGGACGGTAGGGGTGGCGTCATCCTGTATGTCACGCCCGGCTACCAGTTGGTCGCCCTCGACGCCCAGACCGGTAACCGGATCCAGAGCTTTGGCGACGACGGCATCGTCGACCTGAAGCAGGACATCGACCAGGATCTCGAACCCACCTCCGAGATCGGGCTGCACGCGGCGCCGGTGGTCGCGGGCAACACGATCATCATCGGCGCGGCGCATCGTCCGGGTGGCGCGCCCCCGTCGCGCACCAACGTCAAAGGCTACGTCCGCGGCTACGACGTGCGGACCGGCGAACGGAAATGGATCTTCCACACGATTCCCGACGCGGACGAGTTCGGGAACGATACCTGGCTGGACGATTCCTGGCGCTACACCGGGAACACCGGGGTCTGGGCCCAGATGACCATCGACCCCGAGCTGAACATGGTCTACTTCCCGGTCGAGGCACCGACCGGCGACTACTACGGTGGGCATCGCGGCGGCGACAACCTGTTCTCGGGCAGCGTCGTGGCGGTCGACCTGGACACGGGCGAACGGGTCTGGCACTACCAGACGGTCCACCACGACATCTGGGACTGGGACCTGCCGGCGGCGCCGGTGCTGCTCGACATCACCGTCGACGGGCGCGAGATCAAGGCGATGATCCTGCCGACCAAGCAGTCCTACATGTTCGTGCTCGACCGGGCCACCGGTGAACCGGTGTGGCCGATCGAGGAAATGCCGGTGACACAGGGAGACGTGCCCGGTGAGTGGTATTCGCCGACCCAGCCGATCCCGACCAGGCCACCCCCCGTCGACGAGATCGACCTCGGCCCCGAAGACCTGGTCGACTACACACCCGAGCTGCGGGCGGCGGCCGAGGAAATCTACTCCAGATACACCATCGGATGGCTGTACGACCCGCCCACCGTGGCCATCGCCAACCAGAGCCTCGGCACCCTTCAGCTACCCAGCTCGACCGGCGGTGTGAACTGGCCCGGCGGAGCGGCCGACCCGGAGACCGGCTTCTTCTACATCTACACCAAGACCCAGATCGGCGCGCTCGGGCTGATCAACGACCCGGACCGCTCCGACATGGACTTCATCCGTGGCCGTCCCGACGGCGTCAGCGGGCGCGATGCCTCCACGAACATCCAGGGCTTCCCGATGATCAAGCCGCCATGGGGTCGCATCACCGGCATCAACATGAACACCGGCGACATCGCGTGGCAGATTCCACACGGCGAAGCGCCGGACAACATCCGGAACCATGAGGTGCTCGATGGCATGGACATCGGGCGAACCGGCTGGCCTGGCCGCATCGGCGTGCTGGTCACCAAGACCGTGATCGTCGCCGGCGAGTCCGGTCTCTACACGACCGAAGCCGGCGAGGTCGGCGCGATGCTGCGCGCTTATGACAAGGCGACCGGCGAAGAGGTCGGCGCCGTCTACATGAGGGCCCCGCAGAGCGGGTCACCGATGACCTATCAGGTGAACGGCCAGCAATACATCGTCGTCGCCACGAGTGGCGGCGGCCGGTCCGGCGAGCTGTTGGCATACCGTTTGCCCTAGAGGCCAAAATCGAGATTTGCTAGGAGGACCTATGTCATCGTCACGACTCCTGATGTCCGTGCTCTTTGGTGCCGCGATTCTCTCGGGGTGCACCGCCGAGTCCGAACCACCAGCCGCGATGGCCACTGCGGCAGCTAACCCGATCACGGGTGAGGGACTCCCGAACCCGAACCCGACGCGTATCGGGAGCTGGGCGACCCTGCCCGAGGGACGGGAGTGGGGCTCCACCGCTGGCCTCGACATCGACCCGACGGACGGACATGTCTGGGGATACGAGCGCTGCGCTTCGGGCTCGGCCGGGGGGCCCGGGGTCAACTGCGATAGCAACCGGGTGGACCCGATCTTCAAGTTCGACAGGAACACCGGGGAGATCCTCGCCAACTTCGGGGTCGGAGTTTTCGTCACGCCCCACGGCATCTACGTGGACGACGAGGGCAACGTCTGGGTGACGGACTTCGCGGGCAACGCCGAGGGGACCAAAGGTCACCAGGTCCACAAGTTCAGCTCAACGGGCGAGCTGCTTCTGAGCCTCGGTGTGGCCGGCCAGCCGGGGAACGGCCCGGATAACCTCAACCAGCCCAATGACGTGATCATCGCGCCCGACGGTAGCATCTTCGTCGCGGACGGCCACAGCGGTCAGAACTTGACGACGGACCAAGAGATGGCGGAGGCCCGCGCCGCAGGCCTGACCGGCCGCATCGTCAAATACTCGCCCGAGGGCGAGTACATCATGGAGTGGGGCGAGATCGGCACGGATCACGGTCAGTTCCGCACGCCACACGCCCTCGAGTTCGACGCTCAGGGCCGGCTCTGGGTTGCGGACCGGGGCAACCACCGCCTCGAGATCTTCGACCAGGAGGGCAACTACCTGGAGTCGCGCTATCAGTACGGGCGCATCAGCGACCTCTTCATCACCGAGGACGAGATGGTGTACGCCATCGACTCCGAGTCCAACCGGCTCCGGCACATCAACTGGAGGAACGGCGTCCGCATCGGGCCCGTCGATCAGGACTTGCTCGTGGGCTTCATTCCGCCGTGGGATTCCGACAGCCGGCCGAACCATGGCGTGACGGGTGAGGGCGTGGGAGTGGACGAGGACGGCAACGTCTACGTGGCCGAGGGACCGGCCTCGCTCAGTGATGCGGGCTCCGCGTTCACGAAGTATGTGGTGGCCGGTATGTGAGTTGGGCAGCGCGCTTTCGGCGTGTCGATCGCGGTCAGGTCCCGTCTGAGGTAACGGGGGGAGGAAGAGGCGCACGGCGTTTCAAAACGGCGCGCCACCTCGGCGGACTGAGCCGGTTACTCGAGCAACGGTTCGATGAGTGCGGCCAGTTCCTCCTGGCTCAAGTCCCCTGGGTTGTACCGCTGAACGATGCCATCGCGATCGACGAGGACGAGCGTCGGCGTCGTACTGACGCCGAAGTTGAGGAAATTGTTGGTGCTGATCGGTACACCCATCCACGACGGGATCGGAAACTGCGCCGTGTAGTCGCCGTTGAGATACGCCAGCTCCTCTTCGGGCGTCGCCGTCTGGCCGCGGGAGATGTAGCCGTAGAGTTGGGTTGGACCGACGATGACCAGACCCCGGTCATGGTACTCTTCGTACAGTTCCCTCAGCACCGGCTCCTGCCGCTTGCAGTCCGGGCACCAATGGGCCCAGAAGAAGAACAGCACGACCTTGCCTTTCAGCTCATCGGGCGTTGGTGGCTGTAGACCGAGGTAGTCGTCGACCACGAGCGGCGGAAACGGCTTCCCCTCCAAGCTGAGCAAGAGGAAGTTCTTCTGAATTCGAGTCTCGATCGACGTGCCCGCAAACTCTTGCCGCGCGGCACTCAGAAAATTCACAGCCCGGGCGCGGTCTCCTTGGGCGTCGTACGTGTGACCCAGCACCTCAATTCCGGCCCCGAGAGCGGTGGGCAAGAAACGTTCCGCGTCGAGCGGCCGCTCTTTCATCAATTCGAGGCTACCCTCGTACGCTTCGCTCGCATACCGCTCCGCGAGGTCCCACCGCTCCGCGAAGCTCGCCCCACGCGCCAGCCAAGAGACCGCGGCGAGCCATTCTGCGGTCGGTTGCTCGCTATCGACCCGTCTCGCCTCGAGGATGGCTCTGGCCCTGTCGACTTCTTCCGTCCAAGCCAGATCGCTCATTTCCGAAACGAGGCTGCGCGACTGGCCGACCAGGGCCAACGGCGAGACCAGGCAGATCAGCAGGAACGGTATGGTCAAAATTTTGAACAGTCTCATGGCACCCTCCGATCGGTGACTGTAGGCACCTCGGTTCGGGGAGTCAACGCGGCGGGGCCTTCTACCACCCGAAATCCGTCGGTGGGTCACTAGCGGTGTTCCGCCGGTTCGACGTGCATACGCCATTCGACGGCTGCGGTCGCCGGCGCGAAACAGACCCTGTCGTCGCATGCCTGGTATAGAAGGCTCCCGGCAACGACGAGGTCGCCCGGTGAGACATCTGCGTCGAGCGCCAATCGCACCGCAATCGTGAACTCATGCTCGAAGACCGTGAGCGCCTCGTCCCACCCCTCAAGGAGGAAATCCGTGGACTCCGGATAGGTGATCTCCTCCACCGTGACTCCTTCGGGCAGCGTGAAGGTGAGGAGAGTCGGAATGACGAACCTGTCCCGCGGCTTGTCCGACTGCACGTGAATGTTCTCTGGGAGCTCGACCCTGAGTACGAGTGTCACGGTCTGGCCAGGCTGGATCGCCTGCTGCGCGACCGTGGGCGTCAGCTCCGCCGTCGGTTGGCGGAACTGTGCGCTGGTCGAGACCCCGCTCAGACCGAGCCCGGCAACCAGAAAGCCAAGGGGAACGACGACGGTGCGTGTCTTGGGCATGCTCATGAACGTGGCCGGAAACGTGTTGCGATTAACCGCGCGAGTCTCATGACGCAATCTCCCTGCCTAAAGACGTCAGGCTGCATTAGAAGCTTTTTCGCGCATTACCAGAAGGTCCGTTGTCAGACACGACCCTATCTTCGGCCCCCTCCCAAGCAACAAAAGCCCCCTAGAAGTCAACAGAAGCACAGCTTGTTCGGACGTCAAGTCACCGGTGACATGCTCACCTGCCAAGGCTCTGGCTGAACTACCGACCTCACGCTTATCAGCATTGCACCGGCCCCCCTGGGGGCCGGCGACATGAGAGAGAAACTGTGCCATGGCTCTGGGCCGAGTAAGGGTTACCCTGTGCCGATTGCATCCGAGGGCCGAGGCCGATCCGCCAATGGTGGCATGTCCCCGTTTATCAGCATGGTCCATGGGTTGTCGCGAACACATCATTGGTGACGCGCATGGCGTGATCCCGTTCAGGAGAGTGTTCACGAGACGCATCCCTGCCCTTTGATGCTCCTTCGTCATCACAGAGCCAAGGAGCGAGCCATGAAGCACAGGCCCAATGCCTCGAAGAAGAATCGTCGGAACCGACAGAAGCGGGTGGCGAAGCTCCTCGAGAAGGTCCACCTCAACGCGGCGGGCATCGACATCGGCTCGGCCAGCCACTGGGTCGCCGTGCCGGAGGATCGCGACGATCAACCGGTGCGCGAGTTCAGGAGCTTCACACCGGATCTTCACGCGCTCGCCGACTGGCTCGACGTCTGCGGCATCGAGACCGTCTCCATGGAATC
>JADFNK010000119.1 GCA_022563405.1 Gemmatimonadota bacterium | reverse complement strand
GGTAATGAGGTGCCCGGCAGGTTGCGAGCACACAAACAAGACGAGCTTCATCCTGTGGGCGTTTCCTGAAGATACTTCCCCCCGACGAACATGACCGACACTTCGCCAGCATGACCGACCCTCTGAGACTCATGGCCGTCCTGGCCCACCCGGACGACGAGTCCTTGGGGACGGGAGGCTCCCTGGCCAAGTACGGTTCGGAGGGGGTGCAGACATACGTCGTAACCGCGACGCGGGGAGAGCGCGGCCGTTATCATGGCGGCGCCGATAATCCGGGGCCCGAAGCCATGGGCCGAATCCGGGAACAGGAGCTCCTGGACGCGGCCGACGTGCTCGGCGTCGAGGAGGTCAAGTTTCTCGACTACATGGACGGGGACCTGGATCAGGCGGACCCGAACGAAGCCATCGGCAAGATCGTCCACCATCTACGCCGCGTGCGCCCGCAAGTTGTGTTGACGTTCGATCAGGCAGGCGCCTACGGCCACGCGGACCACATCGCGATCTGCCAGTTCACGACGGCAGCCGCGGTCGCGGCGGCGGACGCGGACTACCTCCCTGGCCAAGGGACACCCCACGCCATCTCGAAGCTGTATTACATCTGCTGGTCGGAGCGGGAGTGGGCCGCCTTTCAGGCCGCCTACAAGAAGCTTACGGTGACGGTCGATGGTGTGGAACGTTATACGACCCCATGGCCGGACTGGGCCATCACCACCCGAATCGACACCCGGAAGTGGTGGCCGCAGGTCTGGGAGGCCGTATCCTGCCATGCATCCCAGGTGTCGGCATATGAGAAACTCAGGGATCTTCCGCCCGAGCTCCACGAAGCGCTCTGGGGGTCTCAAGCGTTCTATCGCGTATTCAGCACCGTGAACGGCGGGCGTGAGCGTGAAAACGATCTATTCGAAGGTCTGCGGACGTGAGGGGGAGGCCGTTCAAATCGGCATCTTCAATCGGGCCCGCGACATCAGTGGTTTCCAGCTCGGTCTTGTGAACTGGGCCGAGAACATGCACGGGATCCAGATCGGGCTGATCAATATCATCAGTGGGAAGGAGAGCCTCCAGTTCCTACCGATCGTGAACTGGTCTTTCTGAAGGCGACCGGACCGAGCACCACCACACGCCTTCCTTCCGGGGAAGCTCGACCTGTTCGGTTCCCGGGTCACGGCTTGCGAACGACATGGCTCGGGGCAGAAGTTGTGTCGGGTCGGGAGCCAGCCGAAGCCAGCCGCAGCCAACCGCCGGGAAACAGGAGTCGACCGATGGGCAAGATCTCGAGACGAACGATGTTGGGAGCCACCGGAGGGCTGATCGCCGGAGGGCTTCTCAAGACCCGGGCCGACGCGCTCGCCGCGGAAGAGGGGGTAGCCCGCCTGCAAACCACGCAGGCGGATCCCACAAAGGTACTCGGTGCACCGACCAGCGTTCTGGGCCAACGAGCACCCGGAGAGCAGCCCCGGCGCCAGATGGGTACACCGGCAACAACAGCGTCCTCCAGGACTCCTATCGAGCAGCTTCAGGGCATCATCACTCCGGCGGATCTCCACTTCGAGCGGCACCATGCAGGCGTCCCCGCCATCGACCCTGATCGGTACGAGCTCTTGATCCATGGAATGGTGGACCGCCCGATGACGTTCACGCTGGACGATCTGAAGCGGTTTCCCGCCGAATCTCGGCTCTGCTTCGTGGAGTGCTCCGGCAACGGTGGCGCCGCTTACAACCGGAACGCCGCTCGGGAACGTGCCCCGTGGCAGATCGACGGCCTGCTCAGCACCAGCGAGTGGACCGGCGTGTTGCTGTCGACCCTCTTGAGAGAGGTCCGGGTCGACCGGGGCGCGAGCTGGCTGCTGGCCGAAGGTGGGGACGCGGCTGTGATGTCCCGGAGCATTCCGCTCGAAAAGGCCTTGGACGACGCCATGATCGCGTATGGGCAGAATGGCGAGGCGATCCGCCCGGCGCAGGGTTATCCCGCCCGGTTGCTCCTGCCCGGCTGGGAGGGCAACGCCCAAGTCAAATGGATCCGCCGCCTCGAAATTTCCGACCGGCCCTCCATGACGCGGGAGGAAACCTCCAAGTACACGGACCCGCTGGCCGACGGTACGGCGCGGCAGTTCAGCTTCGTGATGGACGCCAAGTCGATCATCACGTTCCCGGCCTTCCCCAACGTACTTCCGGAGCGTGGTTGGTGGGAGATCACGGGACTCGCGTGGAGCGGACGGGGCCGCATCACCCGGGTGGAGGTGAGCACGGACGGGGGCAGGACCTGGGCACCGGCTCAACTCCAGGAGCCCGTTCTCTCGAAGTGTACCACCCGCTTCCGGCACATCTGGAACTGGGACGGCGGCGAAGCCCTTCTCATGAGCCGCGCGATCGACGAGACCGGCTACGTGCAACCGGATCTGGAAACACAAATAGCGGCACGAGGTGCCGGCAGCTCCTATCACTACAACACCATTCGGCCATGGAGGGTCGAGGCGGACGGTCGCGTGTTCTTCGCTCAGGGAGAAGGCGCGTGAACCGGCGCCTGCTGGGGCCAGCACCGCAATGGCTCAAGCGCGGACGGCTCGCCCATATCGGCCTGCTGGCGGCCACGACGCTCGTGTCGTATGGATGCGGGCCGAACGCCCCGAACAGCCAGAGCGGAGCGGCTGTGTCGGGAGCCGCGGTGTTGGCTAGGCCCGAATGGCCGAGTTCCTTCGCCATCGGTCATGACGCCACACCAGCCCAGATCGCGGCCCTGGACATCGATTTTGGACCGGACGGTGCGGGCGCTCCTCCGGGAAGCGGCTCCGTCGCCGAGGGCAAAGTGGTCTACGACACGAAGTGTGTGGGATGCCACGGACTCACCGGGCAAGAGGGTCCGAACGATCGACTGGTCGGCCGCGAGCCCCGCGACGGATTTCCGTTCGGCGAAAGCCGAGGCATCCGCAAGACCATCGGGAATTACTGGCCCTATGCCACAACCATCTTCGACTACGTGACCCGCGCCATGCCAATGACGTCGCCCGGCTCGCTCACGCCCGACGAAGTCTACGCTGTGGCGGCCTATATCCTTTTTCTCAATGAAATCATTCCCGAGGACGCGGTTATGAACGCCGAGACCCTACCGGCGGTGGTCATGCCCGCGCGGGACCGCTTCGTACCGGACGATCGCGTCGGGGGGCCGGAGGTCCGCTAGAAGGCCGTCAAAGGAGTACAGCGGGTCGCACGCGGCTCCGAACCTGCGCAACTTGACGGCCCCGGGCCTGCGACCTACGGTACCGATTGAATTATCCGTCCTCTCCGGGGGGTTCTTCCGGCGTAAACGGGCGGGAAGAGGGGTGAGGTCCGGCACAGGAGGTATTTCATGAAGTGCATTTCGACGTTGCTCATGCTCGGGGTCATTGCAGCGGCGGTTGCCGACACAGCCGACGCCCAGACGAGTTACGTGCGTTACGAGCAAGCTGGGGTGATCTCGTGGGGAGAGTTGGATGGCTCCACGATTCGCCAGCTCAGCGACGCTCCCTACCTCGGGGGCACACGTACGGGGCGGACCGTCATGCAGTCCGCCGTGACGATGAAGGCTCCGGTCGATCCGACCCTCGTCTTCATGACTGCCTTCAACTTCCGAAGCCACATCAGCGGCGAGCCGGCGGAGTATCCGGGCTTGTTCACCGTGCCTGCGAGCTCGATCATCGGGTCCGGTGAGAACATCGTACGGCCTCCGGGATCCGAGAATCTCCATTACGAGGCCGAGATGGTCATCGTGATCGGAAGGCGTGCCGAGAATGTGAGTCCCGAAGACGCACCGGATTATATCTTCGGCGTGTCGGCCGGCAACGACGTCAGCGAGCGCGCCTGGCAAGGTGGCGACATCCAGTGGGTCCGTGCGAAGGGCAGCCGGACGTTCAACGCCGTGGGTCCCGTCCTGGTCGCGGGCTTGGACTACACCAACCTCCAGATCGAGGGCCGCCTCAACGGCGACGTACGCCAGGGGGAGAACACCGCGGACCTGATTTTCAACATGAACCATATGGTCAGCTACATATCGAAGTACTTCACGCTCGAGCCGGGCGATCTGATCTGGTCCGGCACGATGGGCAGGACCCGCGCGATGGAGCCGGGTGACGTCTACGAGGTGGAGATCGAGGGCATAGGCATCCTGCGGAACCAGGTCGTGCAGGGCCACTGAGCCAGCACGCAACAAGCGTCTCTTCTCATGAGGGGGGCGTACCCGATACGGGTGCGCCCCCCTTGTCTTTTTCGGTCCGTGGGAGCGCGAGCGATGTTATACTCTTTCCTCAAACCTGCCCCATGATGGACTCTCCATGACCCGCCAGCCCAACTTTCTGCTCCTGCAGGTGCGTAATCCCCACGACCTCATGAAGGAGCATGAAATTCAGTGCTTTTCGCGTTCCTTTCGCTGTGATCGAGATCGGATCAGTGTGTTCGACCTCCTGAGTGGCGTGCCCTCCCAACGCACATTGGCCGACGCGGATGTGGTCCTCCTAGGCGGTAGCGGTGACTACTCGGTCGCCAAAGGTGGCCCGTGGCTTGCCGCGGCCCTCGAGACCATGCGTCAGCTACACGAAACATCCAAGCCGACGTTCGCCTCTTGCTGGGGATTTCAAGCCATGGCCAGAGCCATGGGCGGTGAAGTGGTCACGGACCGGAGCCGAGCGGAGGTCGGGACGTATTGGCTGGAGCTGACGCCCGAAGGTAAGGACGACCCCGTGTTCGGCCCCCTTGGCAAGCGCTTCCAGGTCCAGATCGGCCATGAGGATATCGTAACCAAGCTCCCCGAGGGAGCCACGCTTCTGGCGTCTAGCGCCAGCATCGAGAATGAAGCGTTCCGCTTCGATGACAGGCCCATCTACTGCACACAGTTCCACCCCGAACTGGGCCGAGAGGACCTCATCAAACGAATCGCTCAATATCCGGACTATCTAGCGCTCACCGGGCACGCCACGCTCGAGGAACTCGCGGCCGCGACGCCGGAAACGCCCGAGACCGAGGCGATCCTGAGGAGGTTCGTGACGGTTGCGCTGTCCGGGTAGACTTGGGGGGCCTGTTTTTCTCGTGGTAGAAGAGGGGCTCATGGTCCCGCTCCGGCCAGCGCTTCGCTCCACCGCCTTCGGCGGCAGACTGTCCTGCGCGGGACCATGAACCCCTCTTCACGTCGGCAGGTTGGAGGGGCCGACCAGACTACCTCGGGCAGGCACGGGGAGCGGGGCGGGGTGCTGATTCCCACCACCCCGCCAAAGCCCCCTAAGCGTGGAGACGCCTTAGGAAGGGTACCAATCAAACACGCGCACCTCGATATCCGGCTCACCACGTAGAGCCTCGACGAACTCGTCGATCGGCAGCTCCCGATAGTGATAGGGATAGACCACAGTGGGCCTGATCATCTTCACACACTCGGCGGCGACCAGCGGCACCATCCTGCCGTTCGGGAGGTTCATCGGTACGAACGCGATATCGATGTCTTCGAGCGACCGCATCTCGGGAGTACACTCGGTGACGCCGGACAGGTAGATGCGTTTGCCACCCAACGTGATGACGTATCCGTTGCCCTCGCCCTTGGCATGGAAGGGCTGGCCCGGAAGGATGTCGTACATCGGTATGGCCTCCACGAGCACACCAGAAAGCGTCAGGACGTCGCCGTTGTTCATCACGAGCCCGTCGGGGACCTGCAGTAGCCGCTCGCGCGACCCCGCATCCCTCGCGTCGTCCGGAGTAGAAGGAAGCACAACCGGCGCCCCCGGTTTGCGAAGCTGCTCGATCAAGTCCGGATCGAGGTGGTCCACCGGGGTATCGGTGATCAGGATCAGGTCGGCGGGCTTGGCGTTGGTGTAGTCCCCTCTCGGATCGACGTGGACCACGGTGCCGTCGAATTCGATCTGCACGCCGGATCCGACGAAGGTTGTGATCTCGACGTCGGCGCCATCGGCGGCGGACGTCATCTCGTCGTCGCTCTCCGCACCGCATGAGCTGACCGAGGCGATCAGCGCGAGGATAACGGCGCTTGAGGCGAAACTACGTGCGACCTTCAGCATGCGGTCACGCTCCGCTTGTGGCGCTCGATCAACCCGTCAGGGAAGCAGGGAAGTCACGTGCACGGTCACGTCTACGTCGTGGAACAGGGCACCGTCGTCCGCGCGCGCGCGCAGCACGTAGGTCCCCGGTTGAGCGAAGGTGACCGTCACCTCGTAAATGCCGTCCTCGGGCACATCGGGCGGAGTCCAAAGGGGCGCCCACGGCGAATTCGCGGCGGCCCGAGTATCCTCCCATACCTTGACCTGAATGGGATCGAAGGTCGCCTGAGCAGCGCCGCGGTACACGAACCAAGAAAGGTGCATCCCCCCCCTCTTGCCCACGGTGACCCTCGACGGGGGCCGCAGGGCCCGGGCCGGCAACCTCAGCCCTGTGTTCTCCTCGGTGCTATCGGCAACCGCATCACCGGAAGCGGCATCATCGGAAGCGGCATCATCGGAAGGCGAGTCGTCGGAAGCGGCCTCATCGGAAGCCGCCTCGTCGGCAGCCGCATCATCAGCGGCATCATCGGAAGACGACTCCTCGGCAGCCTCCGCAGCGCGTTCAGCAGCACGGGCAGCCGCACGGGCTGCTCTGCTCATAGGAAGACCGTCGTCGGTAACCTCTGCCACCAGCGTGAACGGTTGCCCCACTCGAGCCGTCAGCTCCGTGTCCCCCAGGATCCGGACGACGGGAGGCACGTTCATCCTCGACTCAGGGCTGCTCGAGCCGGCGCCGAGCGCGCCCGTCTCGGACGAGATGACCATGTTGTCGACCCTGTAATCCGTACGGAGGGATGCAAAGGCCTGCTCGGTCCTTCCGTGGCTCGTGAGTGTCCAGACCATCTCTTTATCGCCCCAGTCAGCCGGGACACGGACCCTGAAGATGAACCGGTTGCGGCGCGGCAAAAAGTGTGTGGGCTGACCCTGATCGGCGGGACCGGGCGAGATCATGTTGCCGGGTCCAATGGGGACGTCGATCTCTTCGAGCCAGTTCCGGTTCATGTAGCCGAACAGGAAGTTGAAGGATCCGTCCTCGTTCTGTTCCCACCCTTCGTAGCCGGGGGAAATGTTCTGGCCCCTGCTATAGCTGAGCTGCGCACCAATACTCTGGTGGCTCAACAGCACGGTCAACGCGGCGAGAAGCAAGCGCTTCGCATGCAAACGCTTCACCTGTTGCTCGCCTCTTCCTGTGCCTCCGTCTCTTCCTCTTCCTCTTCGTCTTCCTCTGCCTCTCCTTCAGGCATGACGAGGCAGAGAGGACAGCCGATCACATGATCGTTGGCATTCAGGTTGAGAACCTCCCTGCGCTTCGCCATCTCCTCGATGAACTGTTCGTCCGTCAACGAGACACGCATCCCCAGGTCGATGAACATGTTGGTGACGGACCGATTGCCCGATCCCTGCCAGTTTCGGGCATCCGGCACGTTGATGTTGTTTTCCGTGTTGTCCATGTAGCCAGTGATGTGGAGGATCGTGCCCTTCGGGAGGAGCGGGGCATAGTCGTCATCATACGCGTAGCCGCGCACCCAGTTGTGGTCGTATCCCACGCATGAGAGCGTCTCGACGTTGTATCCCCAGATAGCCTCCAGGCACATCCGGGCGCCCGGCGCGTGCAGATGGGGCTCGAAAGTGACGATCTTGATATTCTGGGTCAGCGTGCGGTAGGCGTGGAGCTCCTGGCCGCTTTCGTTCCCCCTGATGTCGATGTCGACACCGTTTCCGAGTCCCCCGACTCCGCCCCGCCGGTACTGCGGCTCGTAACCCACCGGGTGGAAGCGGAAGCCGATTTCCAGGTGCGAGCGCGTATCTACTCCGTTCGAATGCAGGTGGATCGAGCTGGATACGATACTCGACCCCGCCCTGAGAAGTCGGCCTGCTTCAGGCGCGAACATGTCCGGATTACGCCCGACCTCGTGGACGGGCCAACCCGTTGTTGGGCCGGGTTCTCCGTCTTCGTCGAGGACGCGCGTGCCCCAGATCATGTGGTGGAAGACGTACCGCTGGCCCACCGTCTGCCGGTCGTCGGTGTTTCCGCTGCGGTTATCGACGTCGTTGACCTCTCTGATCTCCACCGAGGAGACCCATCGGTCCTCATCGAGCCCGACGGGCACACTCTCGATCTCACCCCACCAGTCGGGCGCACCACCCTTGACGAGGATTTCGTTCGTCTTGACGATCAGGTCCGGCTGACCCGCGATCCAGGTCTCGTTATTGGGGAATATCCTCGGTGGAGGCATGTCCGCCGGGTTCCCCTCCGGCATCCCGCTCTCCACCCACGCGGCGATCGCGGCCACTTCCCAATCGCTCAGCGACTGGTCGTTCTTGAAG
>JADFNK010000035.1 GCA_022563405.1 Gemmatimonadota bacterium | reverse complement strand
TCTGGGACGGCGACGTCCCCGGACTCGAAGGGCCCCAAGACCTGACCCCCGAGGGGACCATCATTCAGTTCGGACTGCCGCCGAATCGGATCGACTTGATCAATTCCATCGACGGGGTCGAGTTTGCCGAAGCCTGGCCGGGACGCGTGGACGCTGTACTCGTGACCGCCGAGGGGGACGTTCCGATGTCTTTCATCGGGCTGGAGGCGCTCGCAAAGAACAAGCGAGCAACCGGACGTCCAAAGGACCTCGACGACCTGAGCTACCTGACCCGGGAACTCTGAATCGGGACCGACGGCGGGCGACAGCCGGCCTCAGTTGACCTTAGTTACTCATATGAGTATATACACATATGAGTAACAGACTTCAGATCCTGGTTTCCAAGAAACTCGACAGCCGCCTCAGGAAGGCCGCCGATCGTGAGCAGGTCTCGATGGGCGAGTGGGTCCGCCGCGCCATCGAAGAACGCCTCGAACAACGCGCTGCCGCGCTCCCGGACGATCCACTCGCGGCACTGCAAGGGCTCTGTGCCCCCACGGCTGACATCGACGACATGCTGGCCGAGATCGAGTGTGGGCGAACGTGATCGGGCGTGAGGGGACGTGAAGGTCTTCGTCGACTCGAACATCCCGATGTACGTCGCCGGATCGGAGCACCCGAACCGGGCTCCCGCATCACGATTTCTGGAGGAAGCGGTGGATGGGGATCTCGAGCTCTGCACCAGCACCGAGGTGCTCCAGGAGATCCTCTATCGGTATACCTCGCTCGAACGACTCGATCTCGCCGAACAGGTCTACGATTTTTTCGTTGCGCTGATCCCCGAGATCTTCGACGTGACACTCGCCGACACGGATCTCGCCAAGGGCGTCCTCGTCACAACGGCGGGGATTTCGGTGAGGGACGCCGTCCACGCGGCGGTCATGATGAACCGCAACGTGGAGTCGATAGCGACCTTCGATCGGGGCTTTGATCGGATCGGGTCGATTCGCCGGTTGGAGTTGGCCTGACTGCACCGACCCCCGCAGAGCTATTGCACTAAGGTCCAATAGCGGCGGCCCGACGCGAGCCGGATCTTTCCGTGGATTCTACACGAGAGTCCGGTCCCCGTAACGATCTCGAAGGACGCCGTGAACGACGAGAAGATTCTGGAGGCACTCGAAACCAGCCACCCCCGACGGGGAACGCTCCAACGGTTAGTCCTGCTCATAGGCCTTCTCGCCACCGCTCCCTCGGCTGCGGCCGCCCAGGCCGCGCAAGCCTGTGCGGCGGGCGCGATCTCTGAGATCACCTTCGATCGCCAGAAGCCTTTCCTTCCGGAGGCCACGTCGGAGGAAGCGTCCCTCGGTTGGCTATTTCGAGGCATGAACTCGATACACGTCCCTACGAAGGAGCAAACGATCCGCTGGGAACTCCTCTTCAGGGAGGGAGACTGTTTCGACGCCGTCTTGCTCCAGGAGTCCGAGAGGAAACTCCGA
Source organism: Gemmatimonadota bacterium (assembly GCA_022563405.1). Classification (GTDB taxonomy): domain Bacteria; phylum Gemmatimonadota; class Gemmatimonadetes; order Longimicrobiales; family Gaopeijiaceae; genus UBA822. The sequence continues at coordinate 29,130 of JADFNK010000035.1, read as the reverse complement.
TCCCTTCCGTACATTGCCGAGGCGCAGGTCCGGAGTGATCAACTCGCAGACGGGTCGCACCGCGTCGGCGTCACGACGCTGGACGGATGGGCGCTCACGTTGGCTCTTGTCCTCGAAGTCCAAGCGGGCGACTTCCAGATCACCGGCTTCAGCGCGACCGCGAAGAATCTCTTGGGAACCGGAACCGCCGTCGGATACTTCCGCAGTACGTTCCGCGAGCGGCAGCGGATCGGTGGCTTGGTTCGGCAACCGAACCTCTTTGGAACTCGTATCGACGGGACGTTCCACGCTGGGAGTACTCGCACCGAGAATTATTACTCCGAGTCGCTGTTCCTTCCGTTCACGGGTGAGGTCGGCGCGAATGCCTTCCGTCAGGTCGCCCATGGACGGGACGACTATTTTGCTTACTCCGTCGAGCCTTCGCTCGGCTTCACCCAGGCGCTTGTCCGTTACGAGGCGGAGGAGTACGAGGGAACGTTCGAGCGTCGTTTTGGGGACCAGGCGGGGCTCCGGTTCTTGGCGGGCCTCGGCGTTTCCCGTGAGGTCGTGCGATTTCCGTTCGGGGCAGCAGGCGTACAAATCGTCCAAGACAACGATTTTGGCCAACCCCTACCGGCCCCGAGCGAGGTTGCGACGGAGCTTTCACCTCAGATACGTGATCACGCGACGAACCGTGTGAACTTCACGATCGGTGTGCGGGACCTTCGCTTCGGCACGAGACTCGGACTCGATGCGCTTGCCGCCGTCCAAGACATCCAATTGGGCACCGACTTTACCCTTACGGTCGCTCCCGGATTTCCCTTTGGAGACGACAACGTCTCCGACGTCTTGACGAGATTCAAGGGCCGCACTGGGCTCGCAGCGGGGGACCTCTACCTGGTCGTGGATGGTGACTTCCAGGCGCGGCACGTGTTCTCCGACGAGGACGGGGGCCCCTTGGATTGGCGAGACGTCCTATGGGAGCTCACCGGTATCGGATATTGGAGTTTTTCGGAGACCTCGACGCTCCTCAGCCGCATCCAGTACACGTCGGGATCCAAGATGGATCGTCCCTTCCAGCTCACGCTGGGGGGCCGGGAGGCCGTCCGCAGTTACAACGACGACGCGTACCCGGCCGCTCGGCGCTTCTTGGCGACGCTGGAGCAGCGAATTCCGTTTCCGGGCCTGAGCACCTCATTTGCGGATCTGGGTCTGGCCGGTTTCGTCGACGTGGGCAAGATGTGGGCGGGCGACGTGCCGTACGGTGCGGACTCCGACTGGGAGGCGGGGGTCGGGGTCGGGCTCCGGATCGGGCTGCCGGCGGGTGGGCAAAACGTCCTCCGTATGGATTTTTCTCTCCCCATGACCGGCCAAAGAGAGGAGAAGGGGGTCGGTTTCCGCCTCTATACGGAGTTGTTCGGCCTGCTCGATCGACGCGCCTGGCCTACGCAGACCGAACGGAGTCGCTGGTACGGCGTCGATCCGGACCTGACCGAGCGACCGGTGAATCCCTTGGCTGGCAACTAGGAGGCGTGGGCCAATGAGACACATCCTTCTCGCAATGGCACTCATCGCTACGACCAAGGTCTAATGGCGGGGATGCCGGATAGGCCCCAACGTGTATGTCGTCCGTTCACAAAATGGATAGGAGTGTTCGAATGTTTGACATAGGCTCTGGGAGAAATCTCTTTGCTCCGCTCGCTGTTGTGCTGCTTGCCGCGGGGTGCGGTGGGGGTGGTGGCACATCCACGCCCCAACCTGCATTCGATGGTGATCTATCGCAGGTCCTGACGATCACGATCCGGAACGAGCAGATCGATGCGGCACGTATTACGCTGTTTATCAACAGCCGGCGCGAGCGCCTCGGCGACGTGCGAGGGCTCTCGACCCAGACCTTTCACGTGCCCATGAGGGGGGGGGCCTCCGTCCGCATGTCGTTCGACCTGACACTGGGTGCGAGCTGCGTGACGCGGGATGTCGAGCTCGGGCCGGGTGACGTGATCCAAGCGGTAATCCCGGTGGATTTACGCCTGATGCAGGCGGCTTGCCGCGGGAGGTAGCCGGCTAATGGGAGGCTTTTCCAACGAAGAAGGGGGTAGGCTGATGGTTGGTTCGTGTAGGGGGAAGTGTAACGCGTCGGTTAGTCGCGTGTTGGCTGAGAGTCGCGTGTCGCGGCTGATGGCGATGATGCTCCTGGTGGCTGCGGTCGCCTCGTGTTATCCGGGCGAAATCAACAGCGTAGGCGAAGCCGATCTCGTCCTGACGTTTTTCGACTCATCCGCGGATTTCGCGAGCATTGGCACCTATGCCATGCCCGACACGATCATCCGGGTCGACGACGACGGAGGATCGAGTGCGGCCAACCCCGTGGTCGATGCCCAGGTTCTTGCGCAGATCGAGGCCGAGTTCACGGCGCTCGGTTACACACGTGTTGTAGTCGATGGTGCGGAGCCCGATGTCATCGTGTTGGTCACGGCGGCTCGGATCGACGTGGACTTCTGGATTGGGGGGGGATGGTGGGATTACTGGGGATATTGGCCCGGCTGGGGCCCCGGCTGGGGTCCCTGCTGCTACGGTCCGGGATATGGACCCGGATACCCGTGGGGCCCGGTTTATGGTGGGACGGCATCGATAGGTACCCTCGTGATCACCATGCTCGACCACAACAAGACGCCGGCAGCGGAGATGGAAATCCCGGCGATCTGGGCCGGAGCCATCAACGGGCTCCTCCAAGGGAGCGATGCGAGTATCCTGGCCCGTCTCGAGGGCCTTATCGAGCAGGTCTTCGTTCAATCCCCTTACCTCTAGTAGCGGAGGAGTTGTCAGAATGAATTACCGTCAGATCATGGGCGGAGCGGCAGCGCTTCTGCTCATCGCGACCTTGGTTCAGCCGGTCTCGGCCCAACGCGCCGGCCGCTGGACCACGACTTGGTGGTACTCCACGGTGCTGGGCGTCAGCGACACGAAGGACTTCGCGGGCGGCTTCTCGTGGCGGGGTGTCTCCTTGGACGTCGAGAAGGCGCTCACGGACGATTTCACGCTGGGAGGCTCTGTCGGCTGGCACGTGCTGTCGGAGAAGAAGTCGGGTACGGGCGAGTTCGATGGCGGCGCGATCACCGGCACGGCCTTTCGGTACATGAACTCGGTGCCGCTGCTCCTTACCGGGAATTATTACCTGGGACAGTCGGGCGGAACACGACCGTTCCTCGGCGTTGGAGCCGGTACCTACTGGATCGAGAACCGCACCGAGGCCGGCGTGTTTCTGTTGGAGGACAGCCAGTGGCACCTGGGTCTCATGGGCGAGGCGGGGATCGTGATCAAGCGGCCCAGCCGTACGGTGACGTTATCGGCCCGATACAACTGGGGGCTCGAGAAGAACGACATCGAGCAGACGTACCTCACGTTTTCAATCGGGTTCAATACGGAGGGTTGACCGCCCTCGCACGCGGCCCTCGTCGCCTAGACCTCGGGGTGCGTGACTCACCGCTTGCCGAATGGCACGGTGCTTGGAGTCGAGGCCGGCGAATCCCTTGGCAACCACGACCGCGAGGAAGTAGAATCGGTGCATCCGTGTCCCCTCTGCGAGGAGCCCCAGCATCGACCCGAATGCCACCGACCCGAACGCCCCCGTCGCGAGCGCCCTCGACCCGAGCCCCGTCGACTACCGCGCGTTCCTGGAATCGACCCCCCTCGTGCCGTGGATCGCGGACGCTAAGACCTGGTGCTTCACGTATGTAGGCCCCCAGGCGGAGGAGCTGCTGGGTTTTCCTGTCGAGGATTGGTACGATCCGGCTTTCTGGACCGACCGCATCCATCCGGACGACCGTGAGGAAGCGGTTTCCACGTGCATGACCCTCTCCGAAGAGGGAGGCAACTACGAGTTCGCCTACCGAATGACACGGTCGGACGGAAAAGTCATTTGGGTGAACGACATCGTCACCGTCGATATGGGGGACAGCGGTCCGGAGCGGCTCCGCGGTTTTCTCATCGATATCACCGAGCAGAAAGCAGCGTCGGAGTCCGCCCAGGAGGGCTACGACCGGGTCCAGAAACTCCTACACGAGGCCCCGGACGCGATGCTCTCCGTTCGGCCCGACGGAACCATCGCTCGATTCAACAAGGTGGCCCAGGAGATGTTCGGTTTCCCGGAGGAGGAGCTGCTTGGCACCCTCGTCGAGCGTCTCATTCCTGAGCGTTTTGGCTGGAGTCATGTGAGGCACCGAGCCGGTTTCGCGGAGCGCCCGTCGAGCAGGCACATGGGCAAGAGGCTCGACCTTCTGGCTCGGAGGCGTGATGGCTCGGAGTTTCCGGTGGAAGTCACCTTGAGCCCGTTTGAGGACCAGGGAGGTTTCCATGTCATCGCCGCCGTACGGGACGTCTCGGACCGGAGGCACGTCGAGGCCGAGCTGAGGGCGAGTGAGCGATTGCTCCGCCAGATGGTGAACTCGCTGCCCGCCGCGATCGCCCTCCTCGACGTGGACGAGTGTTATAGGTTCGTCAACACACAGTATGGCGATTGGTTCGATCTGCACCCCGATCAGATAGTGGGACGGACCGCCCAAGACGTGATGGGGGAGGAGGCCTACAAGGCGGCACGGCCCAGGATCGAGGGGGTGCTTCGGGGGGAGAACCAACACGTCGAAATGGGTTTTCCGGCGCCGGACGGCACTCCCCGTCCTGTCGAAGTGGCCCACATCGCGCAGTTCGACGACGAGGGTGTGGTGTCCGGGTACTTCGTAATCGTTCTGGACATTTCCGATCGGGTGAACGCGCAGGCCGCAGACCGCGAACACAGGGAAGCGTTGGCCCATTTTTCACGCGTGGCAACCATGGGTGAGCTTGCCGCGTCCATCGCCCACGAGCTCAACCAGCCGCTAGCCGCCATCACTGCCAACGCCCAGGCCGCGAGCCGTTTTCTTACCAAGACACCCCCCGACCTCACCGAAGTCGACGGGGCGCTGGAGGACATCGCCGGAGACGCAAAACGCGCCGCGAAGGTCATCCGGCAGATGCGAGAGCTCCTGCGCAAGGGTGAGCGCGGCGAGGAGGTGGTGGACGTCGTGGTACTGGTCGAGGAAACGGTCCAAATGCTCGTCAGTGACGCCATCGCACGAGACTGTGAGATGATCGTGGAGTCCGAACCCGATGTTCCACTCCTGTCCGGGGACCCCATTCAACTGAAACAGGTCGTCCTCAACCTCGTGATGAACGCTTTCGACTCCGTTGCGGAGGCAGACGGCGTTCCGGGGCGGCTCACCATCGCGACTTCGTCGTCGAACGGGTGGGTGGAGATCAGTGTCAGCGACAACGGACCGGGCTTCCCCGACGATGCTACCACGGATTTTTTCGCACCGTTTGTGACGACGAAGAAAGAGGGACTCGGCATGGGACTCTCGATCAGCCGGAGCATCATCGAAGCCCACGGAGGCAAGTTGACCGCCGAGACCAACCCCGAAGGAGGAGCCACCCTTCGAGTCCTCTTGCCGGTGCCTTCTGGCGACGACGGGTGACCCCGCTCGGGCGGTCCGTCCTCCCCGTCCTTGTTGTGGGCACGGTGTTGCTGGCGCCGTACGGCGCACTCGCTCAGAGTGGGAACGGGTCGACCGGTGCGGCTTTCGGCGGTGCTGCTCTGGGAGCCTTGTCGGGCTCCATGCTCGCGCTCAGCGGAGGCCTCGAGGCGTGTAATCGGACCCTCTACCCGGCGCGGTGCAGTCGAATCACCACCGTCACGGGGGCGGTTGTCGGACTTGTTGCCGGAGCCGTCATCGGATGGGAAAACCGTTCGGCCCTGGATGATCGCCTCGAGAACGCAGCGTTTGGGACCGCCTTGGGCGCAGCGGGCGGCGTCGCCTTGAAGCTTGGCCTACAGCATTACGGCTGGCCCGACGTGGCGGCCACGTCCGCGCTGGGACTGGCGGTGGGCGCATCGGTCAAGGGCGCGAGTATCGGACTCGCCGCCGGAGCCGCGACCGGGCTCCTGTTGTGGCGCTTCCATCCCCGTGTGGGACCGGGCGGGGCCGCCGTGTGGGGCTTGGCCGGCATGGCTGTAGGCGGGCTTGCCGATTGGGTGGCCGAAGCCGTGGAGGGCGGCTCGGACATGAATGGGATCCCGATGCAATTCTCGGTTTCCTGGTAGAGCGACCATGCTTATCGCGGGTGACCAGGCACCGGACTTCTCACTCCCCCGGTTGGACGGAACCGATTGGGGACTCGAGGCGGCGGCTGGGGGTCCCCTCTTGCTCGTGTTCATCGAGACGGACTGTCCGACGTGCCGCCTCACGATCCCGTATCTCAAGCGCCTGGCGGAGGCGCTCGGCCCCGACGGCCATCGGGTCGTGGCGGTCTCGCAGGATGGTGGCCAGGAGACACGGGAGCTGGTGGAGGCCTATGACGTGAGCTTCCCGGTCCTCCTGGACACAGATCTGGATGTGTCCCGCAGCTACGATCCCCCCAGCGTCCCGGCGCTTTTCCTCGTGGGAGAGGGCGGGCGGATCGAGCTCAGTGAGGTGGGCTTCCACAAAGGGGATCTCAATTCGGCGGCGGAAAAAATGCTCTCAAGTCTGGGACTTCCCGTGCGGACGGTTGCGGACCCGGACGACGGGGCTCCTGCGATGAAGCCCGGGTGTACGTCCCGCCACCTGGAGCCGGTTATGGCCGTCGGATCTGTCGATGTGTCGGACGAGGTGTCTGGTGAGGTATCCGGCGAGGTGCCTGGTGAGATGTCCGACGAGGCGTCCGGTGAGCCCCTACCCGAGCCGATCGATCTGCTACCCGAACGAGCGCCGCGGGCCTCACGTCTGACGCTGGCCGACGACGAGGATCCGTACGAATACTGCATGAGCGCCGGCTTCTCGCCCTTCCTTCCCGTGGTCCCACCCACGGCGGAGCGGGTGGACACCTTTCTGGCAGGGGTCCCGCATCCACCGGATCGTGTGGTGGGGCTGGTTCCGCCCTGCTACGGGCCCGCCACGATCGAGAAGATCGCCGCCAACGCGGTGATGGCGGGCTGCAAGCCGGAGTATATGGAGGTGCTGATCCCCGTGATCAGGGCCGCCTGCGACGAGCGCTTCAACTTGCACGGGGTGCAGGCGACGACACACTCGGCCACTCCGTTGATCATCCTGAGCGGGCCGGCCGCCGCGCGTTTGGGTTTCGCGAGCGGGGCTGGGGTGTTCGGAAACGTGGCCCGGGCCAACAGTTCTGTGGGCCGGGCGCTGCAGCTCGTGATGACCAACCTGGGAGGGGCGCTCCCCGGCGAGATCGACATGTCGGCGCTGGGAAATCCGGGGCGCTTTTCGTACTGCGTGGCCGAGAATCACGAAGAGAGCCCGTGGGAGCCTCTGCACGTGGAGCTCGGCTTCGGTGAGGACGAGAGCACGGTCACCCTGTTCGCCGCCGGCGGGCTCACGGAGGTGAGCGAGCACACGGCCCGAACGGGCGCCGGAGTGCTTCGCACGATCGCCGCCACGCTCTCCATGGTCTGGAGCTGGAGGCAGTGCGGGCGGGTCGACGCGGTGGTCGTGTTGTGCCCGGAGCACGCGGCGACTTTGAGCTCGGATGGATTCACCAAGAGTGACGCGCGCGACTTCCTTTTCGAGCATACCGGCGTTCCCTTGCGGGCGTTCGACCACGAAGGCACGGAGGGTACCCAGGCCCGCGATTCCTACGAGGAGGTTTTGATCGACGGTGAGCCCCACTACCGGAAGTTTGCCGACCCCTCGCAGATTCGGATCATCGTGGCGGGCGGGACCGCCGGAAAATTCTCCGCGGTGATGGGAGGCTGGCTGGCGGGCGCCGAGGGATCTCAGACGGTGACATACCCGGTAAAGTGGTGAGCACGCGAACGTACATACAAAAGGAGATTCCATGTCCACGTTGGTGAACCCGCTCGATGAAAGCTCCCGAGATCGGCTGTCACCTGCGCCCCGGCTCGACGGCCTGGAGGGCAAGACACTCGCCCTCCTCGACATCAGCAAGCCCCGAGGGAAGGAGTTCCTGGATCGGCTCGAGCAGCTCCTCAAGGAACGGTACGGTGTTTCGCGCATCGTTCGAGAGGTCAAACCGACCTACACCAAGCCGGCCCCTGGAGCCCTGCTGGAGCGCCTCGGGTTCGTGGATGGGGTGATCGAAGCCCTGGCCGACTGAGGCTCCTGCACAACGTGCAGTTTGCACGACAGCGTTCGACTCGAAGAGAACGGGATCCCTTCGGTGCCTTTGGCCACATCAGAGTTCCGCACCGCCGCCAGGGTACAGGCGAGCCGTCTGGGGCGTCCCGACCTGGAGGCGGTTTTCGTTGAACACCCGATCCAAGATCGGACTCCGGCGGAGATCGAGGAGCGCGCGGAGGCCGTAATCGAGGAGGTCGTCTCCCGGCTCACGGGGGCCCCCTAGCTCAGCCACCACATCGGGCCTTAACTTCCGTTCCTACCTGGGAATGTCTTTAGATGGGAGGCACCACCATGCGACCGCACGCACGATTCCTCATTTCGATGTTGGCGATCATGGTGGTCGCTGCAGTACCCGCCGTCAGCCCTGGAACAACCGGGGTCCAGCCGGCCGCCGCCGCCGTGTGGCAGGTCACGCAGCAGGACCCGGCGCTGGAGCATGCCCGCACCGGTGCGCTGGATGAGCTGATGCCCGTCGGACCCGGGGTCAAAGTTGGGCAACTGGACAACGGTCTCCGCTACTACATCCGCGAAAACGATGAGCCAGCCAATCGGGCTGAGCTGCGCTTTGTGGTCAGCGTCGGCTCGGTGGTCGAGGACGAAGACCAGCTGGGGCTCGCCCACCTTCTCGAACACATGGCCTTCAACGGGACCGTGAATTTCGAGAAAAATGAGTTGATCGAGTTCCTGGAGTCCATCGGGATGCGTCTAGGCCCGGGCGTCAACGCCTCGACCAGCTACGACGAGACCAGCTATAGGATTCAGATCCCGACCGACTCGTGGGACGTGATGGCCACCTCCTTCCAGATCATGGAAGACTGGGCGCACGGGCTCACGCTGGATCCCGACGAGATCGATCAGGAACGAGGGGTAGTCGTGGAGGAGTGGCGGCTGCGTCGTGGCGCCGGCGCGCGAATTCAAGACCAGCAGCTCCCCGTGATCTTGAAGGGGTCGCGGTACGCAGAGCGCCCGATCATAGGAACGGTTGAGAGCCTCCAGACCTTCGAGTACGAAGCTCTCAGGCGCTTCTACGAGGATTGGTACCGGCCCGACCTGATGGGGGTCGTTGTGGTCGGCGACTTCGACGGGGCCGACGTGGAGGCCCTTCTCCTCGAGCACTTCGAGGGGATTGTCGCTCCTGAGAACCCGCGGGAGCGTCTGGAATATTCGATTCCCGACCACGATGAGACCTTGTTCACGATCGTCACCGACGAGGAGATGCCGGCGACCAGCGTCGCCGTGTATCACAAGATGGAAGTGGAGGACGACCCGACCATCGGCGGATACCGACAGGGGTTGGTCGAGGCGTTGTACAACGGCATGCTCAACCTGCGCTTGAGCGAGATCGCCCGGCAGCCCGACCCGCCGTTCCTGGGTGCCGGCTCGGCCAAGGGGCTTCTGGTGCGCTCGCAAGGTGCGTACCTCTTGAGCGCCAGCGTGGCCGAGGACGGGATCGAGCGGGGGCTCGAGGTCGTGTTCACCGAGGCCGAGCGGGTCGCGCGTTTCGGCTTCATCGCGTCCGAGCTCGAGCGCCAGAAGATCACCGTACTCAGGGGTATAGAACGCTCGTACGCCAACCGGGAGACCCGCAGCTCGGGCAGTTACGCAGCGGAGTATATCAGGGCCTTCCTGAGCGATGAGCCGATCCCCGGAATCGAGTACGAGTACGAGCTTTACAAGCGCTTCGTGCCCGAGATCACGCTGGAGGAGGTAAACCAGGTCGGGAGGGAGTGGATCCACCCCGACAACCGCATCGTCGTCGTCACCGGGCCCGAGAAAGAAGGGCTCGAGATGCCCAGCGAAGAGGCCCTCCTGGCCGTGCTGGCCGGTGTGTCGGCGATGGACATCACGCCCTACGAAGAGACGCTGAACGATCAGCCGCTCCTGGCGGTGATTCCCGAAGGTTCGGAGGTCGTCTCCACGCGAGAGTTCGGCGAGGACATCGTGGAGTGGGAGCTGGGCAACGGAATCAGGGTCGCGCTCAAGCCCACGGATTATCGAGAGGATCAGATCGTGTTCCGGGGGTTCAGCCCGGGAGGGTCGTCTTTGGTGAGCGACGAGGAGTACGTTCCGGCGAGCTCCGCGATCGCGGTGATCCGGGGTGGTGGGTTGAGCGTGTTCAACACGACCGACTTGGGGAGAGTTCTCACGGGCAAAGTCGCGAGGGTGAGCCCGTTCATCTCGACCTACGAGGAGGGTGTCAGCGGAAGCGCGTCGCCCGAGGACCTCGAGACACTGTTTCAGCTCATCTATCTGACGTTCACCGATCCGCGCGCCGATGCCGAGTACTTCCAGGTGTTTACCACGCGGAACCGGACCGCGTTACTGAACCGTGACGTGAGCCCCGCGGTCGCTTTCAATGACGCGATCACGCGGATCATGACGCAGGACGATTTGCGCTCGCGTCCGGTGACCATCGAGTGGCTGGAGTACACGGACCTCGACAAGTCCTTCGAGATCTACGAGGACCGATTCGCCGATGCGGGCGACTTCACGTTCATCTTCGTAGGCGACATCGACCTCGATATCATACGGCCACTGATCGAGCGCTACTTGGGTGCTTTGCCGACCACGAGTCGGGTCGAAACCTGGCGTGATCTCGGTGTCCGCCCCCCCAGGGGTGTGATCGAAGAAACGGTGTACAAGGGCCTCGAGCCACAGGCTCAGACGCGGATCATGTTTACCGGCGCGTTCGACTACGGTGACCTTGGCCAAAGGACCGCGATCAGCACCATGGCGGGTGTCCTGCGGACCAGGCTGCGTGAGGTCCTGCGCGAAGAGCTCGGCGGCACGTATAGCGTTGGGGTGTCGTCGAGCGTCTCCTGGCGGCCGGAGGGTAATTATCGGCTGACGATCAGCTTCGGCTCCGATCCGGATCGGGTCGACGAGCTGCTCGACGCGGTGTACGCGGAGATCGACAGGCTTCACGGCTCGCCTCCCACCGAGGCAGAGGTCAGTGACGTCCGCCAAGCCGCGCTACGAACGTTCGAAACGAATCTGGAGTCGAACTCCTTTTGGCTCAGCCAGCTCGATGGCCGCTACCGGTATTGGCTCGACAATCTCAATCTGAGGGCCATCTACCGCTATCCGTCAGGCGACCGTCTGCTCGAGAGCCTGTTGGCAAACGAGGCATCGCTCAATGCGGTGGGGCCCGCGGACGTCCAGGAGGCGGCACGCCGCTACTTCGACCTGGGGAACCAGGTGCGGGTGACGCTGCTCCCCGAGCAGTCGAACTGATCGGGGCCCGCCGATGTATGGTGGCGCCCCCAGTCGGGCGCCACCCATCGGCGAGGCGCTGGAGGCCATCACATCGGCCGCCCGCTAGCGCATTGGGGGGCCGCTACTATCGGTACCCGCCACCGCATCGGTAGGCCGCCACCGCATCGGTAGGCCGCTACCGCATCGGTAGGCCCCTACCGGTATGCCTCGTAGGCGGTCCTCACCCAGCCCGCGGACCCTGCGGGCTCGGCGTACCCTCGGGCCGGGTTGGAGGCGATGACCTGGTCGACCGAGAGTCCCCGGGCGATCCCGTCCTTGATCCGGTCCGAAATCGTGACGAGCATCGCTCGGAACTCCAGGAGGTCCGTGCGCGTGGAGAGTTGACCGTGGCCGGGGATGATGATGGTGTTGTCGTCGATCAGGCCCGCGATGGTCCACAACGCGTCGATCATTCCATCCAACGACCCCCCGTTGCCGTGGTCGATGTAGGGAAGTCCATAACGGACGAACATGTCACCCGTATGGATGACGTTCGAGTCACGGAAGTACACCTGCGCGTCACCGTCCGTGTGCCCAGGGCCCGTGTGGATAATGTCGATCGTGTTGTCGTTGTAGTGGAAGCTCATGGACTCCGTGAACGTGATCTTGGGCAGCCCCACTTCGGCGTACGCCGGCTGGGGCCGGTTGGACCCCGACAACACTTGGTCCGTCGCCATCCGCCGCCGGCTGTTGTCCTGAGCCACGATGAGCGCCCCGGCGCGCCCGAAGTTCTCGTTCCCGTCGGTGTGGTCGTAATGGAAGTGCGAGTTGACCACGAAGCTGACCGGCTTGTCGGTCAGCTCGGCTATGGCCGCGACGATCTTGTCGGTCAGCGGAGCGAACTGGTTGTCGACGATGATCGTGCCGTCGTCACCGATGGAGACGCCGATGTTCCCGCCGCTCCCCTGGAGCATGTAGATGTTTTCGGTAACCGGGACGGCCCGGATCTCGATGTTGTCGAAATTCTGGGCCGAGCCCAGCGCGGGGAAGACCAAGAGCCCGAGGGCGGCGGACATCGTCACGGACATCGTGCGTTTCATGAGAACTCTCTCCGGTTTCTACCGCGATGAAGAGTCGCTGCTGATGTTCTCCGCGTCCCGCGTATGGAAGAACACGGCCACGGCCATCTCGTCGGTCGTCTGCTCGCCGAACGTGACTTCCCGAGGCGGATTCGAGTGCTGATACGGACTCTCGGCAGAATTGTCGAAGATCGCCTCCATGTGCACCACGGAGCCAGCGGGCAGGTGCTGAGGCTCGGCCAGCGCGTACTGGGTCTGCCAGAAGAAGTCGAAGCGGGGCACCGTGACCAGGTCGACGCGCGTGCCGTCGGGTAGCGTCGCCCAGATGTCCATGGACTTACCCAGGTAGTGCATGTGCGCCACGAGCGAGTGGATGGTGATATCCTCGCTGACGGGATACCGGCCCGTGACCACGTGGTTCGGCTCTCCGGCCGGGATCCGTAAACCAAGAAAACCGCCCCCTAACGCATAGCCGTTGTAGAGCACTTTCTGGGTGGGTTGCCGGGCAAATCGCAGTCCCACACGCGTCAGATCTTCTTGAGCCGTGCCGTTCTTGTGATAGTGCACCTGCACCACGATCTTCGCGCCGGCCTCAAGGAGATAACCCGATCCCTCCGGCGTCTCGGCCGCCACATATCCAGGGCCCCAGCCCGGCACCATGTAGGCCTGGAAGCCGGGCCCGCCGAAACAGGTATACCCCTCACCCGGCTCGGCCGCATCCCGTCGCGGGGCGATCGTCCCCCCTTGGTCGACATAGATCACAATGTGGTGGTCCACCAAGCGATTGCCGGGGATGACCTCGATGACGTCGACCCACTGGTCGTTCTCGAGCTTGGGGTCGAGCACGAAACACCGATACTCATCATCACCGTCGGCCGCGATCTGATACGGAGAGTCCCAGGTGAGGACGACGTCTGGCTGGCCAAGCTGCCAGCTGTCGTTGAAGGTGGGGATCGGCGGCGCCAAGGCGTCGTCGCCCCGCATGGTACCGGTAGCGACCCACTGCTGAATCACCTCGATCTCCGCGTCCTCCAGACTCCGGTCATTGGTATAGTCCCGAAGGCCCGGTGCTGCATGCCAGGGAGGCATCCGTCTCTCACTTACTTCCACGCCGATCTGTCTGGCGTACCTGCGGGCGTCCTCGTAGGTCAGCAACGACATGGGGGCGACCTCACCCGGTCGATGACAGGTGACGCAGTTCGCATTCAAGATGGGTGCGACATGCTCCGCATACGTCACGTCCTGGGCGGAGGCAGTCCCCGTGAATAACAAGAGACTCGCGGCGACGGCTAAGCCGCTGCTCATTTTCGCATTCATCGACATGGTTTCCCCCAAGTAGGGCTCTACGGGCTGGTGAAGTTTGCTACACTTCGAGAATGTGTGCCTGCTCGTGATCCGGCAAGTCCTCGAGGCGGCCGAACGAGGGCCGCCTAATCGATAGACAAGGCGCCGACCAAACTGGCGGCGCCTGTCCGTCGAACTTCCAAGGGATGGAACTGCGGCCTTACTCTATCACTACGTCGTCGTCCACTACGTCGTCGTCCCCGTCTTCTCCGTCGTCCCCATCCTTACCGGCCCCGCACGGACAGTGGCCACACCTGCACCCACAGTGCGAGCACCGGCAATGATGGCAACGGCCATGGCGACCCCATCCCCTCCGTCGGCCGAAGATGCAACGGAGGAGAAGCAAGATGAGGATCAGCTTGAAGAGTCCGCCACCGACCAGGATGACAAAGAAGGCCGAGACGCTTTCGAGGTACCAGCTTACTAAATCCATCATGATCCGCAGCTCTCCGGCGTCTGAGTCATCATCGAAATGCCTACACCACCCGACGAGGAACGAGCCCGTTTGGTTTCTCCGGCGCCGGCCGCCATAAACGTGACAGGATCACCGGGCTCGATTTCATAGGCAGGGTCAGTCCTGAACCCTTCGGCGACACGCCTCCGTAGGGCCTCCTAGCTCTCTTTGCAGAGAAGGAACGCGGGCGTTGCTTCTCAGGACTCTGGGTCGGGACGGGGCCACATGGATCTCTGGCAAGACATTCGATTCGGCGCGCGGCTTCTGGTGAAGGCACGCTGGTTCACCCTGGCGGCCGGCACGGCTCTGGCTCTGGGCATCGGCGCCAACACGACGGTCTTCACGTTGGTCAACGCGGTGCTGTTCCGTCAGCTCCCGTTCGATGATCCCGAAAGTATCGTGTCCGTCTGGATGGAGAACGAGCAGAACCAGCGGGTCAGTATTTCCCACCCGAACTACCTGGATCTACGCGACCAGTCGCAGACGTTGGGAAGCCTCTCGGCGATCCTCAACACGACCGTCAACTTGGCCGACGACGGGCAGGCTCCCGCACGGATTCAGGGCGCCTACGTGTCTGCCAACTTCTTTCGCATGCTCGGCGAGCAGCCTGTTTTGGGCCGGGACTTCGTCGATGAGGACGATCGGGAGGGAGCCGAGCCGGCCGTAATACTCGGCCATTCCGTTTGGCAGGACCGCTACGGTGGGGATCCCGGCGTGCTGGGGCTCTCGATCCGGGTCAACAGCCTGGTCGGAACGGTGATCGGGGTCATGCCCCCGAACATGCGTTTCCCGAACAACACGGACTTGTGGATTCCCACGCACATGCTCCCGCCTGCATCGCAGATCGAGAACCGCGCCCAGCGAAATTTCAACATCATCGGGCGGTTGGCCAACGGCTCTTCGATCGAGCTGGCGCGGGAGGAGCTCGGCGCCATCGGCCGGCGTCTCGCCGACGCGTACCCGGGGTCGAATGAGGACCTCGGGTTCAATCTGATGTCCTTCCAGAAACAACAGACCGAGGGAAATCTTCGGACGATTTTCCTCATGTTGTTGGGAGCCGTCGTCTTTGTGCTGCTGATTGCGTGCGCAAACGTGGCGAACCTGCTGCTCGCGAGGTCGGCGGATCGTGAACGGGAGATCGCGGTGCGCGTTTCACTCGGCGCCACGCGCGGGAGGATCGTTCGGCAACTCCTGATCGAGAGCGCCCTGCTCGCCATCCTCGCGGGGGGCGCGGGGCTCGCGATCTCCGTGTTCGGAATTCGATGGTTCGATGGGGTCACCGCGGGCGACACGATCGGGAAGCCCTACTACATGGACTTCACCATGGACCCGATCGTGTTCGCCTACATGGCGGGTATATGCCTCCTGACGGCCGTCCTGTTCGGTCTGGCTCCGGCGCTGCAAGTCTCGAAGACCAACGTAAACGAGGTCTTGAAGGAGGGATCGCGAGGGAGCAGCGGCGGTCGCCGCGCCCGTCGGTGGGCCGATGTCCTCATCGTGTGTGAGATCGTGATGACGCTCGTGTTGCTGTCCGGGGCCGGGTTCATGATGGGCAGCTTCTTCAAGCTTGCCTCGATGGATCTGGGCATCGATACGTCGCAGCTGCTGACCATGGAGCTGTATCTCCCTCTGACCCAGTATCCGGAGCCCGACCCCCGCGCAGAGCTTTACGAGGAGCTCGAGGAGCGCCTGGGGAATGTCACTGCGATCCAGGCCACCACGCTGACGACGGCGCTGCCGCTCAGCGGGGGCGCGTCCGGACCGGTGCAGATCGACGGCATGGGCGACCCGGGCGAGGCGCTTCCGCAAACAACCGTCCTCTGGGTGAGCGACGGCTACCTCGACGCGCTAGGAGTGCAGATGGTGGGCGGTCGTTTCTTCGGGACTGACGACGGCCTTCCGGGCTCGGAGGTCGCCGTCATCAACCAACGATTCGTAGAGATGCACCTGGGGGGAGGTGATGCTCTGGGCCGACGCGTCCGATTTGGCAACCAGGCCGAAGACGCTCCCGACGACAATTGGGTCACGATCGTGGGCGTGATACCAAACATCCGCCAGAACGCCATACAAGAGGTGGAGCCCGATCCCGTAGCCTACATGCCCCTGCGGTCCAACCCGGTCAGACAGGTCAGACTGCTGGTGCGAACGTCGGCCAACCCGGGCAGCGCCATGCCACTCGTCCGTGAGGCCATGTCAGCCGTCCAGCCAGACCTGCCCCTGTTCAACATCATGACGATGGATGCTTATCTTGCCGAGCAACGGTGGCCCTTCCGCGTGTTCGGTCTGATGTTCTCGGTGTTCGCGGGGGTCGCGCTCCTCCTCTCGGCGGTGGGGCTATATTCGGTCACGGCGCACTCCGTCACTCAGCGGACTCAGGAAATCGGGATCCGGGTCGCGCACGGTGCGCAGCCTCGCCAGGTGACTTGGCTGGTGCTACGCAGAGCCCTGATCCAACTGGCGATAGGGCTGCCCATCGGGCTCCTCGGTGCGGTCCTGGTAGGTTGGGCGCTTCAGAGCCTGGTGGTCCAGACCAGCCCCATCGACCCGCTTACGTTGGGGACGATCGTTGCGGTGCTCGCGGTCGTTGCCGTGGTGGCGTGTATCGTGCCGGCTCAACGGGCGGCCCGTCTCGATCCGATGGTGGCGTTCCGGGTGGAGTAGGTAAGGGGAACGGGATGTTCTACTCCGGCGAGCTCACCTAGCCCGCCTTAAGCGCAGCCTCCCTCGAAATCCGCTTGGGCGGTTCCGGGGTTACGTGTAGCTGATAGGCAGCGTCCAGGTTCATCCAGACGATCGCGCTGGTCCCGAGGGCGGCCCCGATCTCCTTAGCGGTTGACGGGGTGATCCGTCGCTTTGCATTGACAATCTCGCTCACCAGGGCAACAGGCCTGCCGATGATCTCGGCGAAGTCTGTCTGAGTCCATCCCCGCGCCCCAAGCTCGTCGCGTAGGAACTCCCCCGGAGGGAACACCTCCGCAGGCTTGATATGTCCCATTTTCTTTCGCCCCTCCTAGTCGGAAGTTCCCTGCCCCGGAACCACGATTCGTGGCGCCGCACCTGGGTTTTTCGTGGATACCGAGGTACGGCGTACTGGGTACAAAGATGGCTACGTGCGGTAGGAGACATCCAGGAGCTGGAAGGCCCGCTCCTGGAGCTCCGTGGGCCGGGCGTACTGCGTGAACTCGACCGCGGTGTCGCCCATGCGGACGGTGTTCTTCGTGAGCGTCGCGAGGTCGCTCATCAGCGAGCGGAAGCTGTGGACCGGGAGGCCGTCCTCGGTGTGCTTGCGTCGCGTCTTGCGCAGTGCGGCCTCGGAGCGGATGGCCGGCGCCACGACGGAGGGCTTGCGGGCCTCCGCGCGCTCGGGTTCGTGGTCGGTGAAGAGGATGGGTGCGAGCGCCCGTTCCATATGCAGCCGGACGTAGTAGGCGAGCATGCAAAGGAAGACGTGGCTCCGGACCCGGTCCACGCGGCGGTGGCGGATCGGCTCGACCTCGAGGGCGAAGTCCTTGCAGATGCGGAACGCTCGCTCGACGCGCGAGAGGCGCTTGTAGGCTCGCACCACGTCCTCGCTCCCCAGCCGCTCGGCGCCGACACTGGTCCGTAGCACGTAGATCCCGTCGAGGGCCGCCTCTTCGGCGATCGAGCCCTCGTCGCGCTCGAACGTGAAGGCCTCCTCGGTGATCTCGTAGCGGAAGTGCTTGCCCATCTTCGAGCGTGCGAGCACTCGTCCCACCCGCACCCCGATCCGGTCCTTGCCCCGAAGCGGTCGCTTCTGGCGCCGCGTCGCGTCCACGACGGCCTCGAGCTTCTCTTCGGTGACCGCCAGCAGCTCCCCTCGCTTCCTCGCCCGGTCCCTCGCCAGCAGGGGGTTCTTGCAGGCCACGAGCCGCTCACCCGGGAAGTCGGGCGAGGTGATCTCGGCCAGGTTCTGATGGTCGAACAGCGAGAGCTGCAACGGCCCCTCCCGCCAGAGCTTCCGGATCGTGGGCGCCCGCAGTGACGTGATCCAGTCCAGCGCCCGGGGCTTCAGGTCCTCGGTGATCCGCGCCTCGGTGAGCATGCCCCGGTCACCGACCACGACAACGCGCTTCAGGCCGAAGCTCTCCTGTAGCCGCTCTACCGCCGAGGCTACCGTGGCTGGGTCACCCGTGTTGCCCGCGAACACTTCCACCGCCACCGGCACGCCCTCGGCCGTCGTGAGCAGCCCGAACAGCACCTGCCGCTCGCTCGCGCCTCGCTTCGGCCGCCCGTAGGCCGCCAACGCACACGTCCGGCTCTCGAAGGGCACCGTCGTCACGTCCCATAGGATCAACTGGCCCTCGCCCAGGTGCCGCTTCGCCAGCTTCTCTTCGATCCGCCTTTGGCCCCGGCCCAGCCAGTCCAACGCCTCATACAGATCGTCGGCGTCGGCTTCCTCGACGCCCAGCACCTCGCCCAAGGAGTTCGAGAGCGTATCGCGGCCCAGGGCCCGCGCCGTGGCCAGCTTCGAGCAAGGCTCAATCACACGGGCAGCGATCATGGCCAACACAAGATCACGCTCCCGGTGCGAGCGACTCGACAGCAGCTCCGCCATGCCCAGCTCGCGCATCGTCCCCAGCACAGCCGCGACGTGCCCGTGGGGCCGAGCGCGCAGAATCTGGAACGCCTCTTCGGCGGGGAGCAGCGTCTGTCCCCTGAGCGTGGCACGGATGGCCTCGATGGCCTCAGGCGGTAGGGCCGAGAGGTTGGCCAGCGTCCGCTTCTTGACCTTGTCGCCCTCGCGATAGGATTCACGCAGCAGGACGGCGGGCGGGGAGGCGCGGTTGGGAACGACGTCGATGTACATGACTACCAATATGCGGGCACTACCCGCTTGTGTCAACCACAGTATGGAACAGTTACATGGGTACAATATTGCCTACATGAAACCTCTGCAACCGCCGTGCTCCCTGGGAGTTACACGGCTAAACGCCTAGATTTGCGAGGGTAACTTCCGGCTAGCGCGGGTCCAGCCGAACAAAGTACCTCGGCGGAAATCCGGTCATGATTCGAAACACGATACCGGTATCGTTGTCGCGCTGGACGCGATCGTGCTCTTCATCGGTTACGGGTACCGCCAGGTAGGCTCCGCTCTCACCATCGACGGCGATCTGCACACTCGGATTCTCCAGGGCTTGTCTGTACCAGGCTCGAGGCCAGTGGTTGGCGGCCACGTAGAGCTGGCCATCGCTTTCGAGCCTGGCCAGGACTCGCTCGTTGGTGGTGCCATCCTCGTCCGTGGTGGTGATAACCAGCGTGCCCTGACCTCCCGGCTGGAAGTACCCGAGCATGGACTCGAACGCCGTGACGAGCCCCACGTAAACCAAGAACGAGATGGCGATTATCTTGACGGTTTTCACCCAACGATTGCTGGGGCGTGGGGTGGCGGCATCGGGCATGGCGGAGAAGATGCGTCGGAGAGGTGTGGGGCGGCAAGCGTCTCGGTGCCAGTCGGAGAGACGTACGTATCTTCACGTCTCGAGTATACGTACGGCAGTTGATGTCCAAGAAGCCAACCGGGATGCAGGTATGGTGGCGGATCCGGCTGCCGAGGCTTAGTGTCCGCGGGGTCCGGGACCGCCTCGACGAGGCGCGGCCGAGATCGCCTAAACCGCAACTTCACACGACGGACGATATGAGCTTTTTCAGCCGGGTAGCCCTCGTTTGCAGCGTTGCCCTCGTAATGGTTCTGGCTGGACCGGAACCAGGCCAGGCCCAGGACACTTTCGCCGATCATCGCTACACGAGCGAGGCCATCGAGGCGGGCTCTCGTGTTTATGTGGCCGAGTGCGCGTTGTGCCACTCGAGGAGGGGCGACGGTGTGGACGGCGTGGATCTCCGGAGAGGAGTGTTCCGCACGGCGAGCTCAGACGAGGATCTGCGCCGGGTCATCACGACCGGCGTCGCCGGCGGGCAAATGCCCGCCTTCGACTTGCGGCCGTTCGAGCTCGATGGAGTCGTCGCCTACATCCGCGCCGGCTTCGATCCGAGTGGCGTCGCGGTCAAGGTCGGTGACGCGGCGCGCGGTCAGGTGCTCTTTGAAGCCAGCGGCGGCTGCGCCTCCTGTCATCGGGTGAATGGGCGGGGCCCCCGCACCGCACCTGATCTGAGCGAGATCGGTGCGGTTCGCACCCCGGCCGCGCTGCAGCGAACATTGCTCGATCCGAGCGCCGCCCTCCTGCCGATCAACCGACCGATACGAGCCGTGACACGCGCCGGCGAGACCATCCGTGGGAGGCGGCTCAACGAGGATACGTACACGGTGCAGTTGATCGACTCGCAGGGTCGGCTGCGCTCGCTCGTGAAGGCCGACCTGGTCGAGTACGAGGTGAGCGAGACGGCCATCATGACGCCGACTACACTCTCCAGCGACGAGGTCGCCGACCTCATCGGATATCTCCTTACGCTCAGAGGCCTACCATGAAGACGGTCCAGCGCACTTGGCTGCTGGCGCTCCCCTCGGGGGCGCTGATGGCGCTCGTCCTGGCGGCGCTGCAAGCCAGCGCCCTGGGGGCCCTGTTGGCGCCCCATCACCTCCGGGCGCAAGTGACGTATGATCGGATCCTGCGCTCTGCCGACGAGCCCGAGAACTGGCTCACGTACAACGGTACGTACATGAGTCAGAGGTACAGCGGCCTCACTCAGATCACCGCGGCGAACGTGGGAGACCTCGAGTCGAAGTGGGTGCTTCAGAATCAGGTGTTCGGTGCTTGGCAGTCGAACCCGATCGTGGTCGACGGGATCATGTACATGACCCAGCGGCCCAACGACGTGATGGCCATGGATCCTGTCACCGGTCGGGTGTTCTGGGTTTACCGGCACAGGCCGGACGAGAATGCCACGGTCTGCTGCGGCGCCAACAACCGCGGTGTGGCCATCCTGGGCGACAAGGTGTTCATGGGCACGCTGGACGCTCGGCTCATCGCTCTCGACGCGATCAATGGCCGGCCGATCTGGGACATCGAAGTCGCGGATGTGAACCTCGCGTATTCGATCACCATGGCGCCCCTGGTGGTGAAGGACAAAGTGATCGTCGGTGTGGGCGGCGGTGAGTACGGCATTCGCGGTTTTATTGCGGCGTACGACGCCGACACGGGAGAAGAGGCCTGGCGCTTCTGGACGATTCCCGGGCCCGGCGAGCCCGGACACGAGACCTGGGAGGGCGACGACTGGGAGCACGGCGGCGCCTCGGTGTGGGTCACGGGTTCGTACGACGCCGACCTCAACCTGACGTATTGGGGTGTGGGGAATCCCGGTCCCGACTGGAATCCCGGGCAGCGTCCGGGCGACAACCTCTACTCCGATGCGGTCGTCGCGCTGAATGCGGATACGGGCGAGCTCGTATGGTACTTCCAGTTCACACCGAACGACGGCTACGACTACGACTCGGTTCAGGTTCCCGTGCTGGTCGACATCGAATGGAACGGAGTGCCGCGAAGGCTGATGCTGTGGGCGAACCGGAACGGCTACTTCTATGTGCTCGATCGCGTGACGGGTGAGTTCCTGACCGGCACGCCGTTCGTGAAAGTGAACTGGTCGAGCGGTCTCGAGGAGACCGGGAGGCCGATCCCCACGCCTCAGCCGGCCGGCTCACCCACTTGGCCGGGCAATCAGGGTGGCACCAACTGGTATCCGCCGTCGTTCAGCCCTTCGACGGGCCTCTTCTACTTCTCCGCTTGGGAAGACTACGCCACGATCTATCGTCCGGCGGAGGCCGTGTACACCCCGGGTCGGGCGTTTCTCGGCGGTGGATTCGACGTGCTGACGCCGGTACCGGGTGCGCCGGGTGTCGGGATCGGCCGAACCACCCCCATCAACAACTGGACGGACGCAGTCGGGCACGGTACGGTGATCGCCATGGATCCGCGCACGGGCGAGGCTCGCTGGAAATTCGAGCAGTTCGACGTCAGCGACGCGGGCATGTTGACGACGGCTACGGACTTGTTGTTCACCGGCGGCCGTGAGGGCCATTTCCACGCGCTCGATGCACGGACCGGCGAGTTGCTGTGGAAGGCGAGCCTCGGCGGTCAGATCGTGATGGCGCCGATCACGTACATGGTGGATGGGCGGCAGTACGTGTCGGTGATCTCCGGACACACGCTGGTGACGTTCGGACTCCGCGAGGGAGCTAACCCATGACCATATTCAAGACTCGTCCCACCCTTCTGTTCGTCGCTGGCCTGCTGGGAGCGTCGCTTTCGTCCTGCACGTCGCCCGAGGCTGGGGGAGAACGCTTCGACGTCGTCGAGGCAACCATCCTCGAGATGCAGCGCGCGATGGAGGAAGGGCGTGTTACCTCCCGTGCTTTGGTCGAGGCCCACCTCCTGCGAATCGCCCTCTATGAGGAGCGTGTCAACGCGGCGATCGCGATCAACGCCAACGCGCTCGAGGAGGCGGACCGGCTCGACCAGGAGCGCGCCGAGGGTCGCGTGCGCGGTCCACTCCACGGCATCCCGGTCGCCCTCAAGGACAACGTGCACACCACCCACATGCCGACCACCGGGGGCACGCTGGCGTTCGAGGGATTCATCCCCCCGTACGAGGCCACGCTGACCACCAACCTGCGCGAGGCCGGTGCCATCATCCTCGCCAAGACGGTGATGACCGAGCTCGCGAACTTCATGGGCTCCGGTATGCCTGGTAACTACAGCGCGGTCGGGGGCTTCGGCATGAACCCGTACGACCCACGACCCGATCCGCGCGAGGGCCGGAACGACGGTCGCCCGGTGATGGGGACCGGTGGCTCGAGCTCCGGCATCGGCACCTCGATGAGCTTCTGGGCCGCGAACGTGGGCACCGAGACCTCGGGTTCGATCCTGTCACCGTCGAATTCGAACATGCTGGCGGCGATCAAGCCGACGGTCGGGCGGGTGAGCCGGTATGGTGTGATCCCGATCACAGCCGATCAGGACATCGCCGGCCCCATGGCGCGGACTGTCACCGACGCCGCGATCATGCTGGGCGCGCTGGAGGGTGCGGAGCCGGATCCGAACGACGCCGCGACGTTGCGCTGCGAGCCCCCGCCGAACGGAGACTACACGGTGTTTCTCCAGGCCGACGGGCTACGGGGGGCGCGCATCGGCATCCCTCGAGCCTCGTACTACGACTCGGTTCGGATCCCAGGAACCGAGCGCTTCCGGGGGGGGTTGTCGGACCAGCGACGAGCGGTGATGACCGAGGTTATCGAGATCCTCATGGCGCAGGGGGCGACGATCGTCGATCCGGCCGACATCCCCAGCGTGATCGACCCGGACCCCGCGAACAACCTACTTACGGGCGGGGGCAGCAGCGTGCTCAACTACGGCATGAAGCGGGACTTCAACGCGTGGTTGGCGACATTGGGCGAGTCCGCGCCCGTCAAGACGCTCACGGAGCTGCGTGAGTGGAACCTGGCGCACGAGCGCGCCGGCTCGCTCAAGTACGGTCAGGCGCGTCTGGACAGCTCGGACCGGTTGGACCTGGAGGAGGACCGTGCCGAGTACGAGGCCGATCGTGCGCGCGACCTGTACCTGAACGGCGAGCACGGGATCGACGAGGTGATGACCGACCTGGAGTTGGACGCACTTCTCTTCCCGGGGTCGAGCGGCGCGGGCATCTTGGCACGGCCGGGTTATCCGACTGTGATCGTCCCGTTCGCTCGCCTCGAGTCCACGGGCGGCCCGTCGATGCCGGATGGGTTCGACCCGAAGCCTCGCCCCTTCGGCGTGAGTTTCGCCGGGATGGCGTGCAGCGAGCCGCGGCTGATCGAGCTGGCTTACGCGTTCGAGCAGGCGACGATGCGCCGGGTCGCGCCTCCCGGAATGTGGTAGGGGGACGCGCATAATGAAGGGCCGCGCGCTCTGGGTGGGTGCCGCTGGAGCAATCGTCGTAGGTCTCGTCGCCTGCCGGGCCGCGGATCCCGGGGACGCTCCCGGTGCCGATCCAGGTGACGATCCAGGTACTATCGAGCACCAAAACGTCCTCATCGACCTGTGGGCCGACGGCAAGGCGGCCTTCGGCATCTTCGTACCCAACGAGCGTCCTCTCACCGCTGAGCAGCGGCGGAGCGGGGAGCGGTCGGCGCCCGTATATACCCGCGAGGGTGGCGAGCGGCTGGCCCGGAATCCGCTCTATGACTTCCTGTTCCTGAACCTGGAAGGC
This sequence comes from Gemmatimonadota bacterium, assembly GCA_022563405.1. Classification (GTDB taxonomy): domain Bacteria; phylum Gemmatimonadota; class Gemmatimonadetes; order Longimicrobiales; family Gaopeijiaceae; genus UBA822. The sequence goes on along the minus strand of JADFNK010000035.1, from coordinate 4,750 downwards.
GGCTACGACCCCGGCGCCGTCGCCGCCATCGCCGAGGGGCTGCGGAGCCCTGATGCCGTTGGCCGGAAGACTCTCCTGGTCCGCGTCCCGCCGATCGAGAGGGACGGCGAAGAGGTCACACGCGCTCGCGTGAGAGAGATTCTCGCGCTCGGTGCGGACGGCGTGGTTTTGCCTCACATACGGAGCCCGGAGGAGGCCCGAGCCGCAGTGAGCTTCTTCGACGAAGCCGGCGCGGACGTGTGGTCGCCGTCGAACCCGACGGGCGAGATCCTCGCCATGATCATGATCGAAGATGCCGGCGCTCTGGCGATGGTGGCTGAGATCGCCGACACGCCGGGTTATAGCGTCCTGGCGTGTGGCATCGGGAGCCTCACCCGCGCGTTAGGTGATCGGGAAGCGGCGGAGGCGGGAAACCAGGAAGTCCTGTCCCACTCGAAACGTGTGGGCGTAGCCGACATGATCACGGCCAACGCGCGGGACATCGAGGAGCGTGTTCAGCAGGGCTTTCTCGCGCTTCTCATGCAGGGTCCCGAGGCCGACGAAGTGATTCGCATCGGACGTGCGGCGGCCGGGCGGTAACGGTCGTGCTAGCGCCCCCCCGAGTCGTCCTCCTCGGTGTTGGCCTCGATGTAAGCCGTGGCGAACTCCTCGAGCGTCACCCTCAGATCCTCCTCGAGCGCCGTCTTGACGTTTCCGGAGCCCGCGACTCCCACCGCAGTCGACCACCAGGTGACGGCCTCGGGCAGGGAAATCTGTGAGTTCCGGGTCATCTGGGCCGACTGCTGCACCCTCACGGATACCGAGTACGCGACGGCTCCCGACGCCCCGTCCCCCTCACCTATGACACACTCCAGGGTGATCCTCAACTCGGGCAGGGCCGGGTTCCTCAGCATCTCCCCCTCGGTGAGCAGCTCGACTTCGGACTCCAGGAGGATCGCCTCGGCGTCGGCCTGAACGTCCCGACGGGTCACGCCCACGCTCTCGCACGGATCGTCCGCCTCGGTTCGGACGAACACGCCCCCGAGGCCCTCGAGGGTGTAGCGGTTCCACACCCTATCCTGCGCCAGGACGTCGGCGGGGACCGATATCACGGCCAGCACGGCGAGCGCGCACAAATATCTGCTCATTCCTTTGTTTCCCATCCCTTCGTTCCCCATCCGGCGTTCGCCATCCGGTCAGTTCGGCGGCGCACCGACACCACAGGTCCGGCACCGGTGGTTGTTCTCCGAACCCAGCTTCTCGAGCAGCGCGATCGTCTCGGGGAATGGTTGGGCCCTCTGCTCGGGGCTGTTCGCCTGGTCGGCCGTGGTTTGGCCACGACGGCCGATCAAGGTGACGTCCGCCCCTTGGCTCACCAAGTAGAGGATCGTCTCGTTGTCACCCCTGGCTGCCGAATGGTGGAGGGCCGTGAGGCCGTCCTTGTCCCGCAGATTCGGATCGACGCCGAGCTCTTCGATGAGGTACTTCATGGCGGGAAGCCACCCGTCAGGTACGGACCGGTGCGTCTGAGCGACGCGGGAGGTGCCGAAGCCCACTCCCGAAGCCGCGTGGATCGCGTGGACCGCCGGGCCCCCATGGGGAACGGGCTCCAGGCCGGAGGCGTCCAGCGGATCCTCTTCATCGTTCTCCGGGTTGTCCGGTACGTCCGGGTCGACGGGCTCACGCGTGCACGCCAGGTTTTGTGTCCAGATGTCCGGATCGGCACCGTTGTCTACCAGCAGTCGCATGGCCGCTACATCGGCGGCGTAGGCCGCCCGCCAGAACGGCGTCGCCCCCGTGAAGTCCACGCCCATCCTCCCCGCGTTGTACGCGGCGTACCAGATGTGCGTCTGGGTCTGCTCATTCGGGTCGGCCCCGGCCTCGAGCAGCAGCTCCATCAGATCCAGATAGGTCGTCTGCTGTTGGCGGAACGCCTGCGGCTGTGGATACCACGTCCGGAGCGACCACTCGATGTTGAGCGTGGCGAACAGCGGACCCGCTCCGTCGTCGCTGAGCAGGTTGGGGTCCGCGTCGGCGTCGAGCAGCACCCTCGCCAGATCGTAGTTGCCGTTGATGGCCGCGACCAACAGGGCGGTCGACTGATCCCCCGCGGTCATCTGATCGATATCGGCTCCGGCTTCCATCAAGAGACGAGCCGCCTCGATGTGTCCTTCGCGAGCGGCAAAGTGGAGGGCGGCGAACCCACCCTGTTGTCCGATCTGCTCCGTGGAAGACCGGATCTCCGGCAGGCCCGGCGCGACACAGGGTGCCCGGCTGGAGTTTGCCCGGCGGGAGTTGTTGTTACCTCCACGAGGCTGCTCGCGATCGCTCTCCGGCTCGGGGGGTTCGGCGGCTGCGCGGATCCGGTTCCGACGGGCCCGGTCGGTGTTGGCGGCCGCCGAGATCTCGACGTAGTCCTTCACGTCTGTGGTGGCCGAGAGATCGGCGTCGGCTCTGACCAGCGCCTGGGTCGCATCGACGGCGCCTCGGTACGCAGCGAACATCAGAGGTGTCCGGCTCGAGAACGTATCCCTGGCGTCCACTTCAGCACCGTGCTCGATGAGCGCACGGATGGCCTCTGCCGCGTCTGCTTGTGCCGCGAAGTGCAGGGACGAGACTCCGGTGCTGGTGTATGCGTTGGCGTTCGCACCTGCTTCCAACAGCTTGCGCACCACTTCGCCGTGTCCGCTTTGACTGGCCAAGTGTAGAGGAGTATACCCCCCGATCCGGGTGACCGGGCTGATGGCAGCTCCGGCGTAAAGCAGGATCTCCGCGATCCCGAGCTTGTCATTCAGGGCCGCCCAGTGCAGGGCCGTGAGGCCGTCCGGCTGAGCCGCGTTGGGGTCTGCACCTTGTTGAAGCAGCGTACGGACCGCTTCCAGGTCCCCTTTCTGCGCGGCATCGGCGACGGACGACTCGTACGGGGCGGCCCCGGCGAACACCATGAGGCTGAGCGCCGTGATCGACGCCATCCGAAGTCCGGTCCTCTCTCTTGCTACCGACATGTCGTGTTCCTCAGATGGAGAAGGTGCCCGTGCTGTTGCCGAATGTCTCGAGATCTTCCACTCCGAGCTTGTGCAGCATGTCGAGCATGACGTTCGCCATGGGCGTGCCCATGGGGGCCCTGACGTGGCGGCCGCCCTCCAACTGACCATTGGCTCCGCCGACCAGGAAGAGAGGGCACCGGATATGGTTGTGGAGGTTGCTGTCGGCCATGGCGGATCCATACACGATCATCGTCTTGTCCAGCAGGTTGGCGTCGCCGTCCATCGTGTTCTGGAGTTTCTCCAGGAAGTACGGCAGCATTCCGACGTGGTATGTGTTGATCTTCGCGAAGTCGAGCACGCGACTCTCGCGACTACCGTGGTGTGACGACGAGTGGAACGGCGTCGTGACACCGCTCTCCGCAAAGACCCGAGGCGACGCGTCCCTACCCATCTTCAGTGAGAACACGCGGGTCGTGTCCGCCATGAACGCGAGAACCTGAAGGTCGAACATCACCTCCATGTGTTCGGCGAAATCGTCCGGGACGCCCACCGGCGCGTTGGGAAGCTCTCGCTCTGGTTGGCTCGCGTTCTGGGCTGTGATCCTCTGGATGCGTTCTTCGAGCTCGCGGATGTTCGACGTGTAGAGGTCGAGGCGCTGACGATCGGCCGGCCCCAGCTTCCGCTGAAGAGCGGAGATCTCTTCGAGCATCCAGTCGAGGATGCTACGATCGGCCTGCCGGCGCTTTGCGCGCTGCTCGGGCGTGCCGCCGGCGCCGAACAGCATCTCGAAGACGGCTCGGGGGTCACGCACCATGGGCAGCGGCTCGTTGGGGGATGCCCAACTGACCGTGTCCGTGTAGGCGCACGCGTAACCGTATGCGCAGCCGCCTGCCTGATCCACGTTCTCGATGGAGAGCTGCACGGACGGGATCGGCGTGTCCAGGCCGAATCGCTGGACGTAAATCTGGTCCATGGACGTTCCGACATGGAGGTCCGATCCCTCGGTCTGCTTCGGATGAGCCTGCGTCAGGAACACCGCGCTCGTCCGGAAATGGTCCCCGCCGATCTCCTGGGGCGCGAAGGCGTCGGCCATCCTCGAGTCCGTGTCGCTGATGATGGTCAGATAGTCGCGGAAGGGCTCGAGGGAGCTCAGACTCGTCGGCGACAGATCGAAGTCGCGCCCAGTGGCCTTCGGCGACCAGAGGTTCAGGGACGCGCCGAGGTCGTTGCAGCCGGCGGCGCCGTGCACCTGCTCGATGCACACCAAGCGGGTGGCGTTCGCGGCGGCCGCTGCGGGCGTCGAGGCCCACAAGCGTCCGGCCGGGATCATCGCATCGAGAAGCGGAAGGCCGAGAGAAGCGCCCATGCCGCGAAGCATCGTCCGCCGTGAGATGTACTTTCCTGTGATGAACTCCATCGTTTCGACCTCGCTCGAGGTTACTGGGTCCGTGTCGTCTGGAAGGCCGGGCTGTTCACCACCCCCAGGACGAACGACGAAAAGCGATATTCGTTCTCTGCCGCGTCGCGCGTGATCGCACGCACCGTCGGCATGTCGTAGTACTCCACCCGACGGCCCAATCCGTAGGCCATGAGGTTGGTTGTGAAGATCCGGTAGAAGACTTCCGGACGGCTCAGCAGAGCCGCCCTCAAGTCCGCCGGACCCCGCAAGATGGTCCCGTCGTACAGCTCCCCGACGGGATCGATGAGGTTCCCCTCGTCCCGGATGCGCCACGCTCCCGTCACGTCGAAGTTCTCCAACGCGAGCCCGATGGGGTCGATGACCC
>JADFNK010000118.1 GCA_022563405.1 Gemmatimonadota bacterium | reverse complement strand
CGCCGTTCGACGCAGACAACCGGCCCTACCAGGGCGCGGCGGGCGAGGGCGTGGCAGTCGACGCGGACGGGAACGTGTATGCCGCGGAGGGCCCGAATTCGCTGCGGTGGGCCGGAGGGGCGCTGACGAAGTACGTGGCAGGAATGTGAGCCTGGCGGAGGCTTTGTCACACACGAAGGCTCAGACGTATTCGAATCCCTCGTAGGCGATCGCATGGGCGATATTGCGGCAATCCTGCGCTGTACCGCCCTGACCACGGACGTGATCCTGCCATCGGCTCACGACGATCTCTCTCATCTGAGTGATCAGCGCGTCCGCTTCTCGCTCGCCAAGGCCGAAGTGCTGTGCACCGGAGATGAGATTGAGCCGATTCGCCCATCGCTCACGCCTCGGCATCACTCCGCATGTCATGGCCAGCCGTCGGTCATCCAAACCCCGCTCATTGGATGGGACCAAATCGTAAGCCGGTGACAGACGCCAGCTTCCAGCGTCTGTCCCGAGCATGGCGTGATTCCGGGGGTGATCGTCCGTGTTCGAGACCAACGCATTGAACACCATTCGGCGAAAGAGTTCGATGGCGTCCTGTTTCGGAGTTGAGGACAGCCTGCGCAGTAGATGAGAAAGGTCCAGATATGACCATCCAGTCCGTTCCGTCACAGACTCATCCAGGCCCAACAATGTGTGAGCGCTCAGGAAGAGCCTCCGGATCCCATCACCATTCCCAGGCTCCTGATCGAAGCGTTTGATCAGGAGAGTCGCCTTGCTACGGATCTTGATGATCCTCGTATCGGGGACCGCAATCCCACATTCGCCGGCGAGACTCAGGTAGGCCGCCTCGGCAATCGCGTTGCTCCACCGATCACCCCTGGAGGGAAACTTCGCCACCCACAGCTGGCTATGCTCATCCATCACCACGGTTTTCGGCCGCGCACCACCCATCCCACTGCTGGGGGCCAACACTCGATCGAGGTCCGCGAGCAGCGGACTCTCCTCACCGTCTATCTCGCCCTGGAGCGCGTCGGCCGCATCGCTCACAGCTTCAAGGTCCTCCAGGGAATGAACGGTGGAATAGTCGAGGGCGGGCACTTCCTGGCCGGGGCCGTAGCTCAAGGCGCCCACGCGAACATCCGAAGATCCGAGCAGGTAGTTGAGTTCGGTGGACGGCTTCCCCTGAAATCTTCGCTCGAGGACCATCCGCCCCCACGCGTCCGGCGCGGTGTCTCGCAGGGCTCCGAACATCCCGCCCACCTTCGTCGTGGTAAACTCAGTGTCTTTCAACGGGAGGTGGACGGGATCGATGGCCACAGCGTCCGGCCGGGTGAGGTAGGTGCGTCCGTAGACGAAGCGGCCCAGGAATCCTTCCCGAACCTCCTGCAACTCGTAGCGCCCGCAGATCACCGCCGCCCGTCTGGTGGGCAACTGGATGAAGACAAACGTGCCCGCGCTAGAAGTCACGGCTCAGGCTTAGGCGACCGCGTGCTCGTGTGCCACGGCCAGCCGCCTCGAGAATGATCCCCTCACGATCCCGCTCCGGATTCGCCAAGAGCCGAACATCCTCGAAAATCCCAAGGACCCATAAAGCTTTCAGGTAGTATCCGATGCCCGTGCCCGGCGAGCCCCTCTCTATCTTGCGGATCGTGTGAAAGGACGTGCCGGCGCGCTCTGCCAGTTCCTTCTGGGTCATGCGTCGCCGCATCCGTGCTGTCTTGATTCCGTGCCCGATCTGTTCCAACTGGGATAGAACCTCGCTGGGAAGTGCTTGCATGTGTTTCATAATCTATAGTTTAACATAAATTAAACGACTTAAGCAATAGTAAAACATATTTCATCGGGTAGCGGTAGCGGTTCCGGGGTCGAGGGCTTCGGGTGGGGTCATCGGCCGTGTGCCCTGGGCGTCTGACGGGGTGCTGCTTGCGCCTCCCCTGCCCCGCACCGGATGTTGACGTGGTCTGATCCTCGGAACTGGGCGTCACGGTCCGGGTGCTGGACGCCTTCACGCGTCTTCCGGTTCGCCTGAAGGCTGTAGCCCAGCTCCCCCGCAGGAACTCGGCAACCAATTGGTGGCTGACCTCGTGTCCCGGCGTCCGAAGTTCTCCGCACAACTTGCGCACGCTCTTCGATGTCCAGCGCAGAGGAGAGTCGGGATCGCCCGATGCTGTCGACACCGCGAGATCCCCGTCGCCCGCTCCACGACAGCGATGCCTCCGTGGCCCAGCGCCTGCGGCGGTGTCACTGTAAAGCTTGTGGAAAAGCGTGAGGGTGCCCGCATAGGGTGGACAGGGCGGAAACGAAAGAGGAAGCTCCTTTTGAGTGGAACGTGACAACCCACCGTCTTTGAAGGTGGTGATGTGCCGTACGGGCTGGTCCCGTCGCCTACCGGCGGGCACGCCGGTACTTTTGGGGATGAGCAAGTACCGGAAGCTGTCGCATGTAGTTTGCCGGTGTGACTACCACATGGTGCACGAGCGGCCCGTACTGCACTCGTCGGTCGAACGCGAGTCGTTGGCCTAGCCGGCTAGCCGGTTAATCATCGTAGTGCAACAGAGGACAAGGGCATGACGAAACGACACCGATGGAGTGTGGGTGCCGCGCTCGGCAGCGCGATCTTCTGTCTGAGTCTGCTGGCCGTTCAGCCGGTACCGGCAGCGGCGTTCGCGAGCTGTCAGGCGGCTGGGGGGCCCAACGGACGCTGCTGCCGCCTGTAGCGATGATGATTGCATCGAGGTCCATCACCAGGGCGTGAATAACTGCAGCTCCTCGAGCTGCTCATCGGTCGAGTGCGAGTGGCTCGCCTGCCGCCCCTCGGCGACACATTCCGGGTTCTCGGCCGGGCGTGCGCTGGAGTCGCCCGCCCGGCCTGGGCCCGACGTTCGGGGAGCATCCGAAGAAGGGCTCGCGTAGAATGAAGCCGTCTCACATCACGCGCTTCGGCCGGCCTCTCCAGGTTGCGGCTTTGGTCCTCATGCCAGGCATGTCGGGCGTCGAAGCACAACAACTCACCGTCCAGCAAGTACGGCAGACCCTCGTTCTAGGCGGGCTGGACGTTCCGGAGTGGCAGGCATTCTCGTGGGAGCCGAGCCTCCATCTGGATCGGTCTGGTCGACTATACTTGCGTCCACCTGGTGAGGCGCGGGTGACGATTGTCGACACGGAAGGGCGCTTCGTCAGGCACGTCGGACGAAGGGGCGAGGGCCCGGGCGAGTTTCAGCGCGTGGCCGGCATGGGCTTGCTGGGTGACACATTGTGGCTACGAAATTAGCCGGTTCCACGGATCTCCATCTTCGACACGAACGGCGAGCACCTCCGGACGGAGCGGACGCCAGTCGAGTACGCCGAGAGCTTCCCATCGCCTCAGGGCGTCACGGCTTTGCTCCGGGGAGGCTACGCATTTGCCACCCCAGACGGAGACGTACTGGGGAGTTTGGAACGGATGCGAGTGCCCGTCATGATCGGCCCCCATCCACTGACGCAGCGTGACACGGTGACACTGCTCAGCGTCCCTCCCGGCATGCTCGTCGAACAGGTCGGTTTCTTTGCCTACCGACCGTTCCCCATCGCTCCTCTCTATAGCTTGATCCCTCAGGGTGCCGGTGTCGTGACCGTCGACTGGGGTCGGGACAGCTCCGGGGAGGTGCTCGTCCGGCGATACGATCACCGAGGCACGCTGATGGACCTGCACACGCTGACGCTGCCGATGATCCAGGTTCCACGGCGTCTCCGAGACGAGATCATCGACGCGGGAGTGGATCTGGCACGCCCGCCGTACGACGCTGCGCGTCGGCGCGGCGACCCAGTTCCGCGAAACCTGCGCGCCGCCGTGATCCGAGGGCTCTATACTCCAGAGTACTTCCCGCCGGTTCAGGACGTCTTCGTAACTGGAACCGGAGATGTTTGGCTGCGCCAGATGTCGGCACTCGACACGGGGGACTGGATCATCATCGACCGTAGTGGACGCATCGTTACGGAGGTGCACCCACCCGATGGAGTCCGGTTCCAGGTCGCCCAAGGTCAGATCGTGTGGGGGACCTGGACTGACGAGCTTGGCGTCCCGTATGTCGCCCGATACGTGGTGGAGGAACCCACGCGGGGTGATGCGCGTAGTCCTTTCAGCCGTCATCCTGAGCGCCGTGCGGGATCAGATCTCTCGAGCGGACCACATCCGCTACGTCATCGAGCGGGTGGAGGGTGAGGTCGCCAAGCTCTCCGCCCACCTCCCCGAGACGATCCGCGTCAAGGAGTCCGAGCTCAGCTCGGAAGAACGCCGCCTCACCAACTTCCTTGACTTCATTGGCGAGGGACGCGGAAGCCGGGCGCTCGCCAACGCCCTCATCGAGACAGAGCGAAGGGTCGAGGCTCTACGGGAAGAGCTAGAGGCATTGCTCCGAAGCCGGAACAAGGTGTTCCAGACTCCTCCGGTCGAGTGGATCGAGGAGCGCCTGAGCCGGTTTCAGGAAGTCCTCGAGCGGCGCACCGAGCAGTCGGCGCTGCTCCTCCGCGAGGTGCTCGGGACCATCCGCTTGGAGCCGAAGCGGGGCGAGGTCGGCAGGCCGTACTATCTGGCCCAGACCTCGATCGATTGCATCGCTTTGCTCGAAACGCCGCCCGGACAGGAGTGCCCGGACGGCGGTTCGAATTCTGGTTCCTCAGCAGAATCTGTGGGTGACTTTGGGTTCGGGGAGATTGCCAAGGGTATGATACAGGGCGATTTCGAGGGCTCGGAAGGTCCGAAAGCCGTACGCTTTTCTGGTAGTCAGTTTCAGCTTGTTGTTTAGGCCCTCCACAGCGGCTGCGGAGATCGTGCCGCGGGCGCGGAACCAGTTGAGCAAGAGCTCGCGGTGACGGCGTAACATCCGGGCGACGCGCTTCATGGGATCGAGCCTCGATCGCATCGTGCGCGTGCACCATCGATCGAGGAACTTGCCTGCCCACGCCGGGGAGACGTAGTCCCAGAAAAACTGGAAGTCTTCCTTCAGGAGGTACGCCCGCACGGCCTTGAGGTTGTACTTCAACAGGTCGGCGAGCTTGACCTCTTGGTTCTCGGTGAGGTTCTCCGGGCGCTTCAGCAAGCAGTAGCGCATACCTTTGAGGACGGGCACGTGGCCGTCGGCCTGGAGGCGCTTGGCCTCTTTGGCGCGAACCTCGTCGATCGCTTTGCTCATGTGAGCCATGATGTGGAAGCGGTCGAGCACATGGATGGCGCCGGACGCCTTCTTGGCGATCACGTTCAGGTACGGTTTCCACATGTCGGTGCTGACGAAGCGGAGACGGGCGCTACGCTCGCGGCCGAAGGCGCGGAAGAACTTGAGCAGCGTTTTCGCCTTGCGGTCCAGACCCACCCAGAGCAGGCGCCGGGCGCCCTGGTCGATCTGGTAGACGAGGGTGAGGAACTTGTAGCCCTTGTGCCACAACACTTCGTCGACCCCGATCGCCTGCACACCTTCGAGGTCGCGATGCTCCAGACCCCACGTCACAGCCATCTCGACCGCGCGAAACACCCGGTCCCACGAGGTCTGGAACGCGTCGGCCACCGCCGACCAGCTCATCCTCTTCGCCCAGCCGGCGAGGAACCACGCGTACGTCGTCGTCGCCTGATGCTTGCCGCTCCCCCACGGCACCTCCTCGACGACGATGCCGCAGTTCAGGCAGTCGACCCGGCGCATCGCGTACACGAAGTACACCGCGATCCCCCAGATCGGAACGAACTCGAAGCGACGCGCACTCAGTGTGTCGTAGCCCGGTCTCCGGCGGCCACATCCCGAGCACTTCGGACGTCCGTTGGCCCGAGGACGAACGTCCACGTCGAGGGTGAGCCGCCCGCACCGTTCGTAGAGCCGAACCGCTCCGTAGACGAACGATCTGTGCTTATGGATTGGCGATTGTAACCCTGTTGCACGGCAGCGGGCCTGGCCAAATTGTCGGGCATGGGGAAATTGGAACGTTGGAAACCAAGACGCCTCGCTAGATCCATCCGCAGGGGCATCCGGCGCTCAATCAATCGAGCCTCACGTAAGGGAAACGCTGCCCTGCGCTCCACTCTCCGTGGAGCGTGGTCTACGGTCTTTGCGTGGGTATCGGCTGCGGGCCTTACGATCACGTTTACGGTGATGGGATTGGATCAAGGCCCGGAGATCCTTTTGTGGATCGGCTCCGGAGCGTTCGCCGTCGGTGCCGTGGGACTGTTGGTTTTGTTCGTCCATAACTACCGCGCACCCCTGGACGTTCGTTTTCATGGGCGTTCATTCCCGGTAGTCGACGTAACAACCGTGACTATTCCAGGGGTCGGTGATTATCCCGAATACGTAATTATTCTCCCTAACGTCATGATCGAGTCATACGAAAGCCGCCCACTGACGCTTCGGTGTGAACTACACATCCAGGAGAAGGATGACGGAAGCGGCCAAGTATGCCAGAGACCTTACCATCGTCCGTCTCTACCTGACGGCTCGCTTGTCATTGGTCAACCAGTGAAGTTGGGTGATTCGGGCTCGCATGAGCGGGGCAACCTTGCCTTCCTGGTAGAGCAAAGCAGCTTCTTTCGCGATCGAGTCACGAATCGGCCCAACTGGGAAAGGGCCGCGTGTCATCTTTCGTTGTGGTTGATAGACGAACGATCAACTAAGGCCCGGAAATTTGAGGCAGGATATTTTGTGGGTGCGGCGCTTCCTACGCTCCAGATAGCGTCTGATATCGAAGCGTCCCTCCATCCAGAAACACAAGCAAAGACCCCACGATGGAAAGACGTGCTCGGCTCAACCGAAGCGCGACAGAAGATGGTCGAGCAGCTCAATTCTATCCGCAACGATCACACCAACGTAAAGCTACTCGCGTTTCCTCCGGCAAGTATGCGCGTCACGAAGTGGTTGGGGGCGATCTTCGAGTCCGCGGGGTGGGCAGTGAACAGGAACAAAGTAGCGCAGGAACTACATCAACTACACTTCAATGAGAATGAAGGAATTGAGATCAGGGGGGCGAATAGCCACTTAGTGGAAAGTGTGGTGACGTACCTCGGAGCCCATCTTTCCGGTGTGTACGCGACGGTGATGTCACTAGAGATCAAACCAGACCACCCCAAATTCCCAACAAGTCAAAATAAGATATGGATAACCGTCTATCGGGAACCTTGAGAGCGACTTACGCCGTCAGCTCGTCATACCGAAGCGCCCTGCTCTCCAGAATCCGCAGGAGGAGATCCCGGAACATGAACGGGTTATCTCGGTTGTTGAACCGCCATTCCAGCTCTTCGAGGTAGCGGTCCATATGCTTCCGGCTGATCTGATGAAACGAGCCCATGATGGAGCGCTTGAACAGGCTCCAGACGCCTTCGACGCTGTTCGTGTGAACATCGCCCACGACCCATTCGTCGATGTTGTGCTGGACGGTGTCGTGGTGGATATCCATGCGCTCTCCGAGGCCCCGGTACGCCGGAAACTCGTCCGTGTAGATCGCGAGGGCGGTGTCCTTCACGGTGCGCCGCACGAAGTCGTCGAGCGTCTTCCTGCGCGTGTTCGGGATGCGCTCCAGTCGGACCTTCCCGTCACGCTGGACGGCGCCGATGACGATGGTCTTGTTGCTCGTGCTGTACGGCCCCTGGCCTTTCCCTTTCTGATGCCCGCCGACAAACGTCTCGTCGACTTCGACGATACCGAACAGTGTCGGGCCGGTGAACGGGTCGTTACCCATCGCTTCGCGGATACGGTGGCACAGATGCCAGGCTGTCTTGTAAGAGCCGAGCCCGAGCGTCCGCTGCAACTGCTTCGCGCTCACGCCTTTCTTGGCCTCGCACATCAAGTAGATAGCGATGAACCACTTACGGAGGGGAAGGTGCGAGCGATGCATGATCGTGCCAGCCGTCACACTGAACTGGTAGCGGCATGAGTTACAGTCCCACTGGTTTCGCTCGAAGATCTCCGATACAGACATGTCGCCGCACCGAGGGCACGCCACACCATCTGGCCAACGCAGCTTTTCTAGATGCTCCCGGCACTTCGCGTCGTCGGGAAAACGATCAATCAGAGAGATGAGGTTGATATCCGCAGTCATGGCTCAGAAACCGAAAAAGAAACGGAAACTACCGAAGGACTTTGCCGAGCGGCCAGACGCCGAGGTCATGGAAAAGCTGTTCGGAAAACGCATCATGCGCGAGCTAGACAAGATCGTAGAAAAGCGATCCGGCGACCCTAAGAAACCCGCGCAATGACTGTCCATACGAGTAATCTACAAGGATTGCTACCTTGTAGCAAGGGGATAATCACCAGATGTTTGCTTCCATGACATTCCAGCCGTAGTTGCCGCCCGCCGTCACGACGTTGACCTCGTCGAGACGCACAGCGCCGCGATCGGTGACCCAAACGCGGCCGGTCGTCGGATCGAACGCGAGGCCCGAGGGGTCTCGAAAGCCCCACGCGTAGACCTCCTCTCGCA
>JADFNK010000034.1 GCA_022563405.1 Gemmatimonadota bacterium | reverse complement strand
CGACTCTTATTCAAGCTCCGGAACGTGTACCTGACTTCGGCGACAAAACTGGACATGCTTTCCCCTTCCCGTTCCCTTCCAAATCGCCCGTGTGAGCCGGACCCCTCCCAGGACCCGCCGGGCGATCAAGCGACCACCCACCTTGGCTGCTTGACTCACCTCCGGTCAAGGAGCAGGTCGTCAAGGAGCAGGATCATGATCATCATCACGAGGCACGACGTCACCGACGAGGAGCTGGACCATATCCGGGAGCGGGTGGAAGCCTTTGGGCTTCAGACCCACCTGTCCCGGGGAAAGCACCGTACCGTGGTCGGGTGTATCGGAGACGAGGAGGTTCTGGCAGGTGTCCCGCTCCTGTCGATCCCAGGCGTCGAAGCCGTTCACACGGTCATGAAACCCTACAAGTTGGCGAACGCCCAGTTCGCCGCTGAACCGACGAAAGTCCCGATGGGCAGTATCTCCGTCGGTGATACGGCCGTAGCTGTCGTGGCAGGGCCGTGTTCGGTGGAAGGCCTGGATATGCTCACCCAAACGGCACAGCGGGTAAAGAAGGCAGGCGCCGTGGGGCTTCGCGGTGGCGCGTTCAAGCCGCGCAGCTCACCTTACTCCTTCAGCGGGTTGGGCGAAGATGGGCTCAAGATGCTCGCGGACGTCCGTGCCGAGACCGGCCTCCCGATCGTGACTGAAATCATGGATCCACGCCAAGCCGACTTGGTCGCCGAATACGCCGACGTGCTCCAGATCGGAGCCCGTAACATGCAGAATTTTACCCTCCTCACCGAGGTCGGAAGACTCCAGCGGCCGATCCTTCTCAAGCGGGGAATGGCGGCCACGGTGGAGGACCTGCTCTTGGCCGCGGAGTACGTCATGAAGCAGGGGAACGAGAACGTGATCCTCTGCGAACGGGGTATAAGAACTTTCTCGGACGCGACTCGAAACACCTTCGATCTGGCGGCCATCCCGGTGCTCAAGAAGGAGACCCATCTCCCCGTAATCGCCGATCCGAGTCACGCGGCCGGCCGGCGCGATCTCGTGGCACCCCTTTCCTACGCGGCGGTCGCCGCCGGAGCAGACGGGCTGTTGATCGAGGTACATCCGGTACCGGAGGAAGCCGTCTCAGATGGAGATCAGTCGCTCACGTTCGACGAGTTCGACGCTCTGATGAAAGGCCTGGAACCGGTTGCCGTGGCGGTGGGCAGAAGTCTGAAGCCCGAGGGCTAGGCTCAAAAGCCCGAGGGGTAGACTCAAGAGCCCGGGAGCGTAGGCTCAAACCGGTTCGGATTCCCCACTCGGCTTGGAGGCTTGTTTATTCAAGTATCTCGTCAACGCCAAGAATTCTCGAGTGTCGATGTCCATGATCTCGAGCGCCATCTCATAAGACCCGTCCTCAGACCCGTCCTCAGCTGCGTAGGCACGAACAATCCGGCCATACGCCTTGACTCCCTGACGATGGCCAGGGAGCCTCAGCACGAACTCGACCATCGAGTTCATCTCGAGCAACTCTTTCGCCCTGAAGCGTAGGCCCCGCTCGCTGATGTCCAGCGTGGAAAACGGCAGGCTCTGGGCATCCAGAACCCGGATCTCTCCCTTCACTTCGACGTGAACTCTACGGAGTGCACGACGATTCGCGCCGTAGATCTGAGCCTGGTTCTTCCCCTTGGCCTTGGCGGTGTACATGGCCCGATCGGCGCAGCGAATAAGAGCCTCGGACTCCAGGGCGTCTCCTGGGTACGACGCCACCCCGATACTCATGGTCACCCCGCGGTTCGGGTGGGAGGCCGACACCTCTAGGTCAGCGATCGCCTGGCACACTCTATCCGCGACCCGCCCCGCATCTTCCTTCGATGTTTCAGGCATGAGGAGCACGAACTCCTCGCCTCCATACCGTATCGCGATATCCTGGTCCCTTCCTGCGCTCTTGAGAGCCTTTCCGACGGCCTGCAAGGCTTCGTTACCAACCTCGTGACCGAATCGGTCGTTGTAGTCCTTGAAGTTGTCGAGGTCGCCTAGCGCGATCGCAAATTCCCCGCCACTCCTCTCGCACCGCTTCACCTCCCAGCTGAGGAATTCCTGGAAAAACCTGAAGTTGTGGAGACCGGTGAGTTCGTCCTTGTACGCCGAGGCGCGAGTCTCTTCGAAGAGCTTGAGCTCGATCACCTTCGGATTTTGTAGCTTGCCGCTCACATGGACGAAATAGCTTACGAGTGCCACAGACAGATCCACCGGGTAGCCCAACTTACCTCCGAGTTCTTCCCGGTGGCGGATCACCTCCTCCCAGTGCTCCCGGGCCTCGCCCGCCTCGAAACGCATGTGACAGAGCAAGTAGAGGAGTTCGACATACACGGCCGGGCCCTCCCGCCGCTCCATCTCCTGGAGATCCGCCACGAGACGGTCGACGCCGCGATTGTCTCGGTAAAGAAGGCCATAGATAGCTTCGACAATCTCGGGTTTCCAAGGCTCGGGGCCTCGGCCCGGATAGACCGAAACCGGGTCCGACAGTTTCAACAGGTCTTCGTCAACAGCCATCTATGACTCCCACGCGATTGTTATCCAGGATCAACGCGCCGGAAGCTCGACCCGGCCCAAGAGCTTATCCTCGAGGAGGTCGACTCTGAAGTCGGCAACGTAGGGTGCAAGGGTCGCCGCATCTTCGTCGAGCGGTCGAATTTCCAAGGTGTGAACCAACCCGGCCGTCACCGGATAGCTCACGAGGGGAGCGGGGCCGATCTCTTCTCCGTCGACGAAGACCGTCCCCCCTGGCGTGGAAGCGATAGTGATGGTTCCGAAGGGTGTCACTTCGGCGCGCACGGTGAGGCTCTGGGCAGGAGACAGTGTCCATTCGGCCTCGTAGATGAGTATGGTCCTGGAGGAGATGGGGGACGTGCCGAAAATCTCGATCCGGTGAGCGACCCGCTCTGAAGTCACTCGGTCCAGGATGGGCGCCGGGCCCACCGCGTCCCCGTCGATGACCACCATCGTCCGGGAGGCCACCGATGCGGGGATCACCTGTATCGTCAACCGCCCGGGACCGGTCGGATCAGCCCGTCGGGCTACCACTCCCACTCGAAAGCCTGATGTAACCGGGACCATCGGAAGCCCCCCCACGTCCGTAATGCCTTCTCCCAGCACGAGTCGGTAGAGCCCGTCGGCCATGGGCTCGACCGGATCGATTCGAAGCGTGCCGGCATCATCGCCACAGCACGTCAGCTCCACTGCCACCGGGGCTCCAGCGGCCGTAGTCAGCACTACGGTTGTCGCATCGAATGTCAGCGGATTCATCGGCTTGCTGAACGTCGCAAGCACCGGTCCCGCGCCATCGGCACCCGTCGATCCGTCGGCAGGCTCCGTGCTCGCCAGGACCGGCGGAACCGGCGGAACAGGCTGCGTCACGAAGGACAGGAGATCCTCCGAGGACCCCGCTCCACGAGGCGGGCGGATCTCTCCCCCTGAGGAAGACCGCAGCGCGGGTGTCAACACGACCTCATAACGCGTCGCGTAGTCGAGCGGAGACTGCGGCGTGATGTCCACCGCCGACCCGTCGACGGACGCGCTGACCTCGGTCGCAACGAGCACTCCGCCCGGGCCGAAGAGCTGGACGCTCGAACTCGTGGCCGTGGCCCGGTTGATGAGCCCCGAAAATCCCACCCTGATATCGCTATCGATGGCAGCCCCTCCCTCGATGGCACGATAGGCCGGCGACAGAGCGAACACTCCCCGCGTGAAAACGGCCGGAAGCCCAATGCTCTGGAGAAACTGATCCGTTTGCGCCTGAATACCGCCGAGGTCCATAACGACGACGGCGCCCGCTGCGGCCAGAGCAAGACCCGCCGCTACCCACCGCTTCTTCGAACTCCCCCTCACCCGATCTTCCGCCGTCCCGCCTCTGGTCGGCACCCGCAAAGCCGGCGTGGGTGGATCCTGGCCGGCCAGGAGAACGACATACAACTCCATCGGTTCGGGTACACCCTTGAGGTCCTTCTCGCCGAGCGACGAGAACCGATAGTGCCGTCGGTGGCGGAGCTGCTGGTACGCAGAGTCAGAGACGACCACGCCAGCCAAGGGTGCATGGCTTTCGATGCGGGAGGCGACATTCACTCCACTCCCATACACGTCACCGTCGTCCCCGAAAACGATGTCCCCGAGATGGACGCCCACTCTCAAGGAAACCCGGGACTCCTTGACCTCCTCCAGATAGGGAAACGAATTCTGTAGGGCATGGGCCGCATTAACGGCCGAGTCCAGGCTCGCGAACTCCGCGAGCATGCCATCCCCAAGGAATTTCACAACCCGGCCACCTTTTTCCGCCACAAGCTTCTTGCAGATACGCTGGAAGGACTGGATCATCGCGAGCGCGAGGTCTTCATCGTGAGAAGACAGAGCCGTATACCCCGCCACATCCGCAAAAAGGATCGCGGCAAGGCGACGTTCACCGCGGACCGGCGAGCGTGGAGCCGCGGGTCGTGGAGCGTCAGGTGCTTCGGTCATTGATCCGCACTTCGTGGGGAGGCTGTTGAAGGAGCACAGTGGACCGCGTCGAAGTCACTCCGTAAACATGTGTTCTCCGAGGCGGCCTGGGCAAGCTTCGTGGACCTGGGCAAGCTTCGTGGAAGTAAGTGACGACCCTACCGAATCCTCCTGACATTCCTGAACACCTCCACCTGCCCGCTGAAGAGGCTGAGGCCGTACAACGCCTCCACCCGCTCGATCAGGGCTTCGATTTGGAAGAGCGGGTCGAGATCGAGTATTCCCCGGTAGATCGACTCGGCATCCTCGGCGCGACCGGCGCCCTGGTACGATCCGGCGAGTAGAGCCCTCGAGATGGTCTCCTGTTCAGGGGTGAGACCGTCCAGCTCGAGCGTCTGTTCGAAGAAACGGATCAAGCCAGCGAAGTTGCCGTCGAACCAGTATTGGAACCCTTCTCCGAGCTTCGCCAGTGTCTCCTCACGGGGGATGAACAAGGCGATGGAGTCCTGGTAAGCCAACCGAAGATCTTCGACCTCTCTCGGCAAATCAGTGGCATAATCCGCCAGGAATGTCAGTCCCGCCGAGTGCCCCTCGGTGTCGCTGTCCTGAAGGGCCCTGAAGATGGCCAGCGTAAGGGCGACGGTCGCTGAGTCCGTGTAAAACTCAGGCTCGGGGTCCGTTTCCAGGACTTCCAGGAAGTTGGCCAGGGCCTGAACGCCTTCGCCCTGCGCTGCCCTGAAGTGAGCCACCGCCTCGTAGTAGGGCCGCCTCCGATCTCCGGTCACGTAGGGACCGTACTCCTGAGCCCACAACGCTATGAGTTCGGTGTCCACGATGGCCAGAGAGGCCTGGAACGCCACCCAGTACAGGTCTGGCCGATCCTCATCGTACGCGACGATCCTTCCGGCTCGGTCGGCGTCGAGGACGACTGATGCGATCTGGAGCGCGCGCTGCGGATTGTCCAAAGCCAGATGTCCGGCCGCCAACCGTGCGAAAAACTGGAATTCTCGATCGGGCTCGATCCGGCCCTGCAGCTCGTCACCGAAAGATACGACGTCTTCAAACACCCCGGCTTCGAACGCCGCTGCAAGACCCAACTGTAGAACCTCCAGCCCACTTTCCGTCGACCTGTCTCTTGCCGGTATGACCTCGAGGGCTCGGCGGGCGCTGGCCAAAGCCGCACTGAACTGATCCAGGCTCTCGTGTGCGATCGCTAGACGGCGATGAAGCTCGAAACCACGGTCCTCGCCCTCCCAACCCTCGAGCGCTTCCTCCCGGGCAACGGCTTCGGCATACCTTCCCAGCTGAAACTCCGTTGAGAACCCGTGCCATTGGACTTCCTGAGCAATGTCCGAAGCCAGGCTCAAGACTCCTCGAGCCCCCAACGACTCAGCCATGGTCACCACGTCCAAAACTTCCGCATACGCGTCACGGGCCGCGGCTTCTCGGGCGACCATATGGGCAACCGGAATAGGCTGAGCCGACGAGCTCACCGAACCAGCGATGCTCACCGGATCTACGCGAAGCCACCGGTACTCGAAATCCCCGTCCAACGCGAGGTCGAAAGACCTCCCCGTCGTCGTGGCGAGCGGTGTAAACGGGCCCTGGCGAGACGTGGCGCCGGAGACCGTGTACCCCCACAGGTAGTCGGATGCGACGGCGTCCCAGGAAAAGGCCGCACCATCTGCGGACAAGACGACACGCAGCGTCTGCAAATCGGGCAACCAGGCGTCCCACCGGTACACCAGGGTTCGCCCCTCTTCCAAGTTGGCGAGGTAGACGTTGCCCAGGGCATCCACCGAAAGATGTGTTGCGTCGAACCTCGCGTCGCGTCCCCCGAACCGGACGAGAACCCGCTCAAGACTGGAATCCACGACCGTCACGCGGCTGGTCTCCTGCTCGAGCACGAACATGTTTCCCCGGGAGTCGAATTTGATATCCTGCACGGGACCAGTCAGAAGCCCTGAAACAATCTCTTGGGGAGGACCATCGGGGAGAGGGATACGTAGCACCGTCAACCCATCTTCGGACCAAGCGAACAACCCGCCGTCCGGAGAAAGAGCAACACCCCACGCCTCCGGAAGTGGGAAAGACGCCAGAATCGAGGTCAGATCCGAGCTGAATACGGCGACCCGGTGGTTGTCCCGATCCGCGACCACGAGACTCCTGTCGGAGAAAAGTGCTACGCCCACCGGCTTGTTGAGCCGCCGGTCGTCATCGTAGTCCCGGCCGAACGTTCCGAGAGAAGCGCCATCACGGGCGTCGAAAACGGCGATGCGGTCCTCGTTCGGCTCCGTGACCAAGAGTACCGAACCATCGAGGGCCATGGTGCCTGGAGTCCGTGAGAACCCCATGAACAGAGTTTCGGGGCCACCCGTCTCTGGGATCACGTAGGACTCGAACACGTTGCCGATGAAATCCTCGTAACGCTCCGAAGTGGCATACTCCACGCGAAGCGCGCGACCCCGGGGTCCGGCCATGACGAAACGGGCCGTACCATCCGTCGACGTCCACACCGCAGTGACCGCACCCACGTGATCGGGTGGAAGCTGACTCACGCGGATCGGGTAGTCCCACTCCAACCGCGGCATATCCCCTCCCTCGGTGAGCTCGATGCGCTCAACCTTTCGGAGGTCGCGATCCAACACGACGATGTGTCGCTCGGGTGTAAACGCCAGCCCCACCGGTCTACGGAAAGACCCCCTACCTCGGCCGACACCCCCATACAGCGCACGGGTCTGTGTCGTTGCCGCCGGATCGAGGCGGCTTCCACCCCAGATACGGCCCTGCCGGCCATCCAAGACCACGACCGTACCCAATCCATCCACCGCAATGGCAGCCGCCTCTTCGACCTCTCCCAAAGACAACAGCCCGGGCTCACTCGCACCCTGCCACGGCACGTCTGAAAAAGCGGGCAACGTGACCACTTGTGCTCCCCTGGCCTTGTCTGTGACGAAAATCCGACCGTCTCCACCGACCGCGATTCCAGTCGGATCCCGGATCAACTCGCCCAGCCCCACTTGGCGTACGAACGCACCGTCCCGGGAAAACACCCCGACTGAGCGGTCGCCCTTGTCGAGAACATAGACGAACCCGTTGGGTCCGAGCGCCACTCCCACTGGATCGGTCAATCGGGAGGCCCCTCTGTCGGCACCGGCGATGACAAACTGCTGTTCACCCGTCCCGTCGTAGACCAGAACCTGCTTCAGCCGCTTGTCGAGGACGTAGCTACGCCCCAACTCGTCGAATGCGATCGCCACGGGTTCGTCTAAACTCCCGACTCCGTACGAGCGCACCGGGGTGCCGGAGCGATCGAAGACCATGACCGCTCCTTCCTGGTCCACGATGTGCAGAGTCCCGTCCGGTGCGACGGCGATGGCAATGGGATTCTTGGGCGATGTGGAACCCGCGGGCGGAAGGTCGAAGGAACCATCACCGACGAAGGTCGCCCTAGCAGCGATCTGGCCTGCTGCGGAACCCAGATTCAAGAAAAGGAGGGCGGAACAGGCGATCACCGTGCGTAATGCTGCGGTCATGACCAACTCTCCTTGGCGGTATTCAGGACATGGTACTCCGTGGCGGGTCGGACTATGCCCTGACCCTCGACACCTGACCCTCGATATCCCTTCTTGAAGTTAGATTCTAACGTGGGAAACCGCACGGGTATTCTGATCGCTTTGAGAGCACGTTCCGGGCCATCTTTTTCCTGTGACCCCTGACCGAGGCTCGAGTTCTCTTGTTTTTCCGGCCTCGACGCTATTTTCCAGGCTAGAGCAATCGAAATCGTCCAGTCGAATCGCGGCGCCAGATCGATGCCGGCGCCTTCAATTCCATCCGAGACCATCACCTTGTCCATCCGAGACCATCACCTTGAATAGATACTCGCCTTGAATAGATACTCTCGTACCGCCGTAATCCCCCTGCTGGTGGCCTTCATGTCCATCATCTCCGGGTGCGGAGAGAGCGGAGCCCCAGCTTCGAGCGAAACCGCCGCACCGGCGGCAGCAGCCGAGCCCGAACTACCTAACGTGGAGATCGACCTCGATGAGTTCGTGATCTTGATGGACGCCCGCGTGCCAGCCGGTCCAGTGACCCTGAAACTTGCGAACCGCGGATTTGAGGAACACAACCTCGTATTCGTAGTGGTTGAATCCGACTCAACCGTCTGGGCGTCCGACGGCCGCCTGAGCCCAGGGGAGAGGCGATCAGTCACGGTCGACCTCTCAGCGGGCGAATACAGGGCCGTCTGTGATTATTCCGACCATGAAGACCGGGGCATGATCGTGGATTTCCTGGTTGAGGAAAATTCCGAGTAGGGGCAGCGCCGACGGCTGATGCGGCTCAGCCGTCCACCGCAGGAAGCGCATCGACCATTTCGAGCAGGGCCGCGATCATCCCCTCGTCACCGTAGATGTCAGGCACCCCGGTGATGCGTAGGCCCGCGGAACGCCCCGCGTCCGCAGTCGTCGGCCCAACACAGAAGACCTGTACTCCGTCGAGATCCACCCCGGACGCAGCCAGCGACCTGGCCGCCGAGGGGCTGTACAGGAGGACCGCGTCCACCCCCCTCTGAAACGCGTCCAATGCGGCGTCATTCGGCGGCTGGGGCCGCGTATCGTAGACATGGAGAGTCTGGACTTCCATGCCCGCCCGGCTAAGTCCCTGAGAGACCTCGTCCACGGCGAGCGTTCCGCAGGGGAAGAGCACGCGCTCCCCGCTCTTCGCCTCTACCGTGATCGCTTCCACGAGAGCTCGAGCTCGATGCTCTCCGGGGATCAGGTCGGCACGGATCCCCACCTTTTCGAGGCAGGCCGCGGTTTTCGGCCCGACGGCGGCGATCCGGGCCGTCCCGAAGAAGCGCGCGTCGAGTCCCTGACGCTCGAGTTGACGTACGAGTCCCTCGACCGCGTGGAGCGACGTGAACACCATCCAATCGTGGTCGGAGCGCGACCCCGGGAGATCCGCCTCTAGATACTCAATGCGGATAAGCGGCGAATCGATCACGTGCGCCCCGAGTCCTCGGAGCTTCGAAATCACCTGCCTGCTCGCGGAGGACGGCCGGGTCACGACCACTCGGCGGCCGGCCAGGGGCCCGAACCCCGCAGCCGGCGTATTACCGTCGAGGCGGGGCAACCCGGCACCCGGACCCACGATCAGCACCATCGGAGCCCGTAGACCCTCGTCGCGGACGACACCTGCAATGGTAGCGAGGGTCGCTCGGACCTGGCGCTCCCCGGGGAGCGTCCCCTCTTGAACGACCGCAGCGGGAGTCGCACCCTCCCGACCCGCAGCCATAAGGCCCTTCGTGACCTTCTCCAGCCGAGTGCCCCCCATGAGCACCACCGACGTGTCCATCTTTGCCATGGCCTCGTACGGGAGCTCGCGGGCCGGAAGGCCCTTTCCGACGCTCGGCGTCACCATACTCACCGTACTCGCTTGCCCGCGCACCGTGAGCGGGACGCCCGCCCCGGTCGGTACACCGGTCACGCTGCTCACGCCCGGTACCACCTCACAGGGGACGCCGGCCAGATAGCAGGCCTCGATCTCCTCCCATCCCCGGCCATAGATGAAGGGATCTCCGCCCTTCAGGCGAACCACCTCCATACCGGCCCTGGCCCGCTCGATCAGAATGTCGTGGATCTGGTCCTGGGGGAGTGTGTGCTGACCGGGCGCCTTGAAGACGTCGATCAGCTCGGCATCGGGCCTCGCGAAAGTCAGGAGCTCAGCACCCGCGAGCCGATCATACACGACCACATCGGCGCGCTCGAGAAGCTCCCGGCCGCGCACCGTGATGAGCCCCGCGTCTCCGGGCCCCGCGCCGACCAGCCACACCCGACCGGTCAAGGTACGGAGAGCGACCCCGCTCGCGGCGGCGTGAACACGGGCGAGCGCACCGGACCCCCGGGTTTCCAGCGATCCATCGCTTCGAGGGCGAGTGAGGGCAACTCGGGCCACTCCAAGATCGGCGGAAGAATCTCCAGGGTCTCTGAGCCACGACCCGGACCCGAGGACGTTCGGGCTGCGTTCAATGCACGGGCAAGATCGACGCGCACGTGTGGGCCACCCCCCAGGAACAAGGGGACGGCCACGACCGGCCGATCCCCGAGCGAGGCGGCGACGTCTGTGAGGCGAGGAGATTCATCGAGGAAGGCCGCGAGTATCTCCGTCCGCGGAAGAGCGAGGGCCAGTTCATCCCGAAGCCATCGAGCCGTGTCCCCACTCGTGCGAACCCGCGTCGTGCCATGCCCCACGATCAGAACGGCCGGGTTCAGGCCGCGTCGCGCCATGTCGGTCACCGCATTGACGACCTTGGTCGCCAAGACGCGGAGAAACAACGGAAGTGTGCCGATCGGACGGGTGATTACGTACGAGCCCGACGGATCTCCCTTCGCCCACTCCTCCGGCAGGCGCCGCCGGGCGTAGTAACCGGCGCTGGCCATGATCGGCACGATCAAGGGATTCTGCCCCCGCAACTTCCGGGCGGCATCCTGGAAGCTCGGTGTGCCCTTCCAGAACGCACACCCGAAGCGTACGCCGGGTCTTCGCGCCCGCAGGGCTTCCGCCAATTCCACCAGCCTTCGATTGGCCTCCGAGCCATCGCCGGCGCCGTGCGCCGCGAGAATCACACTCATGCTAATAGCCTCGATGCGACTACCCAGCCGCAGAGCGAGCCCCGTTCAAGAGCTCATCGAGAGTCCACTCCCCATCGCCGACCACCTTCATGTGGAGCGTCAGCGGCCCCCGCGCGTGACCGACTCTTTCAAACTCGATCGGGATCTCGCCGTAGAAGCCCGCCAAGACGCTTTCGAGTTCAGGGATGATCTCTTCGAAGGCGGCGTCCGTCGCCGGCACGGCAAGACGATCCGTAAAACGAAAGACCATCTCACGTGTCGCGAACCGCACGGGGTTGTCTTCAGCTGTGTCCTGCTCCAGTGCTAGAGCCGCCTCGAGCACGCTCACGATCGCCTCCCGGACCCGCTCGGCCAGGGTACCCGACCCCTCCCTCTTCAATTCGTACTCGAACCCGATACGGCCGCCCGCTTCGTCCGTGCGAAGGTGCCACTCGTGTGCGACCAGAAGCACTCCGGGCCCCTCCGGGACATGCGTGTAATCGTGCACATCGACGAGCGTCCCTGAAAGGCGGTCCTCCTGAATCCAACGGTGAAACACCTCGATCATACGGGCCCGGTCGAACGCCTCCTGATCCTCGACGAAGACCTTCACCCCGACCCTTTGGGGCTCCGAAAGGACCCTAGACCCCACCTCTGGAGCCGCCTGTGCGCTCATACAGACACCGCCTCGGCGGTCCGAACATGGTAGGAGTGGGCGGCTTCGATAAAGAGTTGGGCCTCTTCAATTCGTTGGCGAGCCCGCTCGGGCGTCGCCTCGAACCCGTTGCTGCGCTCACCGTGCACGCGGAACAGATAGTTTCCGAACTTTCCCCCCGCGAAGGGATCGTGGAAAAGGCCGGGGTCATAGAGGTGGGTCTTGAAGGCGGCAACCACGGCTTCGGGATCTTCGCCGAGACCGATCTCCTTCTCGCGCGCCAGCGTTCTCGCCGCGATCAGCATCGCACGGTAGGCGATATCGGCGGCTCCGTTGAAATCCCCCTGATCCAGCAGATCTTGCGCCGAGAAGACCTCGCGCTCACTGGCCTGGAGGCCGAACTCCACGGGCGAAACGACCTGGCCGGCACACTCACCGACGCCCATGTCGCCCAGCGTGAACTCTCGCGGATCCCCCCAATTAGAGTAGAAGCTGGGGTCCTGCTCGTACGCGGGCACTTCTACCAGATCCTGCAGAAGGGTCCTGAGGCTAGCCTTGCCCACTCGGGTGACGAAGGCCTGGAAGCTCTCATCTCCGTCACGCTCATCGACGTAATACTCGATGATCCTGTCCATGGCGGCCGGGATATTCCGCCCCGGCACGGCGACAATGGCCAGACCATACGATCCCGCGTTCTCGGCCCACTGGCCTCCCAACACGACCTGGAAGTGAGGCACGTTGTATCCGTTGCGCTTGCGGCTCACGCCCCAGAACCCGATGTCCGCCATGTGATGCTGCCCGCAACTGTTGAAGCACCCGCTGATCTTGATGCGCAACCCCCGCACCACTTCATCCAACTCGCCACGCTCCTCCAAGTGCTCCATGAGGGTACGCGCCAGACCACGCGAGGAGGAGATGCCGAGCTTGCACGTGTCGGTCCCGGGGCAGGCCGTAATATCGGTGATCGTCTCCGCCCGTGGGTCCGCGAGAGCGAGCTCGTTCAAGGCCTCGTGCAGAGCGGCGAGGTCGCTCTCACGCACCCAGCGGAGAGCCAGATTCTGCTCCACCGTCATGCGGACCGAGTCGCCGGTAAAGCGCCTCGCCACGTCCGCGAGGCCCCGCATTTGATCGGCCGTGATGTCACCGAGAGGCAAGTAAATCATGACCACCTTGTAACCCGGCTGCCTCTGCTGTGTCACGTTGGCGCCCAGCCATTTCTCCAGCTGTGGAGTCGGCGTGAGCTTGTCCTGCGTTTCGATCTGCCAAAGCGGCCCATCGTGACCCTTGTGAACATCGTCGAGGTAGGCGGTCCAGCGTGAATCTTCCGAAAGCCCCTCACGGTCCTCCAGGACCAGGCGCCGGAACTCCTCGATGCCGAGTTTCGCGACGAGGAACTTCAAGCGAGCCCGGGACCGAACATCTTTTTCTCCCAAACGGGCGAACACCCGGGAGATCGACTGGCAGATCGGAAGCAGCTCCTCTTCGGGCAAGAACTCGTCGAACAGCTGCGCTTGGTGCGGAACGGCGCCCAGGCCTCCACCGACATAGAACTCGAATCCGCGCCGTTCCACTCCGTCCACCTCCCGAATCCGGGCGATTCCGCCGATGTCGTGCATCTTGACGAGTCCGCATGGACGGTCGGCACATCCGGAAAAAGCCGGCTTTACCTTTCTTCCGAACTCCTGAGCATCCGGGTGTCCGAGAAGGAAGTCGCTGACGGCTGCGGCGTAGGGGGTGACATCGAAGGTCTGCGTCGTGCAGACTCCCGCGAGGTGGCAAGCCGTAACGTTTCTTATGGCGTTCCCGCACGCCTCATGGGTGGTGATCCCCACAACGCCCAGCCTCCGCATCAGATCCGGGGTTTCTTCCAGGTGCACGAAATGCAACTGGATGTCCTGCCGCGTCGTCACGTGTAAGATCGCGTCCGCATACTCCTCGGAGACCTCCGCCAGCATGTCCATCTGATCGGCGGTCATAGCACCGAACGGATTCTTGATGCGGACCATGCCGGGCGCATCCCACAGCGTTCCTGGACCCTTGGTGAGCTCGGCATTCGGGAACACCAACTCCCTCGAGGTCACCCCGTCGTGGCGCTGGCCGTTGTCGTACCGCTGGCCGTAGACGCCCCGGCGCAAACGCATCTCCGCAAATACCTCATCGGTGAGCTTTCCCGCTCGCTTCTGCTCAATCTGCCCCTCGAAGGCATCGATCTCCCGCGAAAGTTTGTCGCTGAGGAGCGATCCGAGCGTTCCCTTCCACTGACGTGGCTCCGAAGTCTCGAGCCTACCGTTCGTAGTCATCGTGTTCCTTTTTCCAATCCCTTTCTAAATAAGAATCCAGGTCGCCCGCCGGCGACCTGGACCAGTCTTTCACATGATGCCCACATGAGGCCTAATATATGCCAGGCCGCCTACTCTATGTCAGACCGTGTATACCACATTCCAGACGTTCAGTCCCCCTCCAGCGACCGGCCCGCTCATGCTCCTCCTCGGAGACGGGCGTGGTCAGAGGTTGGTCGCCGAGGCTCTGGTAGCCGAGGTCGTGGAGCGGGTTGTAGGGCACGTCGTTCTCGCGGATGAAGGACCAAACCTCATCGGCCGACCAAGAGGCCACAGGATTAATCTTGATGCGATCCCCGATCTCCACGTGGGCCAGATTGGCGCGGCTGTCCGACTGGTCCCGACGCCGCCCGGTGATCCACCCCTCCACGCCACGGAGCGCACGTTTCATGGGCTCGACCCGCGTGAGTCGATGAAAGAGCTCCAAATCACGTTCCCACAACTGCTCCCCGTACTTCTCCTCGAACGCCTCACGTGACGGCGCGGGCCGGTAGACCCGCACATCGAGGCCGTAGTGTGCCTTCACCCGCTCGGCATGCTCCAAGGTCTCCGGGAAGTGGTACAGCGTGTCCACGAACGCGACGGGCACCTCGGGAGCGATCTCCGCCAGCAGGTGAAGATTCACCATCCCCGTCGGCCCGAACGAAGAAGCCACGATCAAGCGCCCAGGTGTGACGTTCTCGACGGCCCATCGAATGGCGTCCGCTGGATGTGCAGCTTCGAACCGTTCGTTGATCCGCCTTACGTCTTCGATACCCGCTGTTGCCGCAGTCATTTCTATCTTCCGATTTGAATACAAAAAAGGCCCCCGGTCAAAAACCCGGTGGCCTCTCGATCTTGGAAATAATATCCACAAGAAAGCCACCGAATGTCTCCGGTGGCGTTTCGAGGGATCTAGTCGTGTCTACGCTATACGACGTCCCCCCCGACACCCCACCGGGCTCGGACAAGAACATCGACAACAACAACTGTTGAGCATCATGAACTGCGTCCTCTTACCGTACAACCGCTCCCTACGTGTTCTCCAACCTACAACGCTAATCACCGGAAGTCCCCTGTCAAGGGAGGAACTGACGATACACCCTCCCAATCAGCCGAGGCACCGTCGGGTTCCCGACACCCGATTCGGCAGGGCGGGGCATGCCTCGCCTGTGCCGAACTCCCTGGCGAGTCGGGCACGTTCCACCCATAATGGCGGCACGGTGGCGCCGACGGCGAACCACCGTGGGTGAAGCATCGCAGGTAAGCCACGAGGTAAGCCACCATGTCTGTGGAGATGAGTTGACGATCTTGCGCGCGAGTCGAACAAGCAACTGTGCCTAGAGCGGCCCGGACATCCACAACAACGTTCGACCGCTCGATCGTCGAAGGCCCCATCCGGAGCGTAGTGTGGAAGATCGCCTGGCCGACCATGCTCCAGAACGTCCTCGGCGGGCTCCAGGGTATCGTCGACCACGCCATGGTCGGACACTTTGTCGGCTACACCGGAAACGCCGCCATCGGGGTCGCCTGGCAAATCTTCCTCGTGGTGATGGTGTTCATCAGCTCCCTCTTCACGGGTATGGGTGTGCTGGTCGCACGGTTCGTGGGGGCCGGAGATTCGGAAAAGGTGAACCGAACCGTCTATCAGGCGTTCCTCACTGCCGCTGTCATGTCGATCGTTATCCTGGCCCCGCTCGGGTACATCCTCTCGCCCTCGCTCCTGCGACTCGTCAACGCGGCCCCGGAGGTGCAAGTCGAGGCTCTCCAATACCTGCGCATCATGTTCACATTCAGCTTCGGCATGATCGTCTACTTCATGGTCGGAGGAGCCCTCAGATCCGCCGGAGACGCGCGCACTCCGCTCCGTCTCGGCATCATGCTCACGGCGCTCAACATCACGTTGAACGTGATCCTCATTCCCGGTTGGGGGCCGATCCCGGCGTTCGGAACCACCGGGGCGGCTATGGGCACCGTGATCGCAGGAGGCTTGATGGCGGTGGTCTCCATCTACCTGCTGTTTGCTGGGAAATGGGTCGTGGGCTTTCACCGTGCCATGGACTGGAGGCCGGACTTCCGGATCATCCGCGAGCTGTTCCGCTTCGGGCTTCCGACAGGCCTGCAAGGGGTGGCGATGAACGTCGGAGGTGTCATGCTTCTCGCGTACATCGGGTCACTACCCCAGAGCAGTGAAGCCCAGGCCGCCTACGTGATCAGCTATACCCAACTCTTCTCGCTGATCACCTGGACATCAGCAGGCCTGTTGGGCGCGACCGCGGCCGTCTCCGGACAGAACCTGGGTGCCGGACGGCCGGAACGAAGTATCCAGGCGGTTCACGTGGCCTCGGGCATCGGGTTGGGGGTGGCCGCTACCATCGGGGTTCTCTTCCTAGCGATACCGCGGGTCCTCCTGGGGTTCTTCGGCGTGGAAGATCCGCTCGTGACTCAGATGGCCATCCGTCTGCTCATGTTCCTGAGCGTGTCCGGCCTGTTCGTTACGGTCGCCCTCGCCTACACCGGGGGGCTGCAGGGAACGGGGGACACAAAGAGTCCGTTCTACATTTCCTTGGTCTCTCAGCTCATCATCCCGATCGGTATCTGTGCCGTCCTTCAGGCGACCGGGCATCTCCAGGCGACCTACATCTGGCTTGCCATCCTCATCGGGCACATGACCCGATGCGCCCTCAGCGTCATCCGCTTCCGGCAGGGCAAGTGGCGTGATATCAAGGTGAGCATCGAGCCGGCGGGATCGTAACCAGAACTAGAACACAGGCCTCTGCGCCGGCCGCAATAGAAACAACCCTTCCTGCGTGCTGCTCACGAGGAGAGTTCCGCTCTCCAAGAACGGATAAGCCGTCCAGGCACCTGCCATCGTCGGCGGATTCCCCTCATAGGGAGTCGTGTCGAAGAAGCCGATCTCTTGGGGACTCTCCGGATTACTGATGTCCAGAATCCGCAGACCCGCCTGGTAGTTAGCCTGGTACATCCGGTCCCCCTTGATGTACAAGTTGTGATCCGTCGCGCCCGTGGATCCGAAATATTCGGCCACGAGGATGGGATCATCCAACTCGGCGACGTCCCACACGAGCGTACGGGTACGCTCGGCCAGTCCCGTGAGCTCGTCGAGCTCGTCGTTCATGTAGTAGTACCGCTGGTCCTCGGTCAGCCACCCCTGGTGGATATAGGCCATACCGGGATAGGTCGCGGAAGCGATCGGCACCGGATCGTCCTTGTCGGTGACATCCACGATCCGAAGGGCCGTCTCATTGGACGCGAAGCAAATCTGGCGCCCACGAAAATCGACATCGGGCCCGGTGTATTCCACACACTGAGCGTCGTGGGTCCGACCGGCCCACACGAGCCCCTCGGTATCGGTGTAACACCCGGCGAACGTCGGATTGACCGGATCGCGAATGTCGACCATATGGAGACCTCCACCGCAGGTATCACCCCCACCCGCCGCCCCCACCGGGAACGCGAATCCACTCTGGGTATCGATCACGAGATTATGCGCGGAGGCGATACCATCGTAACGCGCATCGGCCATGAGGGTCACCGGGAATTCACTCACACCCCGGAGCCTTCGGAGGTCGAAAACCGGCATACCGGTGCTGTCGCTTCCGATGAAGAAGGCGTGGTCCGCATAGACCTTGATGTCCTGGGCCGTGCCACCCTCGACCGCCAACAGGCCGACATACACCGGTAGGGACGGGTCCGTGACATCGACCACGGACGCCCCGCCGATACGCCCGACCAGAGCATACTCACGGCTGGTCTCCGGGTCCGTCCATCCCCACACGTCGGTTATGCCCCCGGCCAGAGCACGACTGCCGGGCGCAAGACCCAACTCCGAGAGAGGAAGGAACGCAAGCAGATCGACGTCGTGACACTCGAACTGACCGGCCTGACCGTCCGTACAGAGCACTTCCTCGCCGATAATCATGGGAAGCTCTGTGGAAAGGCTCAGCCATTCACCTTCGACGGTCCACCGCCCGTTGGCCGGCCGCGAAAAGACGGCGGCGCGGCCCATTCCACCGTCGGCACCTGGAGCCCCTGCGACCGCAACATTAGGGCCAACGGCCACCGTCGAGCCGAGGGCGAACCCCGGCTCACCACCCGGAGCCGAAAAAATCTCGACCGCCTGCCAGACGTCCCCGCTACGGTTGCGCACGAACCGGTGGACCCCACCCCGGCCCTCATCGGTCCCGGGCGCACCGACCAACATTTCGTTTTCCAAAAACGTGAGAGCAAACCCGAAGAGATCGCCAACCTCACGCACTCTCGGTGCTATGCGGTCCTGCTCCGTCCAAACCTCTCGTGCGCCGTCCCAGGTGAACTCCACAACAATGCCGCGCGATTCGCCCGTTCCGGGGTGGCCGATCAGCACGGCCTCACCGTCGATCGCGACCGCGGTGCCAAACCCGCTGTTGGGAAACGGGCTGGGGGCAGAGATGAGGGCAACTTCGCTCCATTCGCCGGAAAAACGATCCCGCGAAAAGATGTATGCGGCGCCCGACCTCCCATGCTGGGGCGCGCCCACGATCGCCACATCGCCACTGATGCTGAGTGACACACCGAACCCGTCGTCGGGCTGCGGCTCCGAACGATCAAAGCGAGCCCGCTCGATCCACGAACCGGAGTCGAGGCTCCGCTCGAACACCGCCGCGCCGCCGTCACCCCCGATGGTGGTCACCAACACGCGGTCGCCGTCGGAAGCGACGGCTCGTAGAGGCGGCCCCAGGAGCCCCACCAGTGCCTCATAAGTCCATTCGGGCTCATCAGAATCTGGAGCGGTCGCCAGCGGCAGGCTCTCCACCCCGCTCCACGCGCGAAGAGTGTTACGACGGAACAGGTGAGCGCCCCACCGCTCATCGGCGTCGCCGCCCGCCAGGAACAGCAAGTCCCCGGAAACGGCAAGGGACGGGCTCAGCCCCTCACCGGTCGACGAACGTCGCAGGGCACCGAGCTGATCCACCACCTGCCAGACACCGTCGATGTCCCTCCCATAGACGAGGGCCACACCCGGTCCCTGCCCGTATGTCGGCTTGAGGACGATGACATCGTCGCCGATAACCCCAACCGCACTTCCGTACCCGCCTTGGGCAGAGAGGGGACTGAGGACGATGGCTGGGGGTAGGACCGCGAGGAAAAGAGCGCGGGACATCATGGTCATACGATTCATCCGATTGCGGAGCAAACGCTTCAGCATATTGGACCAAAGGGGAGTGGAGATCAACACAGTGGTACGTCCTACTTTCAGCGGAGGAGCGCCGCGTAGGTCTCCACAGTATATTCCGCCCGATATTGGAAAGTGCCCCACCGGTTTGCTGAAGGAGGGCACTCCCGGTGACCGAGTCCCGAGGGGGAACCGCTGGGTGGTGTGAGGGATTGGGTCCTTGGGGCAAAGTGACCCGGTTAGGGAAAAGTGGCCCGGTGTATAGACGTTTTCACGGAGAATGGTCGAATGGGTGCAAGTGGAAGGAGCGCAATCGGAGGGACGCTGACGTTGCTCGGCGTCGTGGTGGCCCTGATGTTGGGGGCATGGCTCCTCCGGCCCGACGCGCCGCTCGGACGGGAGATGGAACCGGGATCGGCGACACAGCTCGAACCGCCGCTCGGGCCGCACGACGGTCGCGACCTGTCGGGACTCGATACCGGGCGTGTCGCCGTAGGTGACGTCGCGCCCGATTTCTCGCTGACGAGCTACGCGGGCCCGGTGACCACCCTCTCGGACTACCGTGGCGAGAAGAACGTCATTCTCGTTTTTTACCGCGGCTACTGGTGACCCTACTGCGCCCGTCAGCTCGGGGAGCTGAGAGAATTGCTGTCTCCGGAACAGAGGGAGAACACCGAGATGCTCGCCGTGTCGGTAGATGAACGCGAGGACCAGCAGAAGATGATCGACCGGGTCGCCGCGGACGATGGCATGCTCATCGAGTACCAGCTGCTGGCCGACCCGGACCACGCCGTCATCGACCGCTATGGGATTTTCAACCCCGATAGCCGTCGGCCCATCCC
Source organism: Gemmatimonadota bacterium (assembly GCA_022563405.1). Lineage (GTDB taxonomy): Bacteria > Gemmatimonadota > Gemmatimonadetes > Longimicrobiales > Gaopeijiaceae > UBA822. Next base: position 10,913 of record JADFNK010000034.1, on the reverse strand, counting down.
GCATCCTACCGTGTTCGTCATCAACAAGCAGGGTGTGGTGCACTGGAAGTTCATCGAGATCGACTACCGGATTCGGCCCACGAACGACGACATTCTGACGGCGGTGGCGGAGCTGGACTAGACCGGCTGCCCGTGTCTTCAGTTCTCCACTTCTATCGTCGTGAAGGCGATGGCGAAGGGACAGATGCCGACCGGAATGGTGACGTCGATCTCGAACGCGCCGTCGTGCCGGTTGGCCGTCGAGGGGTTCTGACAATCGGGCGAGAGCGTATAGAGTCTCCCCGCATCGTCAAAACCCACGCCGGAGGCGCTCGGAATACCGCCGGGCGTCAAGGCCTCCGCCGGTCCCAGAATGAAGGCGTCCAAGCTCGTGTCCCAAACCACAACGCCATACGAGAAGGCGCCCACGAAAGCCCTGGCGGATGGACCGAGCGCCAGGCTCCCAGGGAACTCACCAAACCCGGAGTGGTGCTCCACCTCGGTCAAGCTGGACAAGTTCACGACGGAGAGCGATCCGTTCCCCGACGAGAACGTCCCCGAGTTCACGATGTAGAGGAGCCCGTCGGGGGCCACGCCGCCCGCGACGGCATTCTCACCGCTCAGTTGAATGGTCGAAGTAACCGTGAGACTCCCGATGTCGATGACCGACACGGTCGCCGGGCCATCGGGAGTGAAAGCGTCGAGCTCTGCGTTCAATACGAAGGCCCGCCCACCCTCGACCACGATCGCTTGCGGGAACCGGCCTACCGCGATGTCGCTCCCACGCGTGCCCGCGAAAACGTTGACCGGTGTGACCGAGTTGAGATTGGAATTCGCGGCCAGAACGATGGAATCGTTCAAGAAAGCCACGCCCGTCGCACCGGATCCTTCGGGGAGCCCGATCGTCCTCAGAACAACCCCGCCCTTGAGGTCCACGATGGCCACGGCGGGAACGAACCCGAGTGGAACGGCGGCCAGCTCGCCACGAACCGCCAGTGTGACGGGGCTACCGGCAGGACCGAGACCCACAATCCGAGTTTGCGTCGGGTTTTCCACCTCGAAAATAGTGAGGCTCAAGTCCACGCTCCCCAGTACCACACCCACCTCCACCGTCTCCGGGGGCAGCGACTCCGTACCGTCGTCACCGCCACAGGCCGCCAGAAACAGAGCCCCTAAGAGCGCAGCGCTCGAACACCTCCACCTCGGTATTTCGTCCTTCATTTCAGGTCCTCCGGTAAAGTGATCAGAAACCCGGACCGACCCGGAACTCCACACGGAGCGTCCGACCCGGATCGGGATAGGCGAAGATCAAAGCGTCGGTGACGTTGAAAAGGCGTTCGATCTTCAGGTGGCTTTCCGCGCTCCAGCCTCCGAAAAGCCAGCGGCGTCCTACGTCGACCTCCGTCGCCCAGAATCCATCCAGCTCGTTCAGGGGCGCGGGTACGGGGAAGCGAGCCCCGGTCCAGCGGGAAGCCAAACGAAACGACCACGGGCCACGTTGCCACGCAGCGCTGACCGTAGCCCCGTAACGCGGGCGGTACGCCACCTGGACGTCATCGGACTCGGGCCGGTCGTAGGTGATGCGGGTGAGGCTGAAGCTTCCACCGACCGTGAGGCCCGCGAACTCCGCCTCCAGGAGGGCCTCCCCCCCTGACCTCAACACGTCGGTGTTCCGAGGGCTCCAGACGAATCGGAAGTCCGGAAGCCAGACGATCATGCCCTTCATGTCGCCTCGGTAGGCCTCCGCGGACCCCCGTACGGTGGCCACCCCCACTTCCCCGGCCCACGACACCCGGGCGGCGATCTCGGACGGTACACGCTCGGCCTGGAGGTCGGGGTTGGGTTCAACGCCCACCCCCTCTCTGAAGAACTGATCTCCGAGCGTCGGAGGGCTAAAAGCACTGCGATGTGCCACGCGCAGGTAGAGGCGACCGAGAGGAACGTTGAGCGCGATCTCATGGCTCGCGTGCCAGCGATCGGTCCGCCCAACCCAATGCCCGCGGATGGATGTGGACACCGACCAGGCCCCTGCCGGGGGCGACCATGTGCCCGACGCACGCAACCCCAGATCGGTCCGCCGGGGGGGGGCGTCCGAACTCAAGGCATCGGACTCCACGCGCTGCACATCTACGTCCACCCCGCCCGATATCGACTCAAGCACTCCGACTCCGGGAATTTCCCCTTCGGCCGACGCCCCGAAAGCCCCGAGGACGGTGCGATCGTCATACGGAAACCCAAACGGGGGATCGGAATCCTGGAAACGAGTCGTCTGTCGAGTGGCGAAGCTGCGCACACTCCATGACCCTCCCTCCAGATTTCCCCCGCTCCAACCCACGGATACCCGTGTGCGACCGAGATCCTGGCGTGCATCAGGAGACGCTGCGAAGCTCCGCCCCGGAAGTCCCCTCTCGAGGGTTTCGAGTCCTGCGATCACGCTCAGGTCACCGTGCCACAGGGACCCCGACCAACCCGTGCTCGCGCTCCACGTCACGAGGTCGGCGTTGCTGCGGTAAGCGTCGCCCCCCCCTGCCTCGGGCGGGATGGTGAAGCCGAACCCACCGTCGAGCCCCCTGCCCTCCACTCGTCCCACCCAACGGCCATTCCACAGTGCGCGGCCACCTCCCACGCCTAGGCCGAGCTGTCCGAGCGAGCCTGCCCAAACGGAAACATGCCAGGGATCGGAGTCGCCGGAGGACTCGAGCAGGATCACTCCGGCCGCCGCCCGGGGTCCGAAACGAGCGGAGAGTGCTCCGGGTAGAACCGTCACGCTCGTAAGACTCCGCGCCGGGACGGTGGAGAGATCGGCCTCGCCCGTGATGGGGTCGTTCAGCGGGACGCCGTCGAGAAGCACGAGAACCGCGTCCGGATTGGCGCCCCGCACACTGACACTCTGGGCGCCGCCCCTGGTTCGTTCTTGGATCACGATTCCGGGAACGCCCCGGAGGGCGTCCCCCGCCGTCCGGGCGCCCGACGCCACGATGGCTGCGCGGGAGAGAACAACTCCTCCGGCGGCCACCACCGTAGCCGTGATCCCGACCAGCTCGAGGGCTATCGGAGTGAGCTCCACCGTGACCCGGACGACACCACCGTTCTGGACCTCGACGTCCCGGTACGTGCGGCCGTACCCCAGTCGGCTGAGCGATACCCGATAGGACCCCGGCTCGAGCCCTCTCAGCCGGAAATCGCCGGACGCGTCGGTCGAAGTTCGCCAGGCGCCCGGCTCCACGAGGACTTCAACCGCACCGAGCGGCGTCCTCGTGAGAGCATCCACGATCCGGCCGGATAACTCGCCGGGCCACTGGATGGCCGAGGCCGTCCCAGGCAAGGCCAACGCGGTGAGCGCGGCCAGGTAAATTATAAAAACCCGCATCCCTTCCCCTCGAAGAGTGCTTGGCGACGCGGGCGCGCAGGTCTACTGACTTAGGGCGGCACTCCCTCGCCTTCCCAGGGCCTTTCGGCTCCAGTGGCGTACTTGAGGGGGCCTTTCCGGCGCACATGCGCCGAGCCCATCACAGTGGCGGGGCCGTGCCGGATTCTCACCGGCTTCCGAGATGCCTCGCCCGCTTATTCAAGTTGTCGAGGAGCAACCTATGAGGGCCGGGAGGGCGTGTCAACCGAGGGCCCAGGAGCACTGTACTCCTTAGCAGGGAGGGGCCTTGGCCGAGCCCGCGGTCGGGCTCCCCGACACGCGCGTGCTCGGGGTGGGATTGAAAAACGTGCCCGCATGCCCGAAAAACTAGCTAGGAAAAAACCGGAAGCTGGGCAACATTTGAAACGTTGACCGGGATTCCTCTGGCGTACTGGGATATACCATCAAGGACCTTGTCGCCGACATCGGCAAACTCGACCGTCGTGATCGCCAACGCTGGTGGATCGCCGTTCTGGTCATACTCGTTCTGACCGCGGCGCTGATCATGTCTCACCTACCCGAGCTGGTCGGCGCGAGTGACGAGTTCGTCACACAGAACAGGACCTATCTCACAGCACTCTTCCTGCTGATCCCGCTCTTCTGCCTGCACGTGTTACAGAGCACCGCCCACTCTCGAAAGATACGCGCGCAGCTCATCGAGAATCAGACCAAGGACGACTTCGTCGCGATTGTCTCCCATGAGCTGCGTACGCCGCTCGCGACCATCTCCAACGTTCTCTCCAACGCGTTGGCCGGCGTCTGGGGAGAACTCAGCGTCGAAGCGCGTGACGAGCTTCGCACGGGCCACACCAACGTGAAGAGGCTGTCGAACGTGGTCGCCAACCTTCTCGACATGTCGACGATCCGAGCCGGCCGCATCTCCCTCGAGAAGTTGCAGGTCGACTTGCCAGGACTGATCCACAGCGTCACCCAATCGGTCAAAGCGAACGCGGAAGAAAAGGGCATCACGCTCCTGACCTCGCACGATCCGTACCTCGGGCTGGTCTTTTGCGATCCGGAGAAGATCGTCCGTGTCCTGACGAACCTGGTGGGGAACGCGCTCAAGTTCACCGAACGAGGCGGAACCGTTTCCATCGCTATCCAAAACGGTCTCGACGACATCCAGGTCTCGGTATCCGACACGGGAGACGGGATCGCCCCGGAGCACCAGGACCGCATCTTCGGGCGGTTCGAGCAGGTCGATCGGACGCACGGAGGAGGAGAGAAGGGAACCGGCCTCGGCCTGGCCATTTCAAGGGAGCTGGTGGAGCTCCACGGTGGGACGCTCGTGGTGCAAAGTGAGTTGGGGGAGGGCAGTACGTTCAGATTCACCTTGCCCGTGTACACTCGCGAGGCGCTACTGGAGGAAGTCGTGCACACCGAATTCGAGCTGTGCCATCAGAGCGATTACCTCTCCCTTATCGTCTTTGTGTTCAACAAGACCGGATTCAAGGCATTACAAGAGTCTTGTAAGGTCGAGGAATGGAAACAGTTACTGGCAGAGGTAGAGCGAGTGACCCGACAGGTCGGGCGCAGCATGCACGATACCCTGATCCAGTACGGGGACGGACGTATGATCACTTTCCTGCGCGACACACCTAAGTCGGGAGCAACGGCAGTGCGGGATCGGATGGTGAGCGCGCTCGAGGCCTACGAGGAGCAGTGCCCCTTCCAGGTCGCTACGATTTGTTGTCCTGAGGATTCGGCGACTCCGGACGACTTGGTGGGTGACGTCGATAACCTAGTTGAGGAGTTGGCCAATGGGTAAGAAGATATTCATCGCGGACGATGAGTCGGGCTTCGTATCGACTCTGACGTCGCGGCTCGAGTTCGAAGGGTTCGAGATCACGACCGCTCCGGACGGCAAGGCGGCCTTGGAGCTGATCCCAATTGAGAAGCCGGATCTGATCCTGCTGGACATCATGATGCCGGCGGTGAATGGCTATCAGGTGTGCCGCGAGCTGAAGGAAAACCCCGAAACGAGTTCCATCCCGATCCTGATGCTGACCGCCAAGTCCCAGGAAAGTGACAAATTCTGGGGCAAAGAGGCCGGGGCGGACGCCTACGTCACGAAGCCGTTCGACATGGACGAACTGATCGCTGAAATGAGAGCGTTGCTCAACGAGTAATGCTGCTATGGGTTGTCTACGGTCTCGTCGGGACCATTGGCCTCATGGTGTTTGCCGTCTTCCTCCGGGAGACGTGGCGCGCCTGGGAGCGTCGGCGATTTGAGCGGCTGAAGATAGACTGTACCCGGCGGTTACGGGTGCTCAAGTACTTGGAACCCGAGGACCTCGCCGCTCGGCTCCGAGCTTCCTTTTCCCTTCCCGTCATTGAAAAGTGCCTCGAGGAGTTCGCCGAGGAATCGGCGACATCCATGCGCGAAAAGCTCGTGCAAGTCAGCGAAGACCTCGGCCTGGTCCAGGCACGCATCGAGGCCCTGACGGACGCCCGCTCTTGGCCCGAGCGCGCCGCGGCAGCAGAACGGCTGGGACGTATCGGGCATTCCGCGGCCGTGCTGCCACTCATCGCCGTGCTCCAGGACAAGAGCGAAGACAAGCAGGTCAAGAGCGTCGCCAGTGTGGCGCTTCGAGAAATCCGCGACCCCCGGGCGATCGAACCTCTGGTCGAGGCGCTGGGATGGGACGATGCGGCCATCGGCCAGTCGGTCGCTGACACGCTCGCCGGATTCATGCCACAAGCGGTACCGGCCCTGCTCGATGTGCTGAAGAGCTCAAAGACGGACGACCAGCGGTATTGGGCCGTTCGGATCCTCGGCGCGTCGACCGATTCAGAAACCACCGGTCCCTTGATCGCCGCCCTTCAGGATCGCAGTGAGAAGGTCCGGTCCGAAGCAGCTCGCTCGCTCGGAAGGCTGAGAGCTCGTGCGGCGATCCACCCGCTGACCGAAACGCTGCTGCGGGATCCCCTCGCTCCGGTGCGGGAGGAAGCTGCTCGCGCCTTGGGCGAAATCGGCGATGAGCAAGCTTTGGAAGCGTTGAAGCAGGCCCTGGGCGAACTGCCTTACGAGGTACGAGCGGGGGCGCTGACCGCGATGGAGAAGATGGGTGACGAGGCAGTCCCCCTCTTTCTGCAGGCCTTGGACGAGGACGATGAACGAACCCGCACGCAGGCCGCCACCGCACTGGAGCGTAACGGGTACGTGGACACGCTCATCGAGCGTCTTGCGGACGAGTCCGGAACGACCGGCGGGCCATCGTTTCTCGTCCTCCTGAAGGTTGCCAGGGCCGGCGTCGTGGAGTCGCTCATTCAGGCCCTCTCGCTTCCCGATCTACAAGTACGCGTGCGGGTCTGCCAAATCCTGGGCGAGGTCCGCTGCAGAAGCGCGGTGGACGTCCTCAGCGACGCGGCGGTGGACGACTCCGAATGGGCGGTGCGGGCCCGCGCGCTGGAGGCCCTGATCCGGATCGGCGATCCCCAGACCCAAGCCCTGTGGTTACGTCAGCTTCGGGAGGATGAAGAGAACGTGCGGGAGTGCATTCTGGAGGCGATGAGCCGGCTCTCCCCCACCGTGCTGGAGTCCATGCTTCCGGATCTTCTTCCCCAGCTCCACGATCCCAATCTCAAGATCCGAAGACTGATGGTCGGGCTGGTGGGTTCGATTCGTTCAGACAGGGTCGAGCAGGCGCTCGTCGAGTCCCTCAGTGACTCGGCTGCAGACGTGCGTGCGCAAGCCGCCAGCGCGTTGGGCCGCTTCTCGAAAAACGACACCGTAAAGGCCCTGGAGAAGTGTCTCGAGGACCCCGAGTCGCGTGTGCGGGGGGCCGCGGTTCGCGCCTTGGGCGAGATCAAGGACTCCGCCTCCATTCCGGCCCTCGCCCAGGCCTTCGAGAACGCAGACGACAGCTATCGTGACGACATCGCCCGGGCGCTGGCCGCCATGAAGCGAAACGACCTGCTCGCTCTCACGGATCTGCTCATGGGACTGCGTTCGGGAGAGGCCCGGTCCGGGGTAGCCTTGGCTCTGGGACTGAAGGGCGATGCACGGGCCCTTGGCCTCCTGCAGACGTTCCTCATGGACGGTGACCCTCTCGTGCGCACGAGCGCGGCACGCGCCCTCGGCGAGCTCGCTTCCCCCGAGACGGGTGCGCTCCTGCTGCCCTACCTCGAGGATCCCGACGCCCGGGTGCGCGCCGCGACGGTGGCGAGCCTGGGCCGGTGTCAGGACCCCGAGCTGGCGAACCCGCTCGTCCCCCTGTTGGACGATCCCGACGTCGCTGTGGGTCGCCAGGCGGCGCTCGCCATCGGACAGCTCGGCCATCCAACGGGAATCACCTATGTCCAGCACTTCCACGCCCGGGTCTCCGACCCCATCTCCCAAGCCGCGGCGGCGATCGGTCTGACACTCCTGGGCGACCAGACCGGTCTGGAGATCATTCTCGAGGGGTTGCAGGATCCCCGGCTCGCCCCACCGTTGCGAGACCTGATTCGAGCGTGTACCAAGGAAACGCAGCAGAAATTCTTCGCCGTCCTGACGCTTGAGCCCGCCCTCTTTTGGCTGGAGGACCGGCAGGAATTTCGCTCCAAGGTGGTGGAACACTATGTCGGTCTGCTGCAATCCGACCGACAGCCCTCTGCCCGCATCCGCGCCATGCAGGCCCTGGCTCTGTTCGGGGAGAGCCGGTGTGCGCCGATCTTGGAGTCCAGTCTCAAGAGAGATCCGAACGCGACGGTACGCGCCCAGGCGCTGGAGTCCCTCGGTCGGTTCCTCGACCTGCCCGAGCTCCTCGACCGGCTGGTTTTGGCCATTCGCGATCCAGCGGACGAGGTCCGTCTTCAAGCGGCCCGCACCCTCGACGGGTTGAACCCCGACGACGTCAAGCCGCACCGCGAGCAACTCGTCGAACTGCTGGAGACAGAGAACGACGAACTCCAGGAGGCGGTCTGCCAACTCCTCTCCAAGTGTTACCGACGCGATTGGAGAACGCTCGCCGATCGCCTGATGGGGGCCGAGAAGACCCATAGTCTCCGAGGGCTGATTCGGACGCTCAGCCTCATCGGCGACCCAAAGATCGGCGTGCTCTTCTTGCCCATCCTCGATCACAGGGATCCCGAAATCCGAGAGCTGGCCGCTGAGCAGTTGTCCCACGTCGCCTCTCGGCTGCCCCTCGAAAGCCTGGTGCCCTATCTGGAAGATCCCAATGAGCGGGTCCGTTCCGCGATCGTCCGGTGCCTAGGGAAGCAGATGGGTGCCGAAGTCGTGACGCCCTTGCTGGAGCGAATGCTGGATCCTTCCCCATTGGTGCGCCAGGAGGTGGCGGCCGCGTTTGGCCGACCGACCGATCTCGACGACGAGGAGCCGGTTCAAGTGCTCACGAAGATGGCCAAGGACGCCAGCGTGTTGGTCCGTGCGCAGGCGCTGGCGTCCCTCATCCGCCTTGGTGTGACGGGGCAACGCAAGGTCTTCGAAGAGGCCTGTACGGATCTGGATGAGGAGGACCTCGTTGCACTACGCGCCCGGTTGAACAAGGACGGAACGCTCCCCCAGGTGCTCGAGATCATGAAGACCGACCGCGACGCGAAGAAGCGCGCCGACGCCGTGCACTTCCTCGCCCAGGCCGACCTCCAGGGTTACGCCTCTGAAATCGTTCTCGCCCTGCAGGATCCGGCCACCACGGTCCGCATGGCCGCGATCGAGACGCTGGGCCAGCTCGAGGACCCGGGCATTCAGGAAGCGATCGAAGCGCTGAGCAGCGACCCCGTGGAGGCGGTGCGGACCGCCGTCAAGCGCCGACGACTGCGCTCCGTGTCGCCACGCAAGGAGGCGTGAGACCATGCTCGCGGCCGTTCGGGTCCTCGAGGTCGTCATCATCGGCTATTTCGTCCTGTACAACACCGTCAATCTCTTCCTCCTGCTCGTCGCCTGGATCCAGGTGCGCTTCTTTCTCCGGGTCAAAGCCATCGGCAGCCTGGAGAGCCTCTACAACTCGAGCTCGACGCCGGCCGTCACGATCGTCGTCCCCGCCTACAACGAGCAGGAAACCATCGTCGAGAGTGTCCGGGCGCTGACCAAGCTGTACTACCCGCGCTACGAGATCGTCATCGTCAACGACGGGTCGAACGACGACACGGTCAAAGAACTCAAGGCCGCCTTCGGTTTCAGTCGTCGCAAACTGGGGTACGAATCGACGGTTCCCACCAGCCCCATTCGAGATTCCTACGAAGCGGCGACGACGGGAGATCTGACGCGGCTCATCCTTCTGGACAAGGAGAACGGCGGCAAGGCAGATGCCCTGAACGCCGGTCTCAACGCGGCCCTCGCCCCCTTCGTGTGCTGCATCGATGCCGACTCGATCCTTGGGCGAGACTCCCTCCTCGAGGTCATGCAGCCCATGATCGAGGACCCGGAGGGTATCGCCGCGTGCGGCGGCCAGGTCGGCGTCGCCAACGGCTGTACCATCGAGGACGGCCTGGTCGTGGACGTGAATCTGCCGCGTAGTTGGCTCGCCCGGTTCCAGGTCGTGGAGTACATGCGCTCATTCACCGCCGGGCGAACCGCGCTGGTCACCTTGAACTCGCTGCTGATCCTTTCCGGCGTATCGGCCGTGTTCCGGAAAAGCCTCTTGTTCGAAGTCGGCGGCTTCCTGAGCGGTCGACTCACATCACGCATCGTGGAGGAGTACTGCGGAGGCGGCAGGGAGACCGTCTGCGAGGATATGGAAATCATCGTGCGGCTGCAGCGATACATGCTGGAAAAAAAGATCCCCGCGAGGATCCACTTTCTCCCCTATCCGATGACGCTGTCCCAGGTTCCGGAGCGTATCAAAGACTTCGGACGCCAACGTGACCGTTGGTTCCGTGGTCTCGGCCAAGTGCTGTTCTACCACCGCAAGATGATGTTCAACCCGCGGTACCGGCAGGTGGGCCTTTTTGCCATGCCGTATCAGTTCCTGTTTGAATTTCTGGGGCCACTCATAGAGATCTTGGGTTATGTCCTGCTTCCCCTGCTCTTCCTGGCCGGGATCGTGAGCACCGACTCCCTCCTGCTGTTCTTTGCGGCCTCGATTCTGTACGGCACCCTGCTCTCCGTCGCCGCCGTGTTGATGGGCGTCTGGACGGAGGGTCGGTTGGCGGACGGACGTAACTCCGTTTCCCTGTTTCGTTATGAAGGCTTCGGAAACGCTCTAGCGTTGGTGAGTTATGCGACCCTGTCCATGCTCGGGTATCGACAGATGCAGCTCTACTACCTGAGCAAGGGGTTTGTGGGATTCCTGACCGGACGCCAAACGTGGGGCAAATTCAAGCGTGGAAAATTCTAGGGTGACGGTTTCAGCAGAGACCTCCCGGTGGGACGCCTTGGGCCGGGCATCGAACGTCCGGCCTTGGGCAGGGAACGCCCGGGCATGGACGGCCGGGGCATGGGCATGCTTGCCCTTTGTAACGGGCGTGGCCCTGTGGCTCCTGGCGGGGTCGCTCGCGGCGCAAACGGTCTCCGACACCTATCCGTCCGAGGTGATCGTGCTGGCCGACTGGGGCATGTCCGATGTCTCGGAGATCGGGTACC
>JADFNK010000117.1 GCA_022563405.1 Gemmatimonadota bacterium | reverse complement strand
CCCTGGATCTGTGTTCAGATCTGGGCGAGGGCTCCGTAAGACTCCTCAGCGGAAGAGCCGAGTGGTGGAAATCTCCTTGCTCGGATCTGAGAGGGCCCGGGGGGGCAACTCCTCGGGCTACTCGACCATGGCTCCTGATCTAGCTTCGTGGTGACGCGAAGCCCAAGACTGGAGCCACTACCTATGAGGTACCCGCCGGTGGTTGCTGTCGTCGCGACGGCGCTCGCCCGTGCGCGCACATGGGGCAGGGGGCTTCGGTTCCCCTAGACGCGAGCCGCCTGCCGCCACGAAGACAGATCCGTCGCCTATCCCGCTTCTCGGTTTTCTCCTGTCCGAGCGCCTGATCCGCCAGATAGGACTCGAGGTGCTGGGCGGGCACTCACCGAGACCCGGAAGTACCGAGGCGATTATCGAGCTCAGGCTCTTTAGGCAGGTGGTCTCACCTGCGCTCGTTACGCAAACCTGTCAGGTGTAGCATAAGCTGCACCAAGACTCGGATGATCGAGACGTGTATGCGTCCGGCTGCTTCCCACGTCCAGCCAGCTCTCTCTAGACGGGAGCTGCCCTGACGCAGCTAGGGCGACGCCTTTCGGTGTAGCACAAGCTGCATCATGCCGTGGCCTCTCGGCGATCGTACTGCTCAGAGGAGATCGGTGAGATCCAGCCCACCGTGTGCGGCACCTCCTCACACGCCAGCTCGGCCAAGGTGTTCGACGCCGCGAGCCTCATCGCCCTGAAAGATGAACGGGAACCCCAGCACATTGTTCACCTGATTCGGATAGTCCGACCGACCAGCCGCCATGACGGCATGATCCCCCACCTCGGCGACGTGATGGAGTCGCGGCGATTCCCAGCGAGCTGTAAGACGCGCTGCAACGCGGCGTCTAGTCGAGCGGAGCCCAGCTCCCCTCGATAAGCGCCTTCACCGCCCCGTAATACCAGTTCGTCCGCGTCTTAGTCTCATAGCGGCGAACTTCGACGCCATCCCACCGAGGTGGGTCCTTGAGGCGGTGGTATGCGACCCGCTTGCACCGACAGTGATCGGTCAGCTTACCGAAGAAGGGGAAGTAGGACTCTCCACCGAGGAAGACCAGTGGCTCACTCGACTCGCCGTCGACCATCGACCAGTCATCGAACGAGTCGGTCGACGTACGCCAAGAACCAGGCATCCCATCCGGTCGAAACGTGATGTCGTAGCTCGGTGTGAGGAACTCGGCCCGAATCAGGCCCCACCCCGCTGACAGAATGAACAGTCGGTCGGTCCCGATATGGCTGGCCAGATCGCGGTACACTCGGTTGGAGTAGAGCCGGTAGGCGGGAAGCAGCTCCAGAGGGTTTCCCTCGGGGTTCGCGTTGTACGCTCTTACCCGTTCGCGCCAAGTCTCTCCGTTTTCACTCACGTCGTCCGGCCGGGCATACGCGAGGCCAGCTTCCGCGGCGACTTCTTCAGGGTGGGCCACGAAGCGCAGGCTCCGACCATCATCTGTCTTCATCCGGCCGGCCCAAGACCGCTTATCGCCTGCGCATTGAATTACGACTCTCACCTGTGCGGGTCCTGGTGCAGTATCAGCTCCTCAAGCAGGCCCAGAAACGCGGGGTCGTAGCCCTCGTCCACATGGTTCTGATTCCAGAGACCTGATGCCCGGACTCGCTCTCGCGGACACGATCGGCCGAGCCACTTCTCTGAGGGGCGATCAATGGGAGGCTGACGGACGTTGCTCAGAAGCGCGATGCAGTTACGCTCAATCGTACCGCGAAGACTGGCGGGGCCCGGCTCGTCGTCCACTCCAAGCCAGGCCATTCATCCTCTCAATAGGAGTTTCGTTTCCTCGGGGAATCAGCTCGCGTTTCGAGTGCCGCTTCGGGGGGAGCTACCAAAGCCCTTTCCTTCGTTCTACAGAGCGGGGCGCCCATCGGCGAGCGCCCCCTCAACCCACCTCGACCGCCGGCGGCAACAGCTTGTAAAGCACAGGCGTCACGATGCGACCCAACAGCGTCGATGTGACCAGCCCTCCGATGATCACCCAGGCGAGCGGGGCGTAGAGTGCCCGCTTCGTCGAGGGTCGCCTCGGCCCGAAGGAGCTCAGCCCGTGACTGTGCCAGGCCGAGGTTGCGGGCGAGGGCCTCCGCGACGACGCGATCCAGCGCCTCGCCAACGTTCGGTCCAGCTTGAGCCGCCGCGCTCGCCGGCCGCTCGAGAACCAGAGCTCCGGCTCCCAGCGCGGCGAGGATCGCCCACCTCCGAATCTGCGGCCCGACCGGCGCGAGGAGACGTAACTGTGTCATGTTATGCACGACTCCTCACGGCCGGAGACCCCTAACGTCGCGCACGATGGCCAGATGATGCGCACTATGAATGGCGGCGAACCGCACCCATTCCGTGCATCGCATATAGCCCATCGCGCCGTGGCGGAAGCGAGCCGGGCAGTCCGGGAGCTCTGTCGCCCTGGCGGCCACCCCCGACCACGCTTGGATGGCCGAGGCCAACACGGGAAGGAAGTCTCTTCTCGGACGCCCCGACGTGTCCGCGATGCCTGAGGCTCTACCGGCCCCCCTTGGAAAGCCGCCCCCTCTGAGAATCGCGGGTGCGCGTTCGCTCAACGCTTCCCCGCTGTTACGGTCCGGCTCTGCCAGGCTTGCCTCAATCTTGATGGTGACCTGGTGTAAACCAGTCACGATGTGGCCAGCGTGCTCTCCGCAACTCCACCCCGAGACCGTCGGCTCACGCAGGTCGTAGAGACGCGGATCGTCGAGGATCTCACGCACCGATCTCCATTGTTGCGCGATCTTTGCTAGGTCCTCGGAGAGACTCCAAGCATCAACCCGCCACGGTGGGGTCGCGCTCGTGCCCCCCGCCCCACCCACCGTTGGCGCTACCTGGTTCAGACCATCACGGTCGCTGTTCTGCATGAGAGGAACCCTGGATAGCCGGCGAAGTGCGTTGGGTCTACGTAGGGACTTGGATATTAGTAGTGACTAGTCTAAACGTAGTCAATAGGACACCTGACGGTGTGTAGCTATTATGTAAGTATGCCCAAGCCGCTCAAGCCCGGACTCAGTTGTCCCGTCGCACGCACGTTAGACGTCATAGGTGCGCGCTGGACGGTGCTGATCATGCGAGACCTCTTGCTCCATCGTGCGAGACGCTTTCAGGATCTTCTGGACTCGGGCGAAGGCATGGCTGCGACGACGCTCTCAGACCGCCTTAAGACGCTCGAGCGGCACGGTGTCGTCGAACGGCGCATGTACTCGCAGCACCCGCCTCGCGCGGAATACGTACTCACAGAAAAGGGTCTGGCTCTGGGTCCGATCGTGGGCGCGATGCGCGAGTGGGGTCAGACTTACACGGAATGGCCCTGAGCCGGCATTTCGTCGAGCGCGTCCGCTGCGCGTGTCCAGCGGCCAGCCTATCGACCTCTCGCCTCTTAGATATGAGACTAGGGCTCATGGGCGCTCGCCAGCTCCGTTACTGTGCTCGCCCACCCTTCGCGCTCGAACGGGTCCATGCCCCCGGCGGCATCGTTTCGCTCAGCTCGCCAGCTCAAGGCCATAGACGAGCTACAGCGGCTCTCGAAGGAGTCGGCGGCTCAGCCCGTCTCGCGCATGTATAGCTGGGCCGTCAGAACTTTACGCTGAACCCCACGTTCGGAACCGTCGCGAATTGGTCGAGCCAGTCCGGCTCGAGCGTCTTTTCGTTCCAGATGTACTGCTGTTCGTTCTTCCGGTTGGTGACGTTCAGCACGTCGGCGAAGGCGAAGAGGCTCCACCGTGTGAACGTGAATCGACGCTCGATGCGCAGGTCGATCCTCTGGAACACTCGGCTTCGTTCGGCGTTGATCTGAGTCAGGTCGAGAATCCCTCGATTCTGCTCTCTGGACGGGAGGAGGAGAAAGGGGGTGTAAGGCCTTCCCGAGGTGAACGCGTACTTGCCTGAGATATCCCAGCTGCCAATCGCCATGCCACCCCAAACCGTAAAGAGATGACGGATGTCGAAGGCGGCCGGACGGCGTACGCCGTCCAACGCGGCGTGCTCACTGTCGGAGAGCGAATAACTGACCTGGCCGTACCATCCGAGGGAGAACTTCTTTTGTATCGAGGCCTCTATGCCCCGTGCCCGTCCGACGCCGAGACTCGTCATTGGGAACAGCAGTTGGGCGATGCCGTAGTCCGTTCCCGTGTTGGCTAGTGTGAGCTGAGGGAACTGGGTACTGACAGGGTAGTCATCGTAGTCCTTGAGATAGCCTTCTAGGACGAATCGGATGTCCTCGCGTGGGTACGCCATGACTGAGGCGACCAGATGTCGCGCCCGGATCGGATCCAATGCCCGGTTGCCCGGGAGGGCGGCTAGGAAGACCAGCGGGGGTCGCTGGTGGTAGACGCCTCCGGCAGCCGCCACATCCAGCTTTGGCGAAACGTGGAATAACAAGCGGGCCTGACCACCGATCCGCGCCTCATCGATGAGATCGTAGCGGTCGAAGCGAACTCCAGTATGGCTGCTGAAGCGCGGGCCGAGCCTGCGGTCGTACTCGGCATATGCGCCAATGTCGGCGCTCGTGACCCGAGAGGAGACTTGGATCGGATTCAGGCGCACCGCCTCTACGACGAAGGGGCTTTCGGCCCCGAGCGGGACATCGAGCTCGTATGTGCCGCGGTGGGACCGAAGCTCGGCTCCGATCCGAACGTGATCCCTCGGGGACAGAGTAGCGCGCAGGTCATACTTCGCCGTGGTCACCCCGTCCCGGTCGTCTTGAGCAAAGACGAGCTGATTTCCGATCCGACCGTCCCGCGTTTCTACCTCGGTGGAGGAACTCGCATCAGACAACGTGAAGGTCCCGAACCCCCAGTCGAACACGTGCCGCCAGTTCGCACCCGCTATGAATCGCCATCCGCTGAATTCCAGGTTCTGGAGGCTCGGGTCGTCCAGATCACCGGGATCGACGTCGAAGTGAATGTTGTCGATGCCGCCGATGACGATGCCCCAAACTCGGTCGCGCCGGCCCAGGTCGTAGGCAACCTTCGCGTTGAGGTTCCAGAAGTCGGGCACCGCGGTGAGCCCAATCGCGTCAGCCAAGAGTTCCAGGTAACTGCGCCGCAGCGAGACGACCCACGAACCCGACTCACTGAGCGGGCCTTCGCCGATAAACCCGAAGCCAGCGATCCCCATGTCGGCGCCGAATTGGTTCCGATCTCGACTCCCTTCGCGCAAGTCGATCTCGAGAACGGACGACAGCCGATCGCTGAAGCGCGCGGCGAAGCCACCGCTCGAAAAGCGGACGTCGGATATCAAGTCAGTGTTCAACATCGAGACGGGTCCCCCACTCGTGTTCTGTGATGAAAAATGGTTCAGAGAAGGCACTTCGATGTTGTCGACCAGGGTGAGATTCTCAGCCGGGCTGCCGCCGCGGACCACAAGGTCGTTCCTCGTATCATTGGTGAGCGCGACTCCCGGTAGGGTCTGGGCCAAGCGTAAGGGGTCGCCAATCGCCCCAGCGGACCGTCGGACTTCCTCCCCGGTCAAGCCGTGGTCCGTCGCGGACTCTGTTGTGTGGCGATCGAAGTAGGTCCTGGCCTCTACCGCGAGCCCCTCCATGCGAATCGCCGCCACGCGTAGCGCGTGAGCAAGCACCGTCGTGCGGTCACTACGAACCAACACATCGTGCTCGAGCAGCACCTGGTAGCCGATTCGCCGAATCTCGAGTAGTACGGTGCCAACACGAACGTCTTCGAAGAGATATCGGCCATCGGGGTCGGTGAGCTGTGTCGACCCCCCTCCCACACGCACCGTGGCACCCTCGACCGGCCCTTGTGTGCTCGCGTCGCGTACGACCCCGGATATCCTACCCGTAGGCTGCTGGGCGTTCAGTTGCGCGCCCCACGTCAGCAAGGCCAGGCCTCCCAACAGGAGTCCGTTCCTTCCAGCCACGTACAAGACGCGGAATCGCTTCATGACGGGCTTCCTCATTGCTCCGAAACGCGGACTCGGGAGGGAGGAGACGCTCCTGGGGCAGTCTGGAAGAATCGTGGTCCTCGGCACATGGGAAGGATCCTCTCGAGTGGGTGGAGCAGGTCGTGACGGAGAGCAGTCGGTGCGTCGATCGTAGTCACTAGTTACTTACTAGTCAATAGTATTTATGGTCCGACTCGACTATATCTTTACAGGTCTTCAGGGTTTGAAGTGGGTCCGTGAGACGAATCGCCGCCGGCCCTCCCACACCGATGGCCATCAGGAAAGGGGGCAGGGCCCTCGGTGGCTGCTGTCGTCGCGGTGCCGCTCGCCCGTGCGCGCGTAGCTACCATGGGGCAGGGGGGGATTCCGTTGTCCTAGACGCGCGCCGCCACGAAGACAGGTCCGTTGCCCGGCCGTGCTTCTCCGGTGTCTCCCGTACTGGCGCCTGATCTGCCAGAAAGGACTCAAGGGCCTAGGCTGGCCCTCGCCACGACCTTCCGTTGAGCTTGTAGGCTCCGGAGATCAGACCACCGTTGCACCACCCCCGCACGGTGGAGGCAGCTCTTCCCAGACGCGACGCTACATCAGGTAAGGAAAGGTCGCCGACGTGTTCGACCTGTACTTCGGGCGTTCCTTATTGCCGCGGAGGCAGGCGGGAATAACCGAGCGCGGGGAGGGCTCCCGCTCTGATGGCATGGAGATAGATCATGGTGGTACCGATGTCTTTGTGGCCCATGAGCTTTTGGACGGTACGCACGTCGACGCCGTCCCGAGGGAGCTAGTCGCCCGTGACGAAACGTTTGGCAGACTGGATGAGCCTCCTGGCCGAGCAAGAAACCCCGACGGCCGCGCACCCAGCGCCCGCTTTTGTCACAGCTTCTGCTACAGACCTCAGGCCTTTTCTGTCACAGCAAAACCCCGCAGGCCGTAAGGCCATACGGGGCTTATACTTACAAAGTGGGCCTGGGTAGATTTGAACTACCGACCTCACGCTTATCAGGCGCCCGCGTAGGGGTCGGAATCACGGCAGGATGCCGGAAAAATCAGATGGATCGCGCGATTTGCCGCTTTCGCGACTCCCCGATGCCGTGATCTGCCGGGTTCAATCGACAGGAGAATCGACAGGACGCTCCCTTGGCTGTGACGCACGGTCATCATCGGTGGCTTTGCGCAGTCTTTGGCTCAGCCCCCGAGAATACCCCTTGTCCTAGCGGCGGCGCACCTGCCTGTGAGGCAGGCGGATGACGCCCAAGGGGTGGCCTCCGCCACGTCGCCGCGGCCCCGCCCTCCGATGATCCCGAGCAAAAGCTTTCTCGAGGGCTGACCTGTTGACGCTACTGGGGGTCCGTCGCTTCGAGCCGCCATAAACCGCTCATTCTCGCCCCGGAAGCTCGCCCCGCTCCGCCCTCAGGTTCACGAGTTATGCGGGTCCCGACGCCGTCCGCAGGGGCCACAGGGCTCCGGGTGGATTTAGACGCCCTCCGGCAGCGTCTCACAAAGGCTTGAATACCTCGGTTTTATACCCATTTCGAGCATGAACGTGCACAGCAACCTGCACGCTTCGGGGACGGATTGACCTAGCTAAAGGATGAACGGGGCGCTGACCGCCTGCTGGTAGAGCAGGAGAGGCCCGACAGGACTGCATCCTCACACCAATGGGCCGGGGTAGACTCGAACCACCGACCTCACGCTTATCAGATATCATCCAAGCGCTGGTGGGCGCTGGAAGCAGGCGGTTTTCAGCAATTCTGTGCTGTGGGCGCTGGCTGGCGCTGTCGAGCGACGATACAAGTTGTGTTACAGCTTTCTCTGGCTTCTCAGGAATCAGTGGCTGCCCCCGGCATCGACATCGCCCTAAGAAAAGCGGCCCGGGGACTCATCCAGTCACGTAGAGTCCCGCCAACTCGTAACGCAACCATCCGACCCCCGGGCCAACTGCTTTCTAATTGCTACCGTAGTCTGGCTCCGGTTCTTCACTCTGGGGAGAGCGAAGTAAAGTTTGACGCCTAAAGGATATCATCGGACATTCGAGCCGACTGTAGGGCGGTTTCCCTTGGATTTGTGGGAAATTTCCCTACAAACAGTTCTCTGGCTCCTTGGCTCTGAGTCCGCGACGCGAACGTCGCGCCAGATGCGCCACTTCAGGCCGCTGATCGCTCCCTCGCTCAGCGGTGATGTAGGCCACGACCGAGGCAGAGGCGCGAGTCTTACGCGGGGACATTCTAGGCGCTTTCTTGCGGTCTCACGGAAGCCACAGTTCGGGATTCTCGAAGAAGGTCGAGAAGGCGAACCAGAACGACACGTAGGCCTCGGGGATCATCGCGAGTCTTTGACCCGCCAAGGGGCCCGCGAGTGCATGCCCCTCGAGACTCCACTCGCTCCCCGTCTCCACATCCACGAAGGCGCCGTCCCTCACCTCGAAAGTCAGCACCTGGCCGCCCGCCGATGGCCGATATGCCATCGCCGCTGAGGCGTCGCCGTCCCAGAACACGACGATCGGCTCCTGGCCGTCGCCGGTCTCATGGATCGCCGCGAGGTCGCCGACGTCGCGGAGCGCGCCGAAGGGGAACGCGAGGCCTCCTCCGTCTTCGAAGG